>DASTSE010000331.1:0-8827 GCA_035760865.1 Dokdonella sp.
GCGCGTTCGATCCCGACGCCGGATCGGTCGGCTTCGCCGACGTGCTCGTCGCGCAGGCGCGCCTGCGCACGCACCTCGCACCGACACCGCTGCATCGCGCCGAGCGCTTCGGTTGCTGGCTCAAGCTCGAGAACCTGCAGCGCACGGGTTCGTACAAGGTGCGCGGCGCGCTCAACGCGTTGCTCGCCGCGCGCGAACGCGGCGACCGCCGCACGACGATCGCCGCGTCTGCGGGCAACCATGCCCAGGGCCTGGCCTGGGCCGCCTCGCGCCTCGGCGCGCATGCGATCGCCGTGATGCCGCGTTCGGCGCCGGCCACGAAGGTCGCCGGCGTCGCGCACTGGGGTGCGACCGTGCGCCTGCACGGCGAAACCTACGACGAGACGAAGGCGTTCGCGGCCGCGCTCGCCGCGCAGCACGACTGGCGCCTGCTGCCCGCGTTCGACGACCCGGACGTGATTGCCGGACAAGGCACGGTCGGCCTCGAGCTCGCCGCACTCGCGCCCGACGTCGTGCTCGTGCCGATCGGCGGCGGCGGCCTTGCCGCCGGCGTCGCGCTCGCACTCAAGTCGCTGCGCGGTGCCGGCGCTCGACGCGTGCGCGTGGTCGGCGCGCAGGTCGAGGGCGTCGACGCAATGGCGCGCGTCCTGCGCGGCGAGGACGCCCGTGATCCCGCACCTACGCTCGCCGACGGCGTGCGCGTGAAGGAGCCGGGCCGCCTGACGCGGCGCGTGCTCGCCGAACTGCTCGACGACCTCGTCATCGTGCGCGAGGCCGAACTGCGCGAAACGCTCGTGCGCCTCGCGCTCGAGGAACACGTGATCGCCGAAGGCGCGGGTGCGCTCGCCCTCGCGGCCGGCCGCCGCGTCGCGGGGCGCCGCAAGTGCGCGGTCGTCTCCGGCGGCAACGTCGACGCCGCCTTGCTCGCAAGCCTGCTCGCCGAGGAGCGTCCGCGTGCGCCGCGCCGTCCGCGCCGGCGGCATCGCGACGCCGGCAGCGGATCGGCGCCCGCGATCGCGCCGCCCGCGCTCGATCCGTTCCTTCCCACCCGCCCCCTGCCCGAGGAGATCACCGCATGAACGCGCCATCGGAGCCCCACGTACGCATCTTCGACACCACGCTGCGCGACGGCGAGCAGTCGCCCGGCTGCAGCATGACGCCGCGGCAGAAACTCGTGATGGCGCGCGCACTCGCCGAACTCGGCGTCGACGTCATCGAAACCGGATTCCCCGCCAGTTCACACGCCGACCGCGAGGCGACTGCGGCGATCGCACGCGAGCTGCGCGACACCACGCTGTGCGTGCTGTCGCGCTGCCTGTCGGCCGACATCGAGGCGTCGATGCGCGCGATCGAGCACGCGGCGAAGCCGCGCCTGCACGTGTTCATCTCCACCAGCCCGCTGCATCGCGAGCACAAGCTGCGCATGGACAAGGCGGCCGTGCTCGAGGCGACCGCGCGCAACGTCGCGCTCGCGCACCGCTGGTGCGACGACGTCGAGTTCTCGACCGAGGACGGCACGCGCACCGAGGAGGACTTCCTCGCCGAGGTGATCGGCGTCGCGATCGCCAACGGCGCCGGCACGATCAACGTGCCCGACACGCTCGGCTACACGACGCCCGCGGAGATGCGCGCGCTGTTCGAGCGCCTCATCGCGCGCGTACCCGGCGCGGCCGGCGTCGTCTTCAGCGCGCACTGCCATGACGACCTCGGCATGGCCGTGGCGAACTCGCTCGCCGCGATCGAAGGCGGCGCGCGCCAGGTCGAGTGCACGATCAACGGCATCGGCGAGCGCGCCGGCAACTGTGCGCTGGAGGAGCTCGTGATGGCGCTCAAGGTGCGCAACGCATGGTTCGGCGCCGACACGCGCATCGACACGCGCCGCCTCGTCCCCGCGTCGCGCCTGCTCTCGCGCCTGACCGGAATGGCGGTACAGCGCAACAAGGCGATCGTCGGCCGCAACGCGTTCGCGCACGAATCGGGCATCCACCAGCACGGCATGCTGCGCCACCGCGGCACCTACGAGATCATGAATCCCGAGGACGTCGGCTGGGCCGCGTCGCAGATCGTGCTCGGCCGGCACAGCGGTCGCGCCGCACTCGCCGACCGCCTGCGCACGCTCGGCCACGCGCTCGACGACGCGCGCATCGACGGCGTGTTCGCCGCGTTCAAGGCGCTCGCCGAGAAGAAGCGCGAGGTGTTCGATGCCGACCTCGAGGCGCTCGTGCTCGAAGCGGACCTGCAGCGACCGCGCGGGTATCGCCTCGAGCGCGCACACGTGAGCACGGGCGTCGGCGACGGCAGCCTGCCGACCGCGAGCGTGCAGCTCGTCTCCCCCGACGGCGCGACGATCAGCGAGGCCGCGGTCGGCGACGGGCCCGTGCACGCGCTGTTCGCCGCGCTCGCGCGCGCGACCGGCGTCGCGCTCGAGATCGACGGCTACAGCGTGTCCAGCCTCACCACCGGCGACGACGCGCAAGGCACCGCGAGCGTCGTCGCACGCTGCGACGGCGTCGAGATGACCGGCACCGGCACGAGCACCGACATCATCGAGGCGAGCGCGCTCGCCTGGCTCGACGTCGCCAACCGCGTCGCGCGGCGTACGCCGCAACGCGTGCCGGCGGCCGCGTGAGCGGATTCCGATGAAGACGCTCACGCTGCATCGCACCGCCTCCAGCGCCGCTCTCCCGGCGGGACGGGGGCTGCATCACCGACGCAGGCACGCAGGCCGGATCAGGGCGCACGGCGCCGGCTCCGCCTTCGGCTCGATCCGGCCTGCCACGCGAGACACGAGGAAACGCGCACGATGATTGCGAGAACCCTGTTCGACAAGCTGTGGGACGCGCACGTCGTCGTCCCGGAAACCGACGCCGCACCGGCGACGCTGTACGTCGACCTGCACCTCGTGCACGAGGTCACCTCGCCGCAGGCGTTCGCGGAACTCGATGCGCGCGGCCTCCGCGTGCGCCGGCCCGATCGCACGAAGGCGACCCTCGATCACTCGACGCCGACCCTGCCCGCCGATGCGGACGGGCGCCTGCCGTACGCGAGCGCCGACGCCGAGGCGCAGGTCGAGGCACTGCGCCGCAATGCGGCGAAGCATGCGATCGAGCTGTTCGACTTCGACGGCGACACGCGCGGCATCGTCCACGTCGTCGGCCCCGAACTCGGCTTGACGCAGCCGGGCATGACGATCGTCTGCGGCGACAGCCACACCGCGACGCACGGCGCGTTCGGCGCGCTCGCGTTCGGCATCGGCACGAGCGAAGTCGCGCACGTACTCGCGACGCAGTGCCTGCTGCAGCGCAAGCCGAAGTCGCTCGCGATCACGATCGACGGTGAGCTCGGTGCGGGCGTCGGCGCCAAGGACCTGATCCTGCACGTGATCGGCACGATCGGCGTCAACGGCGGCACCGGCCACGTGATCGAGTACCGCGGCAGCACCATCCGCGCGCTGTCGATGGAACAACGCATGACCGTCTGCAACATGTCGATCGAGGCCGGCGCGCGCGCGGGCCTGATCGCGCCCGACGACGTCACGTTCGACTACCTCGCACGCGCGCCGCGTGCGCCGCGCGGAGACGCATTCGCGCGCGCGGTCGAGCGCTGGCGTTCGTTCGCCGGCGATGACGGCGCTCGCCACGACGCCGAGGTGCGCATCGACGCGCGCGACGTGCGCCCGAGCGTGAGCTGGGGCACGCACCCGGGCCAGGTCGCCGCGATCGACGCGCGCATCCCGGCCGCGACCGACGCCGATGCGGCCAAGGCGCGCGACTACATGGGCTGGAGCGACGGCGCCGCGGTCGCGGGGCGCGCGGTCGACGTCGTCTTCGTCGGCAGCTGTACCAACGCGCGCATCGGCGACCTGCGCGAGGTCGCCCGCGTGCTGCAGGGCCGCCGTGTGCATCCGCGCGTGCGCATGCTCGTCGTGCCGGGCTCGGCGCGCGTCAAACGCGCCGCGGAGGACGAAGGCATCGATCGCATCGTTCGCGCGGCCGGCGCCGAGTGGCGCGAACCCGGCTGTTCGATGTGCATCGCGATGAACGGCGACATCGTCGCGGCGGGCCAGCTCGCGGTATCGACGAGCAATCGCAATTTCGAGGGTCGCCAGGGCCAGGGCGCGCGCACCGTGCTCGCCTCGCCGCTCACGGCCGCGGTGTGCGCGGTCGCCGGCGAGATCACCGATCCGCGCGCATTCCTGTCGACGGAGGCCGCATGAGCACGCATGCGTCGTCATCGCCCGCGCGCGCCGCCGCGCGTTTCAGCTCGCGCAGCATCGTGCTGCCCCAGCGCAACATCGACACCGACCAGATCATTCCCGCGCGTTTTCTCACGACGACCGAACGGCGCGGCCTCGGCCGCCACGCATTCGCCGACTGGCGCACGCGCGCGGACGGCTCGCCGGACCCGGACTTCCCGTTCGGCCGTGCCGATGCCGCGGGCGCCGCGATCCTCGTCGCCGGCCGCAACTTCGGTTGCGGTTCGTCGCGCGAGCACGCGGCGTGGGCGCTCGCCGATCTCGGCCTGCGCGCGATCGTCAGCAGCGAGATCGCCGACATCTTCCGCAGCAACGCACTCAAGAACGGCCTGCTGCCGATCGTGCTCGACGAGGCGATCGTCGACGAACTGCTCGCGCACCCCGGCCTCGAGCTCGGCGTCGACATCGCCGACTGCACGCTCTCGCTGCCCGACGGGCGCACGTTCGCGTTCCCGCTCGACGCGTTCGCGCGCACCTGCCTGCTCGAAGGCATCGACACGCTCGGCTACCTGCTGCGCCAGGACGCAGCGATCGCCGCCTACGAATCCCGCCTGCCCGCCCACGAGGAATCCACCCATGCACGTTGACATCGCCGTACTGCCCGGAGACGGCATCGGACCTGAAGTCACGGCCGCCGCAGTCGCCGTGCTGCGCGCCGTCGCGCATGTCCACGGCCACCGCTTCGTGCTGCACGACCATGCGATCGGCGGCGCCGCGATCGACGCGAGCGGCGAAGCGCTGCCGGCGACGACGCTCGCCGCGTGCCGCGCCGCCGACGCGGTGCTGCTCGGCGCGGTCGGCGGGCCGAAGTGGTCCGACCCGAATTCGAAAGTGCGCCCCGAACAGGGCCTGCTCGCGCTGCGCAAGGCGCTGGGCCTGTACGCGAACCTGCGCCCGGTACGGCCGCACCCGGCGACGCTCGGCGCCGCGCCGCTCAAGCCGCATCTGCTCGCGGGCGTCGACCTCGTCGTCGTGCGCGAACTCACCGGCGGCATCTATTTCGGCGACAAGTCGCGCGACGGCGCAGGCGCGAGCGACCTCTGCACGTACAGCGTCGGCGAGATCGAGCGCGTCGTGCGCCGCGCGTGCGCGCTCGCGCGCACGCGACGCCGTCTGGTGACGTCGGTCGACAAGGCGAACGTGCTCGAGACCTCGCGGCTGTGGCGCGACGTGGCCGCGCGCATCGCGCGCGACGAGTTCCCCGACGTGAAGCTCGAACACCAGCTCGTCGATTCGATGGCGATGCACCTGCTCGCCAAGCCGCGCGCGTTCGACGTCGTCGTGACCGAGAACATGTTCGGCGACATCCTCACCGACGAGGCGTCGATGCTCGCCGGCTCGATGGGCCTGCTGCCGTCGGCCTCGCTCAGCGACGGCAAGGCGGGCCTGTACGAGCCGATCCACGGTTCTGCGCCCGACATCGCCGGACGCGGCATCGCCAACCCGGTCGGCGCGATCCTCAGCGCGGCGCTGCTGCTGCGCCATTCGCTCGGCCTCGATGAGGAAGCCGTGCGCGTCGAACATGCGGTCTCGGACGCGCTCGAAGCCGGCGTGTTCACCGCCGACCTTTCGCCGTACCGCGCTGCAACGACGGCGGAGATGACCGCCGCGGTGATCGACCGCCTCGTCGTGCCGTGCGCGGTCGCCGACCTGCGCGACTGACGGGGCTCGATCGGATCGTCGCTCCCGCGGCCGTCCGCGGGCACGCTCCGTGCGCCACCAACGTCGGCAGTCTCGCCGTGCACGGATGCTGCGCGCGACCCGGCGGCTAACGTGCACGGCGGTCGTGGCATCCAAACGCCCGACGTCCCGATTGGAAGCTGCCCATGCCTCGCAACGCACCGCTCGCGATCGCCTCGCTCGCCCTCGCCACGCTGTCGTGCGCCTCCGCGCGAACGCCCGCGCCACATCAGGCGCAGGCAGAAACGTACATCATCGACTGCTCACGCGACTGGGCCCAATCGGTGGTCACGGGCGACCGTTCCCGGCGCAGGATCTATTTCGCCGACGACTTCATCGGAACCGATACGCGGGGCCGGACCTACGGCAAGTCGCAGGTCACGCGCGAGACGGGTCCGGCCAAGAGCATCGTCTCGAACCACCTCGGCGACGTGAAGGTGCGGTTCTTCGGCGACACCGCGATCGCCCACGGCAGCGAGAGCTGGGAACGCAAGGACGGCTCGAAGGGACGCTTCGTCTGGACCGACGTCTGGGTGCGCCGCGACGGCCGCTGGCAGATCGTCGCGGCCCAGGACGCGGCTTCGAAATAGCGTCGCCCGCGCCGCCTCGGTCGAAGACGCACCCGCGAGCACGATGTCGCCCTGGCGCTGGTGGTGCCGCGGGCGTCACGGTGGTGGCGTTCGGGTTCCCGGCCCCGCCGAGGCAAGGCAAGGACAGGGAGGGCGAACGCGCCACCGGGCGGACGCGGGAATCGGACCAAGCCGACATGCACGACCTTCCGCAGCGCTCGGTGTGGTGAGGACAATCCCCACCGCGCGGAACACGGACGCCCCCGCGACAGTGCGCCGCTGCGCTGCCATGCCGCGCCGGCGCGGTTCAGTCGCCCGCGCAAGTCGCGTAAGCTTGCGGTTTTCCGCCCGCGGCCTCCCGCATGCTGCCCGAACTCGGCCAATTCGCCCTCATCCTCGCCCTGCTGCTGTCGGCGGTGCAGTGCGTGCTGCCGGTCCTCGGTGCCCAGCTCGGCAACCGCGCACTGATCGCGGTCGCGCGGCCCGCGGTCGCGGGCCAGGCCGTGTTCGTCGTGCTCGCGTTCGCGATCCTCACGTTCGCGTTCGTCACGCAGGATTTTTCGGTCGCCTACGTCGCGCAGAACTCGAACTCGGTGCTGCCGTGGTACTACCGCTTCACGGCGGTCTGGGGCGCGCACGAGGGCTCGATGCTGCTGTGGGTCCTGGTGCTCAATCTCTGGACCGTCGCGGTCGCCGCGTTCAGCCGCCGCCTGCCCGACGACTTCATCGCGCGCGTGCTCGGCGTGCTCGGCTTCGTCAGTTTCGGCTTCCTGCTGTTCATGGTGCTGACGTCGAACCCGTTCCTGCGCGAGCTGCCGATGCCGCCCGACGGCAACGACCTCAACCCGGTGCTGCAGGACCCGGGCATGATCGTGCATCCGCCGATGCTCTACATGGGCTTCGTCGGCTTTTCGGTTGCGTTCGCGTTCGCGATCGCGGCACTGCTCGGCGGCAACCTCGATGTCGCGTGGGTGCGCTGGGCGCGGCCGTGGACGAATGTCGCCTGGTCGTTCCTCACGCTCGGCATCGCGCTCGGCAGCTGGTGGGCCTACTACGAACTCGGCTGGGGCGGCTGGTGGTTCTGGGATCCGGTCGAGAACTCCTCGTTCATGCCGTGGCTGGTCGGCACCGCGCTCATCCACTCGCAGGCGGTCACCGAGAAGCGCGGCTCGTTCCGCGCGTGGACCCTGCTGCTCGCGATCTTCGCATTCTCGCTGTCGCTGCTCGGCACGTTCCTGGTCCGCTCGGGCGTGCTCACGAGCGTGCATTCGTTCGCGGCGGACCCGAAGCGCGGCCTGTTCATCCTGAGCTTCCTCGCGATCGTGATCGGCGGCTCGCTGCTGCTGTACGCGCTGCGCGCGCCGAAGGTCGCCGGCGGCGAGCCGTTCGCGGTCGCCTCGCGCGAGACGCTGCTGCTCGTCAACAACCTCATGTTCACCGTCGCCGCGGCGATGGTGCTGCTCGGCACCCTGTTCCCGATGATCGGCGACGCGTTCGACCTCGGCCGCATCTCGGTCGGCCCGCCCTATTTCGGCTTCATGTTCGTGCTGCTCATGCTGCCGGTCGTGCTGCTGCTGCCGTTCGGGCCGTTCGTGAAATGGCGCCGCGGAGACGTCAAGGCGGCATTCGCGCACCTGCGCCCCGCGCTGTACGTGCTGCCGATCGCGCTCGCCGTCGCCGCGTGGCTGCGCGGCGGCGATGTTTCCGCGTGGGGCCGCGCCTACTGGGGCGTCGCCGCGTCGGTCTGGGTCGGCCTCGGCATCGTGCTGTACGCGCTGCACCGCTGGCGTACCTTGCCGCGCGGGCGCCGCTACACGCCCGAGATGCTCGGCATGATCTGTGCGCACTTCGGCGTCGCGCTGTTCCTCGCCGGCGTGCTCGTGGTCGAGGCCACCAGCGTCGAGAAGGACATCCGACTCGCGCCGAACGAGAGCGTGACGATCGGCGCGCTCGCGTTCCGCTTCGACGGCGTCAAGGAGGCGCAAGGCCCGAACTTCCGCGCGCAGCAAGGCACGATCAGCGTGCTCGAAGGCGGCCGGGTCGTCGCGACCTTGCGACCGCAGAAGCGCGTCTACGCACGCAACCAGCAGCCGCAGACCGAATCGGCGATCGACCCCGGCCTGTTCCGCGACATCTACGTCGCACTCGGCGAACCGGTCGGCGACGACGGCGCCTGGGCCGTGCGCGTGTACGTGAAGCCGTTCGTGCGCTGGATCTGGCTCGGCGCGCTGTTCATGATGTTCGGCGGCCTCGTCGCGGCAACCGACCGGCGCCTGCGGGCCGCGAATCGGGAATCGGGAATCGGGAATCGAAAGGGCGATGA
>DASTSE010000332.1:0-4410 GCA_035760865.1 Dokdonella sp.
CCTTGAGCGCCGCCTTCGGCGCGTCGATGCCGACCTCGAGCACGACCGGCACCAGTTCGACGCCGGCCTTCTTCGCCGCCTTGCGCACCGCGTCGGTCACGATCGGCTTCTCGGCGAGTCCTGCGCTCTCGATTGCCGATACGTACAGCTCGCGCGCGGCGAAGATCGGCCGCCAACGCTCGACCTTGGCGCTGCGTCCGATGTAGCGCTGCTTGAGGACGCGCCAACGCTCGTAGGACGGCGCGGGCAGCACGTCCGCGAGCCTGGCGCCGCCCGGAATGTCGCGGACGCCGATCAGCGAAGGCAACAACGCGAGCCGGCCGAAGAAGCCAACGTTCGCTTCCATCTTCACCTGCGGCGCCATCAGCACGTGTCCCGACTCGCCGATGCGACGCTCGATCTCGGCAGTGCGCCACGCGAAGCGCTTCGGCAAGGGCGACAGCGTGCCGAGCACCCACATCACGTGGCCGTCCTTCGACACTTTCCATAGACCCGGCCCGGGCTGCTCGCCGGTCACGACGATCGCGGCGAGCGCGGCGTGATCGTCGCCGGGCGGCGCCGGATCGGAGATGGCTGCACGAGCACACGTGAACGCGCCGAGCAGCGCGGCGAGCAGGATACGACGCATGGAACGAGCTCCGTTTGCCCGGAGGCGCTCCATGCGCGCTCCGCGAGACGCGAGTCTTGCCGATGCACGCGGCGTGCGCGTCAAGTTTCGGTTAGCCCTGCGCGAAAGACGAAACGGGACGCCCCGGGCGCCCGCTTCCGGCCCCACGCGGGGAACAACACCGCCCGTGCAACGCTCGTCGCCGTGGATCGCGCCGGGCTTCGCACCGGCGATGCAGTTCGACGAGGTGCGCTTCGGACCCACCGGCACGGCGCCCGTGACGCTGCAGTCGTTCGACGTCGACTAGTCGGACGACCCGGCCGGCCGGGCAAGCCGGCACGACGCATGCTCACGCCGTGCGCGCGAGCTCCGCCGCGACCTGCTTCGCCGCATCGAGCGTCGCCGCGACGTCCGTGCGCGTGTGCGCGGTCGAGACGAACAGGTTCTCGTACGCACCCGGGTGGAACAGGACACCCCGGCCGAGCATGCCCTGCCACCAGCGGCGGAAAGTCTCCTGGTCCGCGTGACGCTCGGCGTCGCGGTAGTTGTGGATCTCCTTTTCGGCGAACCACACCTGCATGAGCGGGCCGAGACCGACGACGTAGGCCGGCAGCCCGGCGTCGCTCATCACCTTGCCGAGCCCGAGCCGCAACTCGTCGGACACGGCATCGAGCTGCGCGTACAGCCCCGGCGTCGCCAGTTCGTCGAGCGCCGCGTTCGCCGCCGCGATCGCGATGCCGTTGGCGCTGTAGGTGCCCGCCATCGACACCGTGCCGTTGGCGACGAGCGCCATGATGTCCGCGCGTCCGCCCATCGCCGCGACCGGGAAACCGCCGCCGATGCCTTTCGCGAACACCGACAGGTCGGGGCGGATGCCCAGGCGTCCCTGCGCTCCCGCAAGGCCGAGCCGGAAGCCCGTGATGACCTCGTCGAAGATGAGCACGACGCCGTGCTTCGCCGTCAGCTCGCGCATCGTCTCCAGATAGCCTGTTTTCGGCAGGATGCAGCCGGTGTTGCACATGACCGGTTCGGTCAGCACCGCGGCGATCGCGTCGCCTTCGCGCGCGAGCGCATCGGCGAGCGCCTGCGGATCGTTCCAGGGCAGGATGAGCAGATTCTCCTCGACGCCTTTGGGCATGCCCGGGCCCTGCGGTACCGGGATCGGCCGGTCGTCCGGCCCGGCCTTGTCGATCGACGGATGCTTGCTCCAGTACACCCCGTCGGAGAAGCCGTGATACATGCCCTCGAAGCGGATGATCTTGCTGCGCTTCGTGAACGCGCGCGCGAGGCGCGTCGCGTACAGGACCGCTTCGGTGCCGGTGTTGCACAGGCGTACGCGCTCGACGCTCGGTACCGCGTCGACGATCTTCTGCGCGAGCAGCGCCTCGTCGGCGGTCGGCAGCGCGAACACGGTGCCGCGCTGCTGGATGAAATCGACGACCGCCTGCGTCACGCGCGGCGGGCGATGACCGAATATCATCGGGCCGAGGCCGAGCAGGTAGTCGATGTATTCGTTGCCGTCGACGTCGCGCAGGCGCGAACCCTGGCCGCGCTCGACGAACAGCGGGTACGGATTCCAGCCCGACCACGTCGCGCGCGCGGTGCTGTTGACGCCGCCGGGAATGAGCCTGCACGCGGCGTCGAACAGGTCGGCGCTGCGCGCGGTGTCGAGACCGTCGACGAGGCGCGCGACGGAAGGATGCTTCGAGGTGTCCATGTTCAAGGATGCGACTCCGGAAGGCGAATCGCCGCTCGGTGCGGCAACATTGGTCGGTATGTCTGGAACGGCATCGCGGCTGCAGCCGCTCCCACCGGGCGCGGATCTGCGGGAGCGGCTTCAGCCGCGATCGATGTTCGTGCTCGCGGCGTCAGGCGACCTGCTGCGGCGACGCCGGCGCCGCATCGCGGCCGTGCGTTGCGAGCTCACCCGCGAGCAGGATCGGCAACAGTTCGAGCGCGTCGGCGAAACCCGTGATCGGCACGTACGGGATGCCGGCCGAGCGGCAGTGCTCGATCAGGCGGTGCTTGGCGAACACGAGGTCGGCTTCACCGGCGACGCAGAAATCCGAGGTGCCGTCGCCGATCAGCAGCACGCGCCTGCGTTCCGTGTGCGCATCGCCCGCGCTCGCGCATTTGCAGTTGCCGCTGCGGCAGTTCGGCCGGCCGTGCGGGAAGTCGAGGCGCCAGCCGCTCTCGCCGACCGCTTCGAGGCGGTTGGCGACGATCGGCAGGTCGTCGAGGTCGTGCTGGCCGAGCACGCGGCGGATCGCATAGTCGAGGCCGTCGCTGAGCACCGTCAGCGGCACGCCGGCTTCGCGCGTCGCCGCGACGAAGGCGGGAAACGCGCGATCGATCATCATGCCGTCGAGGTGCGCATCGAGCTCGGCATCGCTCGCGTCGAGCAGGCCGACCTGCTGCGCCATGCAATCGCGCGAACCGATCTCGCCGCGCTTCCACGCCTGTTCGAGCGCCTGCCAGCCGGGACGACCGAAGCGTTCGAGCAGCGAATCGGTGACGTCCTCGACCGAAATCGTGCCGTCGAAGTCGCAGAGGATGGTCCAGTGGGACACGGGCTGCTTCCTGCGGCCCGACGGGACCGCCACGGATCTCAGCCTAGCCGCGCCGCCTTTCGGAGCGGTTTCGCGTCGCGTTGCGAGGGCCGGGCTGAGGACCGGAAGACACGATGCCGGCGGGGCAAGAGGAAGGGCCGGAGCCACGAGCAGAAGTCCATTGCGCGACAGCGCTCCGCGCAACGCAGCCGTCCGGTCCTCGGCCCGGCCCACAGCCCATGCAACGCTCCGTACAACGCGGCGGTCCAGCCCTCAGCCCTGCTTCCGGAAGCGCACGAGCACGCGCTGACCGATACGGAACGTGCCGCCGTCGAGGCGCAGCACGCACTCCACGTCGTGCGCGCCGGCGCGCTCGACCGGGTCGTCGGTGAGCCGGCTTGGACCGAACACTTCGCCCACGCGCAGGACCTCGGCCACGACGGCCGTACCCTGGCCCGCATCGCTCACGACGTCGGCACGCATGCCGGGCTTGACGAGGTCGACATAGGCTTCGTTGAGTTCGGCACGCACGATGCGCGGGCGATCGGGCAGCAGCTGGAACAGTTCGGTCGCCGCCTGCGCCGACACCGCATCGCCGGCATGCACGTAACGCCGTACGACGTGCCCGGCGACCGGCGCGGTGATCGTGCGCGCATCGAGCTCCGCACGCGCTTCGTCCAGGCGCGCATGCGCGACCTTCGACGCGGCTTCCGCAACGGCGACTTCGGCCTTCAGCACGGCCAGCGCCGTGCCCGCGTCGTCGGCGGCCTGCCCGCTCGCGGCACCCGCGTTTGCAGCGGCGGCGGCGCGCTCGGCCGTCTGCGCCGCCGGCGCGAGCTTGGCTTTCGCCACGCCGAGCTGCGCGTTCGCCTCGGCGACGCCGGCTTCGGCGACGCCGACCGCGATGCGCGCCTGGCGCCGGTCGAGCTGCGCGAGCACGTCGCCCTGCGCGACCGCGTCGCCGTCCTCGACGCGCACCTCTTCGACGCGACCATCGCGCGGCGCGACGATCCGGACGAGCCCGCCTTCGACGTCGACCTGCCCGCGCGCCATCGCGATCCACTGTCCGCTCACGGCTGCCGCCGGCGCCGCGCGGTCGAGCGCGTCGTCGGAACACGCACCCAGCAGCAGCATCGGCGCGACCAGCAGCGGCATCCAGCCCGCACGCAATCTCATCGACATTCCAGTTCACCTCCGCACGGCGCGAGCGCGTCCGCCGAGCATATACGAGCGTTCACGGCACGAGCACCGCGC
>DASTSE010000333.1:0-14845 GCA_035760865.1 Dokdonella sp.
CAGACGGTTGCCCCAACACGAGCGCATCGACGACCGATGTGCCTTGGCGCGCCTGGCTGCCTGCGGCAATGGTCGAGCCGAGCCGCGACCTCGTCGCCGGAACGGGCATCTACGAGAGCATCGACAACCAGTATCGACGCATCTACCGCCCGGCCTACCGGTCGGTCATGAGCGGGCGTTCGGTCCTGTTCGACGCGCCGTCACGTGCCGCGCTGGAGCGCGCCATCCACGTGCGCGAACACGCCGTCCCGCGCGGCCATTCGACGCACGAGCGCACTTCCGCACTGTCGCCCTGACGGCGCCATTCCGGAGTCGCTACCCGCGCGGCGAGCTGATTTCGTCACCTGACGCGTCTATAGTCGTCGACGCAGGCTAGCGCGTCGTGCGCGAGCTTCGTCCTGGGAAATCCACATGCAGTACGCCAAGGGCGCCGTCGGCGCCGCACTTCTTCTTTGTCTCACGGCTGCTCCGGCCGCGCACGCGCAATACGTGTCGCTCGTCGGCGGCACGCCCGCGCTCGAGCACTTCGACGCGCTCGCGGCGAGCGGCACCGGCTCGACGCTGCCCGCGGGCTGGCACTTCGTCGAGGCCGGCACGAATGCGAACGGCACGTATGCCGCCGACACCGGCGCGACCGCGGCGGGCAACACCTACAGCTACGGCGCGAGCAATGCCGGCGAACGCGCGCTCGGCGTGCTCCGCTCGGGCTCGCTGCAGCCGCTGATAGGCGCCGAACTCGGCAACGACAGCAGCCTCGTCGTCGACCACATCGATGTGAACTACGCGGGCGAGCAGTGGCGCCTCGGCGCCGCCGGCCGCAGCGACCGCCTCGACTTCCAGTACAGCCTGGACGCGACGTCGATCAACGACGGCTCGGCGACCTGGGTCGACGTCGATGCGCTCGACTTCGGCTCGCCGACGACGGCGGGCGCGGTCGGCCCGCTCGACGGCAACCTCGCGGCGAACCGCGTCGCGGTCGCGGGCACGATCGCGGGCCTCGCGCTCGCGCCCGCTGCGCACCTGTGGGTGCGCTGGGTCGATGCCGACATCGCGGGTGCCGAAGACGGCCTCGCGATCGACGACGTGCAGTTCGCGATCGCGGGCGACCCGCCGGTCGATCTCGCACCGGCGGTCACATCGACGACCCCGCCCGACGGCGCGAGCGGCGTCGCGACCGGCACCACGCTGGCCGTCACCTTCAGCGAAGCCGTCACGACCACCGATCCGTGGTACTCGATCGTCTGCTCGAGCTCGGGCGCGCACACGGCGAGCGTCGCCGGCGGCCCGACCGCGTACGTGCTGACGCCCTCGCCCGCGTTCGCCGCGAACGAGACCTGCACCTGGACGATCCTCGCCGCCCATGTGAGCGACGTCGACGGTACGCCCGACCCGCTCGCGGCGGACTACGCGATCACGTTCACGACGCTCGATCCGGCGACGACGCCGCCGACGGTCGTGTCGACCGAGCCTGCGGACGGCGCGGGCAACGTCGCGATCGCGAGCGACGTGCGCGTGACGTTCAGCGAGCCGGTGACGACCGCGAACGCGTTCGCATTGAGCTGCGACGCGACGCCGATCGCGCTCGACGAATCGGGCAGCGGAGCGCAGCGCACGCTCACGCCCGCGACCGTGCTGCCCGCGGGCGCGAGCTGCACGTTCGCGATCGACGCGGTCGGCGTGCACGACCTCGACTCCGTCGCGATGACGGCCGACGTCGTCGTCGCGTTCGAGGTCGCGTCCGGCACGCTCGACGACTACTACTCGCACGTGAACCCGGCCAGCCCCGAGCAGTTGCGCTGCTCGCTGCACCAGACGATCAAGGGCCACACGGTCTATCCGTACAGCGGCTCGGGCACGAACACCTGGACGATCCTCGAAGTCGCGCAGCAGGATCCGAATGACGCCACGAAGATGATCGACGTGTATCGCAACCGCTCGTACACGATCGGCAGCGATCGCGCCGGCACCGGCGGCGGCATCACCTACAACCGCGAACACACCTGGCCGAACTCGCTCGGCTTCGCCGACAGCAGCCTCGCCGCGTACACCGACACGCACATGCTGTGGCTGTCGGACACGAGCCAGAACGCGAGCCGCGGCAACAAGCCGTTCGACGTCTGCGCGAGCGGCTGCACGGAACTGCCGACCGAAGCGAACAACGGCGTCGGCGGCGGCAGCGGCAGCTATCCGGGCAACTCCAACTGGGTGCGCTCACCCGACGGCAATGCCGGCTCGTTCGAAGTCTGGAACCATCGCAAGGGCGAGATGGCGCGCGCGATGTTCTACATGGCGATCCGCTACGAAGGCATGGCTACCGAAGCCGCGCACGACGGCGTGATCCCCGACCTCGAACTCACCGACAACCGCAGCCTCATCGTGATCACCGCCAACACCGCGGCCAAGGCGTACATGGGCCTGCTTTCGACCCTGCTCGACTGGCACGTGCAGGATCCGCCCGACGCCGAGGAGGTCGCACGCAACGACGTGATCCAGGGCTTCCAGGGCAACCGCAACCCGTTCGTCGATCATCCGGAGTGGGCGACGCGCGCGCTGTTCGAATCGAGCGAGCCGGCGGTGTGCGAGCCGGTCGTGCCGAACGACGCGATCTTCGCGAGCGGATTCGAAACGCCGTAATCGCGAGAGGATCGACCGGCCCTCCGGTGGGAGCGGCTGGACCCGTGGGAGCGGCGGCAGCCGCGATGCTTCTCTTCGATGGGCGAGCATCGCGCCTTCCGGCGCTCCCACATGGCGCGTGCCGCCAGCCGCTGCGCGCATCCGGCCCGCGTGCGATGATCGGCGGCCCGCTCCGCCGCCGATCATCATGGCCGCCGTCGTTGTCCATTGCAGCTGTCCCGACGCCGACTGCGCCGCGCGCATCGCGCGGGCGCTCGTCGAGGAGCGCCTCGCCGCCTGCGTGCAGGCGTTGCCGGGCGTGGTCTCGACGTATCGCTGGCAGGGCGAAGTCCGCGTCGACGCCGAAGTGCTGCTGCTCGTCAAGACCGTCGCCGCGCGCCTCGACGCGCTGAAGGCGCGTATCGCGGCGCTGCATCCGTACGACGTCCCCGAGCTGCTCGCGTTCGAGGCCGTCGACGGGGCGCCGGACTACCTCGCCTGGCTTGCGCAGGCGTGCGACGACGACCCGTCCGGGCCTGGATCGCCGCATGCGGTCACCCAGCCGGGATGAACGTCCTGCAAGATCCGCGGTCGAAGCGCGGTCCCCTGTCACCACCGATCCGACGGAGTGTCGTTCCGATATGCGCAGCTTGCCGACCCGCCTGATCGCCCCCTTCCTGCTCGCCCTCGCGGCCGGCGCCGCGCACGCGCAGGAGGACGGCCTGCTGCCGGTCGAGCAGGCGTTCAAGCTCGACGCGAAGGTCGCCGGCGCCGGCAAGCTCGCGCTGCACTGGGACATCGCGCCCGACTACTACCTGTATCGCTCGCGCATCAAGGCGAAGACCGCGCAGGCCGGCCTCGCGCTCGGCACGCTCGATCTTCCGGCGGGCGAGAAGAAGCAGGACGAGTTCCTCGGCGAAGTCGAGGTCTACCACCACGCGATCGATGCGACCTTGCCGTACACGCTCGGCGACGCCGCGGCGAAGCGCATCACGCTGTCGCTGACCGTGCAGGGCTGCCACGAGACCGATCCGAAGATCTGCTATCCGCCGCATCCGACGAGCGTGACGCTCGACCTCGACGCTAGCGCGACGGCCGCAGCGAGCGCCGGCGCATTGCCCGCCAACCCGCTCGCGAACGGCGGCGGTGGTCTCGTGTCGGGCGGGCTGCCGCTCGGCGGCGGGGGCGTCGTCGACACTGCGCCGCTGCCGGCCGAACAGGCGTTCGTGTTCGAGGCCATCGCGCAAAGCCCGACCGCGATCCTCGCGCGCTGGACGATGCCGAAGAACTATTACCTCTATCGCGACAAGAGCACGGTGACGCTCGCCGACGGCCGCGGCGTCACGCTCGGCGCGCCGCAGTGGCCGGCCGGGGTCGACCACACCGACGAGCACTTCGGCTCGGTCAAGGTCTACTTCGACCAGGTGGAGCTGCCGATCGGCCTGCTGCGCGAGCGCGGCGAGGCGCAGACGGTGAAGCTCCACGCCGAGTACCAGGGCTGCCTCGAGAACGGCATCTGCTATCCGGTCATGCAGAAGGATGTCTCGGTCGACCTGCCGCCGGCGAGCCTCGAGCAGATCGCGGCAGCGAAGGCATCGTTCGTGCCTGCAACGAAGGGCATCGCGGCTTCCGCCGCTCCCAAGCCCGCTTCGACGACTTCGATTGCTGCGCAGTCCTCGGCCCTCGGCGATCAGCCCTCGCTCGGCGGCATCCTCGGCGCACTGCTGTTCGCGTTGCTCGGCGGACTCGTGCTCAACCTCATGCCGTGCGTGCTGCCGGTACTCTCGCTCAAGGTGCTCGGCCTCGCGCAGAGCGGCGAAAGCGCGGCGAAGGCGCGCAAGCACGCGCTCGTCTACACCGCCGGCGTGCTCGTCGCGTTCGCCGCCGTCGGCCTCGCCGTGGTCGGACTGCGCGCCGCGGGCCAGGCGCTCGGCTGGGGCTTCCAACTGCAGCAGCCGGTGTTCGTCGCGGTGCTCGTCTACATCCTGTTCGCGATCGGCCTGTCGCTCTCGGGCGTCTACAACATCGGCGCCGGCCTCGCCGGTGTCGGCCAGGGCCTCGGCAACCGCAGCGGCGCGGCCGGCGACTTCTTCACCGGCGTGCTCGCGGTCGTCGTCGCAAGCCCATGCACGGCGCCGTTCATGGGCTCCGCGCTCGCGTACGCGTTCTCGGCCTCCTCGTTCGTCGCGCTGCTGGTGTTCCTCGCGCTCGGCCTCGGCCTCGCATTGCCGTTCCTGCTCGTCGGTTTCGTGCCCACGCTCGCCGCGCGCCTGCCGCGACCGGGGGCATGGATGGAGACGCTCAAGCAGTTCCTCGCGTTTCCGATGTACCTCACCGCGGTGTGGCTGGCGTGGGTGCTCGGCAACCAGCGCGGCATCGATGCGATCGGCTGGGTACTGATCGGCGCGACCGTGCTCGCGCTCGGGCTCTGGTGGTGGGAGCGCCACCGCTACGCGGGTCATCCGCTGCAGCGCGTGGTCGCGGTCGCGATCGTGCTCGCCGCGCTGTTGCCGATCGCGCGCATCGCGCAAATCGAGACGCCGTCCGCGCACGCGGCGACGAGCGATGCAGTTCCCTATTCCGCCGCGAGGCTCGCGAGCCTGCGCGCCGAGGGTCACAGCGTGTTCGTCGACGTCGGCGCCGACTGGTGCGTGACCTGCAAGGTCAACGAGAAGGCGGTGCTCGACACCGATGCGTTCCGCGACCTGCTCCGGCGCAGCAACGCGGTGCTCATGACCGCCGACTGGACCAACGTCGACCCCGCGATCACCGCATTCCTGCAGGACTACAAGGCGGTCGGCGTGCCGCTGTACGTCGTCTTCCGCGCCGGCGAAGCCGGCCCCGGCCATGCGCTGCCGACCGTGCTGACCCAGGCGATCGTCGAGCAGGCGCTCGCGCCGCGCTGAGCGACCGTGTTCGATCGCACCCACCTGCTCGTCGTCGCGCTCGCGATCGCGGGCGCGCTCGCCGGCCTCGCCGCCGGCATCTGGCTGCGCCCCGCGCCGGCGCCTGCGGCGCGCGCGGCGGTCGAGGTCGTCGGGCGTGCGCGTCCCGCGCTCGAACTCCCCGATCCCGATGGGCGCCTGCAGTCGCTCGCGCGCTGGGACGGCAAGCTCGTCCTGCTCAACTTCTGGGCGAGCTGGTGCGCTCCGTGCGTCGAGGAAATGCCGTTGCTCGACCGCACCCAGCAGCGCCTCGCCGCGCGCGGGCTGCAGGTGGTCGGCATCGCCGCCGACGACGCCGCCGCGACCCGTGCGTTCCTCAGCGAGCATCCGGTGTCCTACCCGGTGCTCATCGACGATCCCGCGTCGGCGCGCATCGGCGACAGCTCGAACGCGTTCGGCAACGAGCGCGACGTGCTGCCGTACTCGGTGCTCGTCGGCCGCGACGGCCGCATCCTCGCGCAACGCTACGGCAATTTCAGCGAGGCGACGCTCGAGGCGTGGCTGCAGCCGCATCTCTGACGAACATCGCCACAATTCCAGCGAACGTCGCCGAACTGGACAGATCGGATCGACTCGGCCAGACTACCCGCCCTTTTTGGCGGTCGCCATCGTGGCCACGATCCTCGTCCTGCACGGGCCGAACCTCGACCTGCTCGGCATGCGCGAGACGGACACGTACGGCCGCACGACGCTGGCCGAGATCGATGCGGAACTCGCGGCGATCGCGCGCGCATCCGGGCATGAACTGGCGACCCTGCAGTCCAACGCCGAGCACGTGCTGATCGAACGCGTTCACGCCGCGCGCAGCGACGGCACCGCGTTCATCCTGATCAATCCGGCCGCCTTCACCCATACCAGCATCGCCCTGCGCGACGCGCTCGCCGCGGTGGCGCTGCCGTTCATCGAGGTGCACCTGTCGAACGTGCACGCGCGCGAGGCGTTCCGCCGCCAGTCGTACTTTTCCGACCTCGCGGTCGGCGTGATCGCCGGCTTCGGTGCGCTGAGCTACTCGCTCGCGCTCGACGCCGCCATGCGTCGCCTCGCGACCTGACCCTTCCCCCTACGCACACCCCGGCCCGGGAGTCTCCATGGACCTGCGCAAGATCAAGAAGCTCATCGACCTGCTCGAGGAATCCAACCTCGCCGAACTGGAGATCAAGGAGGGCGAGGAAATCGTCCGCCTGTCGCGCCTGCCCAAGGGCATGGTCGGCGCGCTGCCGATGGCGGCCGTGCCCGCGGCAGCGCCCGCACGCATCGAGGCGCCCGCCACGGCGAGCACACCGGCCGCCGCCGAAGCGCCGGCCGCAGGCGGCAAGACGCTGCCCGACGGGCACGTCGTCAAGGCGCCGATGGTCGGCACGTTCTACGCCTCGGCCAATCCCGACTCGCCGCCGTTCGTGAAGGTCGGCCAGGCGGTGAAGGCCGGCGAGACGCTCGGCATCATCGAGGCGAGGAAGATGTTCAACCAGATCGAGGCCGACGTCGCCGGCACGGTGCTCGCGATCCTCGTCGCGAACGGCCAGCCGGTGGAGTTCGACGAACCCATGTTCGTCATCGGCTGAGAGCCGGGATTGGTGATTCGTGAATCGGGATTCGGCAAAGCGGCCGCACGAGCGGCTCGACGTCTGGCAGGACGCCATGTCGCTCGTGGAGGCGGTATATCGCCTGACGGCGAGATTCCCGGAGAACGAACGGTTTGGACTGGTCAGCCAGATGCGCCGTGCGGCAGTCAGCGTCCCTTCCAATATCGCCGAAGGCGCAGCCCGGCGCTCGACGCTGGAATACCTGCGCTTCCTCTCGATTGCGCGCGGATCCCTGTCCGAACTCGACACCCAGATCCAGATTGCCGCTCGACTCGAACTGGCGGCACCATCGCTCGAGGCCGAAGAACTGATGCACCGGACTTTCGCTCGACTGAACGCGCTACTCCTCGCCTTGGGAAAGCGCTCCGTCGAAACGTGCTGTTCCAATTCCCCAATCACGAATCCCCAATCCCGGCCTTCCAATGCTTGATAAAGTCGTCATCGCCAACCGCGGCGAAATCGCACTGCGCGTGCTGCGCGCATGCCATACGCTCGGCATCAAGACGGTCGCGGTGCATTCGACCGCGGACCGCAACCTCAAGCACGTCGGCATGGCCGACGAATCGATCTGCATCGGCCCGCCGGCCGCGGCGGACAGCTACCTCAACATCCCGCGCATCATCGCCGCGGCCGAGGTCACCGACGCGCAGGCGATCCATCCCGGCTACGGCTTCCTGTCCGAGAACGCGGACTTCGCCGAGCGCGTGGAAAAATCCGGTTTCATCTTCATCGGTCCGACTCCGGACGTGATCCGGCTCATGGGCGACAAGGTCGAGGCGATCCGCGCGATGAAGGCGGCCGGCGTGCCGTGCGTGCCCGGCTCGGGCGGACCGCTCGGCGACGACATCGCGGCGAACACGAAGATCGCTCGCGAGATCGGCTACCCGGTGATCATCAAGGCGGCCGGCGGCGGCGGCGGCCGCGGCATGCGCGTCGTGCACACCGAAGCGCACCTTTCCAATGCGATCCAGATGACCAAGTCGGAAGCCAAGGCCGCGTTCGGCAACGGCGAGGTCTACATGGAGAAGTTCCTCGAGAACCCGCGCCACGTCGAGATCCAGGTGCTCGCCGACGGCCAGGGCAACGCGATCCACCTCGGCGAGCGCGACTGCTCGATGCAGCGCCGCCACCAGAAGGTCGTCGAGGAAGCGCCCGCGCCCGGCATCACGCCCGAGCAGCGCGCCGCGATCGGCGCCGTCTGCGTCGAAGCCTGCAAGCGCATCGGTTACCGCGGCGCGGGCACGTTCGAATTCCTCTACGAGGACGGCCGCTTCTACTTCATCGAGATGAACACGCGCATCCAGGTCGAACACCCGGTGACCGAGCTCATTACCGGCGTCGACCTCGTGCGCGAACAGCTGCTCATCGCCGCGGGCGAGAAGCTCGCGATTCGCCAGGAAGACATCGTCCTCGACGGCCATGCGATCGAATGCCGCATCAACGCGGAGGACCCGGACACGTTCATGCCGAGCCCGGGCCTGGTCAAGCGCTTCGAATGCCCGGGCGGCCCCGGCGTGCGCGTCGACACCCACGTCTACGACGGTTACCGCATCCCGCCGAACTACGATTCGATGATCGGCAAGCTCATCGTGCATGGGCGCGACCGCGCGACCGCGATCGCGCGCATGCGCATCGCGCTGTCGGAAATGGTCGTCGAAGGCATCAAGACGAACGTGCCGCTGCAGCAGCGGATCATGGCCGACGGCGGCTTCCAGGCCGGCGGGCAGAACATCCATTACCTCGAGAAGCGCATGGCCGAGGCGAAGGAAAAGGCGATCGGGATCTGCTGAGAGCCGTGATTCGGGATTCGTGATCGGGGATGCGGAGGAGCGACGGCGCGCGTAGCCTTCCGGTTTGCCGCATCGCTGCCCGTTCCGCCGAAGCCCGTTCGCTCGAATCCCGATATCGAATCTCCAACACCGGCTTCGTCGGAGGCTGCCGTGTCGAATACCGAATCCCGAATCCCGAATCCCGGTTTTGTCGAACTCTCGATCACGATCCGCCAGTCCGAACAGGAACGCGTCGAACTCGCGCTCGAGGAAGCCGGCGCGCTCGCGGTGACGCTGCTCGATGCGGAGGCCGACACGCCGAACGAGCGCGCGATCCTCGAGCCCGGTGTCGGCGAGACGCCGCTGTGGGGCGAGATCGCGCTGTCCGCACTGTTCGACGCCGACGCCGATCGTGCCGGCCTGCTGCACGTGCTCGCCGAACTGCTGCCCGAGATCGAACCGGCCCAGGTGCGCTTCCGCGACGTCGCCGACCAGGACTGGACGCGCGCGTGGATGGACCAGTTCAAGCCGATGCGCTTCGGCCGGCGCCTGTGGATCTATCCGTCGAACATCGAACCGCCCGGCGACGACGCCGACGCGGTCGTCGTGCGCCTCGATCCCGGACTCGCGTTCGGCACCGGCACGCATCCGACCACCGCGCTCTGCCTCGAGTGGCTCGACGGCCTCGCGCTCGACGGCACGCACGTGATCGATTACGGCTGCGGCTCGGGCGTGCTCGCGATCGCGGCGCTGAAGCTCGGTGCCGCGCACGTCGACGGCATCGACAACGATCCGCAGGCGATCCTCGCGAGCCGCGACAATGCCGAGCGCAACGGCGTCGCCGACCGCCTCGCGCTGTATCTTCCCGACGAGTTCGTGCACCGGCCCGCCGACGTGTTCGTGGCCAACATCCTCGCCGGCCCGCTCGCCGAGCTCGCGCCGCGCTTCGCCACCTGCGTGAAGCCGGGCGCGCCGTTCGCGCTGTCGGGGATCCTCGTCGGCCAGGCCGACGAACTGCTCGCGCGCTACGCCGAATGGTTCGACGACCTCGCTGTCGCGACACGCGAAGACTGGGTCCGCATCTCCGGGCGCCGGCGCGGGTGATTGCGGTGACGAAAGCGAAAGACTGAAACACGAAGGACACGAAGAACACGAAGGGGAGCAGGCTGGGGATTCCACGGCTGCCGTGTTTGCTTCGGGCACTCGAAGGTGCGTTGAAGCGAAAGCGAGCAAAGCACACTCCATTTATGCTTTTGGCTTCCCTTCGTGTCCTTCGTGTCCTTCGTGTTTCAATCTCATGTTCGTGCCTTTGGCCATACCACCGCCGCGCGCTAGACTGGCCGGATCGCGACGGGCGCGGAGGGCATCGTGAGCGTGCTGCAGTGGATCGGGCACCGCCTCGCCGGCTACCTCGCGCGCCCGCGGCCGAGCCTGCACGTCGCGACGAGCCGGCCCGGCCTGCTCGCCGCGACGTTGCGCAAGGGCGACGTACTGCTCGTCGAGGGCACGAGCCGCTTTTCCGCGGCGATCCGCACGATCACGCAGTCGACCTGGTCGCACGCGGCGCTCTGCATCGGCGATGCGCTGTCGGCCTCGCGCGGCGATCACGCGTCGCTGCTGATCGAGGCGGACGTCAACGACGGCGTGCGCGCGGTGCCTGTGGAGCGCTATGCACAGATGCATACGCGCATCTGCCGACCGGTCGGCCTCGACGCCGCCGAGATCGAAGCGGTGCTGGCGTATGCGATCGGCCGCCTCGGCCAGCAGTACGACCTGCGCAATATCGTCGACCTCGCGCGCTACCTCGTGCGACCGCCGCCGGTGCCCGAGCGCCTGCGTCGCCACCTGCTCGCGTTCGGCGGCGGCGAACCGACCAGCGCGATCTGTTCGTCGCTGATCGCTGCCGCGTTCGCCTCGATCCGCTACCCGGTGCTACCGGACATCGAGATCGCGCGCAGCAAGGGCGATGCCGGGCGCGAGCAGGTGCGCGAAATCCTCCATATCCGCGATTCGAGCCTGTACGTACCGCGCGACTTCGACGTCTCGCCGTACTTCGCGATCGTCAAGCCGAGCCTGCGCGATTTCGATCCGCACGCGCTGACCTGGGCCGCGGTGCCGTCGCTCGCCGCCGAAGCCGGCGAGGACTGATGCGTGGCGCCGGCGGGTTCCGCACGAGCGCAGGCCGTCCGCCGCGACTGCTAGAATCGTCCGACCCCGCCCGCGCTCCCAGCCGATGTACACGCAGTGCCCCGAATGCCTGACGATCTACAGGATCGACGGCGCCGAGCTCGCCGCGGCGCACGGCAGCGTGCGTTGCGGGCACTGCGCCGCGGTATTCGACGCGCTGCGGACGCTGAGCCCGCAGCTGCCGCCCGAGCCGATCGAGCGGCTCGAGGTGCACGCGACCCAGCACGCGCCGCCGCAGCTCGAGGCGCCGGTGTTCCGGCCGAGTCCTGCGCAGGTATCGCTCTTCGCGGAAGCCGCCGACCGCGCGCGCGCGGCCGAACGCTCGTCGCTGCCGGCATTCGCCAAGCGTCGACGCCGCGCGCGGCAGCGTCGCGACGGCGCCTGGCTCGCGGGCTGCGTCGTGCTGCTGCTGACGCTCGCCGGCGAGATCGCCTGGGCCGAACAGTCGCGCTGGATCGACGACGCGCGCGTGCGTGCCTGGCTCGACCCGGTGTGCGCGAAGCTCGGCTGCCGCCTGCCCCTTCGCCATGACGCGGGCACGCTCGAATTGCTTTCGCGCGACATCCGCCCGCACCCGTCGGTTCCGGGCGCGCTGATCATCTCGGCGACGTTGCGCAACGATGCGGGGTTCGCGCAGGCGTTTCCGACCGTCGAGATCACGTTGTCGGACCTCGACGAGAAGCGCATCGCGATGCGCCGGTTTCCGCCGCGCGAGTACCTCGCCGACGCGCGCGCGATCGCCTCCGGCCTCGCACCGGGCGCGAGCACGTCGCTCGTGTTCGAAGTCGCCGACCCCGGCAAGGACGCGGTCGCGTTCGAGTTCAAGTTCGAGTGAGGCCCGCGCGCGCCCTGCCATCGCGCGGGGTCCGTCGAGCCTGGCTTCTCAGCTCACGCCGAGATTGATCGCGCAAGTGCCGATGCGCGAAGGCATAGCCCGCGGCGGCGCCGCCCTCGATCGTGAACTTCCCCCGCGAGGGACTTATCAACGCACGATCACGGCGCTACTATCCCCTCCCGACGTGCGCACGCGCCGTCGGCCCACGCATGGAAGACGCTCGCCGAGAAGGGCCACGTAGTGAATGCCGCCATCCCCTTGCGCGCGGAAAGCGCGCACGAAGCCTCGTTGCAACCCGCGCTGCGCGATTGTGTCGTACGCGCCGTTCGCCGCTATCTCGCCGATGTCGAATCCGAGCCGGGCGAAGGCCTGCATGCGCTCGTCATGCGCGAAGTCGAATCGCCGCTCCTGCGCGAAGTGATGGCCTGGTACGGCGGCAACCAGAGCCGTGCCGCGGCCGCACTCGGTATCAACCGCGCCACCCTGCGCAAGAAGCTGCAGCAGTACGGCCTGGCCGACTGATCCGGCCTGCGAATCGCTAGGCCGGCCCGCGGAGGCGCCGCTATAATCGCGCGCTTCCCCCGGGACGTAGTCCGCCCATGTTCGACGCCACCCTGGTACCGGTTCGCCGCGCGCTGCTCAGCGTGTCGGACAAGTCCGGCCTGATCGACCTCGCCCGCGGCCTCGATTCGCTCGGCATCGCGCTCGTCTCCACCGGCGGGACCGCCAAGGCGTTGCGCGAGGCGGGCTTGCCCGTATCCGACGTGAGCAGCGTGACCGGCTTTCCCGAGATCATGGACGGCCGCGTGAAGACGCTGCACCCGGCCGTGCACGGCGGCCTGCTCGGCCGGCGCGGCACCGACGACGCGGTCATGGCGCAGCACGGCATCGCGCCGATCGACCTGCTCGTCGTGAACCTCTACCCGTTCGAACGCATCACGTCCGAACCGGATTGCTCGATGGCCGACGCGATCGAGAACATCGATATCGGCGGTCCGGCGATGCTGCGTGCGGCCGCGAAGAACCATGAGCACGTCGCGGTCGTGGTCGACCCGGCCGACTACGCCGAAGTGCTCGAATCGCTCGCCCACGGCGGCACGCGCCTCGCGCTGCGTCGCCGCCTCGCCGCGGCCGCCTACGCGCATACCGCGCGCTACGACGGCATCATCGCGAACTGGCTCGGCATGCGCACCGACGCCGAGAAGCCCGAGGCGTTCCCGCCCGGATTGCGGCTTGCGTTCGAACGCCGGCAGACGCTGCGCTACGGCGAGAACCCGCACCAGGGTGCCGCGCTGTACGTCGAGCGCAACCTGCCGCCGGGTACCGTCGCGGGCGCGCGCGTGCTCGCGGGCAAGGAGCTTTCGTACAACAACCTCGCCGACGCCGACGCCGCGCTCGAATGCGTGAAGGCGTTCCAGAAGACGCCCGCTTGCGTGATCGTCAAGCACGCGAACCCGTGCGGCGTCGCCCTCGGCGCGAACCTCGGCGAAGCGTACGAGCGCGCCTATGCCTGCGACCCGGTGTCCGCGTTCGGCGGCATCATCGCGTTCAACCACCGCCTCGACGGCGCGACCGCGAAGAAGATCATCGAGCGCCAGTTCGTCGAAGTCGTGGTCGCGCCCGAGTTCGACGCCGACGCGATCGCCGCGATCTCGGCCAAGCCGAACGTGCGCGTGCTCGCCGTCGGCGAATGGGGCGAGGCCGCACCGCACGCGTACGACTACAAGCGCATCGCGGGCGGCCTGCTCGTGCAGGACGCCGACCGCGACACGCTGCTGCTGTCCGACCTCAAGGTCGTCTCGCGCCGCGTGCCGGACGCGGCGGAGCTGCACGACCTGCTGTTCGCATGGCACGTCGCGATGTTCGTCAAGTCGAACGCGATCGTGTACGCGCGCCAGGGTCGCACGATCGGCATCGGCGCTGGCCAGATGAGCCGCGTCGTGAGCGCGAAGATCGCCGCGATGAAGGCGGCCGAAGCCGGTCTCGAGGTCGCGGGCTGCGGCATGGCGTCCGACGCGTTCTTCCCGTTCCGCGACGGCATCGACGCCGCCGCCGAGGTCGGCATCCGCGCGGTCATCCAGCCCGGCGGCTCGATGCGCGACGCGGAGGTCATCGCCGCGGCGGACCAGCACGGCATGGCGATGGTGTTCACGGGCGTGCGGCACTTCCGACACTGAAGCGAGGGCTGAGGGCCGAGATGAGAGCCGAAGTCCTCTCACGACGGCCGCACCGCCGCTTTGTTTCCGCCTTTTCCGCCAGCCTTGAGGTGCCGTGAAGTGCTCGTGCCAATCGCCGCCTCGAAGGCTGAAAACCAAGGCTTGAAGAGCGGCACGACGCAACACGCGTGCGGGCACGCCAGCCCTCGGCCGCCAGCACTCAGCCCTGAGGTATTCGCATGAAAATCCTCGTCATCGGATCCGGCGGACGCGAGCACGCGCTCGCGTGGAAGCTGCTGCAGTCGCCGCGCGTGTCCGAAGTGATCGTCGCGCCCGGCAACGCGGGCACCGCGCGTGAAGCGGGCATGCGCAATGCGGACGTCGCGGTCACCGACGTCGACGGTCTGGTCGCGCTCGCGCGGGAGGAAGGCGTCGCGCTCGCCGTGGTCGGCCCCGAGGCCGCGCTCGCGGCCGGCGTCAGCGACCGTTTCCACGCGGCCGGCCTGCGCTGCTTCGGCGCGAGCCGGATCGCCGCGCAGCTCGAGAGCTCGAAGGCGTTCGCGAAGGATTTCCTCGCGCGCCACAACATCCCGACCGCGCGCTACGCGGTGTTCACCGACCTCGACCCCGCCCTCGCCTACGTGCGCCGCCACGGCGCGCCGATCGTGATCAAGGCCGACGGCCTCGCCGCGGGCAAGGGCGTCGTCGTCGCGCTCACGCTCGCCGACGCCGAGCAGACGCTGCACGACATGCTCGG
>DASTSE010000334.1:0-11412 GCA_035760865.1 Dokdonella sp.
GCGTACGCGCGCTCGGCCGAGTTCATGGACCAGCCGATCGTGCACCTGCTGATCTGGATGCGCATGCCCGGCGACACGATCTTCGCGGTCGGCGCGCTGCTGTTCGGCTGGTTCGTGCTGCGCCTGTGGATCGCGCCGCGCAAGGCGCCCGCGCGCATCGGCGAAACGGTGCAGGAACGCGGTTGATGCCCGACACGGCGGCGATCGGGTGGTCGCCGCCGTGCCTGCCGCGCGCTTGACGCCGGTCAACGCGCACGCCGCGCGCGCCGCGCATGCTGCGGCGACCTTTCCGACGCGACCGCCATGACTGCCACCGACACCCGCGCGACGCACGACTACGCCCTCGACGCCTGCTTCCTCGGCCCGTACGGCGAAAACGACACCCTGCTCGAGAAACTGCTGGTCGAATTCCTGCGCGACCACGTCTACTGGCGGCGCAACTTCCATCCCGAGGACCCGCCCGCGATCGGCACCGAAGCGGCGCAGCATCCGGACTTCCTCGCCTTCGAGGCGCGCATGCGGCGCGAGCTGCACCAACTGTCGGCCGCGCTGAAACGCTCGGTGCCGTTCCACAGTCCGCGCTACATCGGCCACATGGCGTCCGACCTGCTGCTGCCCGGTCTCGCCGCGCAGATCCTCACGCTGCCGTACAACCCGAACAACGTCAGCGAGGATTCCGCGCCGGTCACCGTCGATCTCGAGATCCAGGCCGGGCTGCAGCTCGCGCGCATGATCGGCTACCCGCACGACACGACGCGCGCGGACTGCGCGCTCGGCCATCTGACCAGCGGCGGTACGCTCGCCAATTACCAGGCGCTGCGCCTCGCGCTCGCGCTGAAGGCGTTCCCGCTCGCGCTGCGCGCGGCCGGCGTGCCCGGACTCGCCCTGCCCGACGACGACTGGGGCGCGTTCAACCTCGCCACCACGGATGCGATTGCAGCGTTCGACGCGTGGCAGCGCTGGCTCGGTGCGCTACCGGCGGCCGAGCGCGCGCACTGGCGCCGGCGTGTCGATGCCGAACGCATCGAACAACGTGGCCTGGTCGACTTCTTCCGCGTGCATCCGGCGCTGAAGCCGCCGTGCGTGCTCGCGCCGATCACGGCGCACTATTCGTGGAGCAAGGGCGTCAAGCTCATCGGCCTCGGCGCCGATCGACTGCGCCTGCTGCCGACACGCGCGATGCGCCTCGACCTCGACGCGCTCGAGGAGACGCTCGTGCGTTGCGCCGCCGAGCGCGAACCGGTGCTGATGGCGGTCGCCGTGCTCGGCAGCACCGAGTACGGCACGATCGATCCGGTCGACGGCATCCTCGACGCACGACGGCGCTCGCACGCGCGCGGCCTCGATTTCGCCGTGCACGTCGATGCCGCCTGGGGCGGCTATCTCGCCACGGTGTTCCGCAACGAGGACGGCACGCTGCGGTCGCGCGAGGCCGTCGCGGCGGAGTTCGAGCGGTTCCCGGCGCCGGCCGTGCATGCCGCATTCGCGGCGCTCGGCGACACCGATTCCGTCACGGTCGATCCACACAAGCTCGGCTACCTGCCGTTCGGCAGCGGTGCGTTCGTCTGCCGCGACCATCGCGCGATCGGCCTGCTCGCCGAGCGCGCCGACTACGTGTTCCATGGCGGGGGCGGCGACGACTACCTCGCTCGCCATCGTGCGCTCGGTCCGTACATCCCCGAAGGCTCGCGCCCGGGCGCGGCCGCCGCTGCCGTGTACGTCGCGCACAAGGTGCTGCCGCTCGACCATGCCCATTTCGGCCGCCTTCCGCGCGCGACCGTGCGCGCGGCCGAGGCGTTCCGTGCCTGCGCACGACGCTTCGCGACCGAACAGGCCGCACGCCTGCGCGTGCTGGTGCCGTTCGAGCCCGACAGCAATCTCGTCTGCCTCGCGCTCAACCCGCTCGGCAACCGCTCGGCGGCGGGTGCGAACGCGTGGATGCGCCGCCTGCAGGCGCTGCTGCGCGCCGACCCGCAGCGGCCGCTGCAGACGAAGGAGTTCTTCGGCTCGTGGACGACGCTCGACGCGGGCCTGCTCGGCAGCGAGCACGCGCGCATCTTCGCCGCGCTCGGCCTCGTCGCCGGCGACGGCGACGAACCGCTGCTGATCCTCCGCCACACGCTCATGAACCCCTATCTCGTCGACCACGAGCGCGGCATCAGCTACATCGAGCAGTACTTCGAGTTCCTCGCGCGCTGCGCCGCCGAACTCGCGCGCGTGCCGGAGGTCGCATGAACGACGTCGGCGCCGCGCTGCAGCGCGCCGCGAGCGACGGCGCGCGCGCATGGGTCCACGAGGCGATCGAACGGCTCGCGCGCGAGGCGGCGCGCTCGGCCGACACGCACCTGCTCGCGCTCTCGCTGCCCGGGTTTCCGGGCATCGACTTCTACTTCAAGGACGAAGCGGCGCATCCGACCGGCAGCCTCAAGCACCGGCTCGCGCGCTCGCTCTACCTGTACGCGCTGTGCAACGGCCGCCTGCACGAAGGCCAGCACGTCGTCGACGCATCGTCCGGCAGTACGGCGATCGCCGAAGCCTGGTTCGCGCGCCTGCTCGGCCTGCGCTTCACCGCGGTGATGCCGGCCTGCACCGCGCCGGCGAAGATCCGCGCGGTCGAAGCCCTCGGCGGCACCTGCGACCTCGTCGAGGATGCGGCCTCGGTGCACGCGCGTGCGCGCGTCCACGCCGCGTACGGCGCCTGCCATCTCGACCAGTTCGGCCTCGCCGAGCGCGCGACCGACTGGCGCGGCAACAACAACATCGCCGAGTCGATCCTCGGCCAGCTCGCACGCGAACCGTACCCCGCCCCGGCGTGGATCGTCTGCGGCGCGGGCACCGGCGGCACGTCGGCGACGATCGGGCGATACCTTCGCTATCGCCGGCTGGCGACGCGCCTGTGCGTGGCCGAACCCGCCGGCGGCGCGTTCGCGCGCGGCTGGCCCGGACGCGACCTCGACGCGCGTGCGAGCTCGCCGACCGTCATCGAGGGCATCGGCCGGCCCCGCGTCGAGCCGGGCTTCCTGTTCGACGTCGTCGACAGGGTCGCGGAGGTGCCCGACGCGGCATCGATCGCGGCGATGCAATGGCTCGAGGCGCTGTTCGGCCGCCGCTACGGCGGCTCGTCCGGCACCAATTTCGTCGCCTGCCTGCAGCTCGCCTGCGCGATGCGTGCACGCGGCGAACGCGGCAGCATCGTCAGCCTGCTCTGCGATCGCGGCGATCGCTATGCCGAAACGCTGTTCGACGCGCAGTGGCTCGCCGCGCGCGCGATCGATCCGCAGCCGTGGCACGCGGCACTGCGCGCCTGCATCGACGACGGCCGCTGGCGCAACGCGTGACGTTCCGCGACCTGCGCACGGAAGCCGCGATGCTCCCAGACCCTCCACGGTAGGCGGCTCGAGGCGCACAAGCGCCCCATCCGCCGCTGCGCGGCTTGGTCCGGCCTGCGCACCGAGGGCAGCCTCAGCCCTCGCGTCCCGATCCAAGCAGCGCGCGCAGCTCGCGCACCTGCGCCTGCAGCGCCTCGTACGAGCGCCGCCACTCGCCCTCGCGCGGCGTCGCGCGCTCGAAGCGCAGCAACGCGGCGGCCGCGGCGTCGCGCTGCGCGCGCAGGCGCGCGATCTCGGCGAGCGCGGCCTCGTGTTCGTCGCGGCCGACGAAGTACACCTTGCGGTCGCGGCAGACGCCGATGCAGGTCTGCGGCGCCTCGATCTTGCCGCAGCCGATGCACTGCCACGCCTGGATGTAGCCGGGTTCGGTTGCGCGGTCGTCGGGCATGGGGCCATCGCTCGCGAAGCCGCGACTACACGGTCGCGAACACGAGGCTCGCGTTCGTGCCGCCGAAGCCGAAGCTGTTCGACATGACCGCGCGCAGGCGCGCCCCGCGGCTCTCGCGCAGGATCGGCATGCCCTCCGCGCGCGGGTCGAGCGCGTCGATGTTCGCGGACCCCGCCATGAATCCATGCTGCATCATGACGATGCTGTAGATCGCCTCGTGCACGCTCGCGGCGCCGAGCGCATGCCCGCTCAGCGCCTTCGTCGACGACAGCGGCGGCACATCGGCGCCGAAGGCCGCGCGCACCGCGTCGAGTTCCGTGAGGTCGCCGAGCGGCGTCGAGGTACCGTGCGTATTGAGGTAGTCGATCGGAACGCGCGCGCGCTCGAGCGCCATGCGCATGCAGCGCAGCGCGCCGTCGCCCGACGGCGCGACCATGTCGGCGCCGTCCGACGTGACGCCGTAGCCGACCAGTTCGGCGTGGATGCGCGCACCGCGGGCGCGCGCGTGCTCGTAGTCCTCGAGCACGAGCATGCCGCCGCCACCGGCGATGACGAAGCCGTCGCGGCCGGCGTCGTAGGGACGCGACGCGGCCTGCGGCGTCGCGTTCCAGGCGCTCGACAGCGCGCCCATCGCATCGAACTGCGCGGTCATGCCCCAGTGCAGTTCCTCCGCGCCGCCCGCGAACACGACGTCCTGTGCGCCGTGGCGGATCAGGTCGGCCGCGGCGCCGATGCAATGCGCCGACGTCGCGCACGCGGCCGCGATCGAATAGCTGACGCCGAGGATGCCGAACGCGGTCGCGAGCGTCGCCGACACGGTCGAACACATCGTGCGTGGCACCATGTACGGCCCGACCCGGCGCACGCCCTTCGTTCGCAGGAGGTCGCCGGCCTCGATCTGCCATTGCGCCGAGCCGCCGCCGGAACCGGCGACGACGCCAATGCGCGGATGGCGGATCCGTTCGAGCGTGAGGCCCGCATCGGCGATCGCGTCGCGCATCGCGACCCACGCATACGCGGCCGCGTCGCCCATGAAGCGCCGCGCCTTGCGTTCGATCGCGGCGTCGAGGTCGATCCGCGGCGCACCGGCGACCTGGCTGCGCAAGCCGAGCGCGGCGTAGGCGGGCATCGCAGCCACGCCGCTGACGCCGTCGCGCAGGGCGCGTGCGACGTCGGACATGGCGTGACCGAGGCACGACACGATGCCCATCCCGGTGACCACGACGCGCCGCATCAGAAACCCTCCGTCGACTGGAACAGGCCCACGCGCAGGTCCTTGGCGACGTAGATGAGCCGGTCGTCGACGAAGGTGCGTCCATCGGCGACGACCATGCGCAGCCGCCCGCGAACGACGCGACTGACGTCGATGACGTAGCGCACGAGGCGGGACTCGCGCAGCACCTGCCCGCTGAACCTCACTTCGCCGACGCCGAGCGCGCGACCGCGCCCGGGTTCGCCGAGCCAGGGCAGGAAGAAGCCCGCGAGCTGCCACATCGCGTCGAGGCCCAGGCAACCGGGCATGACCGGATCGCCGTCGAAATGGCAGCCGAAGAACCAGAGATCGGGCCGGATGTCGAGCTCGGCTTCGAGGCATCCCCTGCCATGTGCACCGCCGTGCTCGTCGATGCCCGTCACGCGATCGAACATCAGCATCGGCGGCGCCGGCAGGCGCGCGTTGGCGGCGCCGAACAGTTCGCCGCGTGCACAGGACAGGAGTTGGTCATGGTCGAGCGACGTGGGTCGGGACATGGCGGCGAGGTCGATGGGCAAGCCGCCAGTCTCCGGGCACGCGCGCAGCGTCGCCTTGATGCAGGTCAAGTGCGATCGCCGGCCCGGGGCGGCGCGCCGGGCGCCTGCGTATCGGCGAGGAAGCGCGCCGCGCGGCGGCGCACGCCGCGCAACGTCCACAGCAGCAGTGCTCGCGAGACGACGATCGCGACGCCGGATGCCAGCACGAGCGGCGCCGACGGCCACAGCAGCGCGGCCGGCAACAGCAGCGCGACGACGAGCAACGCGGCGAACACGCGCCAGCGATCCGCGTCCGGCAGCAGGCGCTGCACCGCCGGCAGTCGCGTGCCGCGCCCGCAACGGCGGTGCAGGTCGATCCAGGCGAGAAAGGCGGCGATCTCGAGCTGCATGCCGCAGATGAGCATCGGCAGCGCAACGGCGATCGCGAGGATGCCCGCGAGCAGGCCTTTGCCGAGCGCGAGCGCAAGCGCCGCCGCCGCGAGCACGATCGCACCGGCACGCCAGAACGCGCGCAGCGGCGCGTTGCGCGCATGCGGCGCCCGCGCCTGCAGCCACGCCACGCCGATCGCGAACGCCGCCGCGGCGCCGGCGACGAGCATTCGCAGCGCGGCGTCGTCGGCGTGTGCGAGCCGCGTGGCCGCGGCGAACGGCAAGCCGATGGCGACGCCGCCGAGCCACGCTGCGAGGACCGATCCCGGCACGGCTGCGGTGCCCTGGAACATCGGCACGACGACGCGGCCGACGACGACGAGGCTCAGCAGCACCCAGCCGAGCAGGCCGCAGGCGGCGTGCACGTCGACGAGTGCGGGCAGCGGCCACGGCGACACCGCGCTGCCGGCGAGCGCGCGCGCAACGATCGCGCCGCATGTCGCCGTGGCCAGCGCGCCCGCGATCGCGAGACCGAGACCGCCGCGCAGCAGGCGCTGGCCGCGCGCGGCGACCAGGCCCGGCAGCGTCATCGCCGCGAACAGCGCGAACGCGGCGAGCAGGAACACCGTCGCCGGCGCGAACAGCGCGCGCAGCGGACCCAGCAGCGCAACGACGAGCAGCAGCGTGCCGAGGTTGAGCACCGCGTGCAGCATCATCGCGGCACGCGCCCCGCCGCGCACGCGCACGCCGGCGGCCGCGGGCAGGAATTGCAGCAGGCTGCCGAAGAGGAGATTGCCGAATACGCCGAGCGTGAACGCGTGCGTCGCCGCGAGCGTGGCGGGATGCCAGCGCGACAGCAGGGCCGCAGGCCCCGCGCGCAGCAGGAGCAGCCCCGCGACGGCTCCCCAGATGGGCGCCGTCTCGAGGAAGCGGCGCGGCACCGCCACGGCGGGCGCGGCGGCGAGTGCGAGCCGCGTCACGCGGGCGGCCGCTCGATCCGCACGCTCGCGCCGCCGTCCGGGCGCTCCTCGGCGGCCCAGCGCAGCCCGCGCTCGGTCAATGCGGCGAGCAGCGGATGCGGCAACATCGGCGTGAGCACGCACACCGCGGCGCCCGCGCCGAGCGCGTCGGCCGCAGCGAGCGCGCGCAGGAACGGCTCCGGCGCGGCGAAACCGCGCAGGTCGAGTTCGGGAATATCGGCGATGCGCAGGCTCATGCGCGACATCTGAGCCGACGCGCGCACGAAGCGCGCTGATCCAGGTCAAGGCGCGCGCGATGCGCACCGCTCATGATCGCGCCATGAACGCCACCAGCGACGCGAGCAAACCCACGTTGGGCAGCATCAGGATTCGCGTCGACGCGCCTACGCCGGCGAGCGAGGCCGACGACGGCCGCTCGCTGCGCGAAGCGCTCGCCGCACTGCCCGCACTGCTCGCGAGCGCACCGCATCGCCTCATGTTCTGCGCGGGCGCGAGTGCGGTGATCGTCTCCATGCTGTGGTGGGCGTGCTGGCTCGCGGCCGCGTACTTCGGCCATGCGTTCCCGGCCGCACCGGTTCCCCCGGGATGGGCGCATGCGGTGTTCACGCAGTACGGCATGCTGCCGCCCTTCATCTTCGGCTTCCTGCTCACGGTGTTCCCGCGCTGGATGGCGCAGCCGGCGCTCGCGCGGCGACACTACGTGCCGGTGTTCGCGGGCGTGTTCGGCGGCTACCTGCTCGCGCATGCGGGCTTGCTCGGCTCGAAGTCGCTGCTCGTGAGCGGCATCGCGCTCATGCTCGGCGGCTGGATCGCCGGCCTCGTCGCGCTCGGCGGCGTGCTCGTGCGCAACGGCGCGCAGGATCGGCACGCGCTGTCGTGCTTCATCGCGCTCGTACTCGGCGCCTGCGGCCTCGCCGCGTTCGGCGCGTTCGCGCTCGGCGCGCCGTGGCAGTTCGCCTATGTCGCGATCCGGCTCGGCACGTTCGGGCTGCTGCTCCCGGTGTACTTCACCGTCAGCCATCGCATGATCCCGTTCTTCAGCGGCAACGTGGTCGGGCCGCGCTATCGCGTGTTCAAGCCGGCGTGGAGCCTGCCGCTGCTGTGGTGCCTGCTGCTCGCGCACCTCGCGCTCGACCTCGCCCATCGCCAGGACGTCCTCTGGCTCGCCGACGTGCCGCTCGCCGCGTTCTTCCTCGTCCACTGGCTCGGCTGGCAACCGTGGAAATGCCTGCGGCCGGGCCTGCTCGCGGTGCTGCACCTCGCCGGCGCATGGTCGTGGATCGCGTTCGCGCTGTACGCCGCGCAGAGCCTGCTCGCGTACACCGACCACGGGTTCCTGTTCGCGCGCGCGCCCGCGCACGCGCTGACCGTCGGCTTCTTCGGTTCGATGCTCGTCGCGATGGTGACGCGGGTGACGCAGGGACACTCGGGACGCCCGCTCGAGATGGGGCGCATCCCATGGCTCACGTTCTGCCTGCTGCAGGTGGTCGTGCTCGTGCGGCTGTACGCGGAATTCTCCGCCGACCTGCCGCGCTGGCTCGTGGTCGCCGCGTTCGGCTGGCTGATCGCGTTCCTGCCTTGGGTGCTGCGGTCGTTGTGGATCTTCCTCACGCCACGCGCGGACGGAAAGCCGGGGTGACGGGTCGCGACGGGGAGCGTGCGGCGTTGAAACGTTGGGCGGCACGCGCGGTGCGCGTACCGCCCTACCGCGCAGGCCGCGTATGCTTGGAGGGGTCGCGCCGTGCACGCCTCCCGTGAGGCAGGTCGAGCCGCACAGCGGCGAGTCCCGCCGACAACAGTGAGCCATAGAGACCGTGATCGAGTTCTACCCGCAGATCAAGTTCGTCCACATCGCCGCGGTGATCCTCTCCGGCAGCCTGTTCATGCTGCGCGGCGTGCTCATGCTGCTGCGGTCGCGCTGGACCAACCACCCCGTGCTGCGCTGGCTGTCCTATGCGATCGACACCACGCTGCTCACCGCAGCGCTCATGCTCGTGACGATCCTGCACCAGTATCCGTTCGTGCAGGCATGGCTCACGGCGAAGGTGCTGCTGCTCGTCGTCTACATCGTGCTCGGTACGTTCGCGCTCAAGCGCGGCCGCACGCGGCGCACGCAGGTCGCCTGCTATTTCGCCGCGCTGTTCGTGTTCGCGTTCATCGTGACGATCGCGCGTGCGCACGACGCATGGGGCATACTCGGCCGGTTCGTCCATTAAGCGCAGCCGGCTTCGAAGGACGACACGACAGGATCGATCCGGCCACGCGCGTGCCGGAGCCGCACGAGCGTGCCCGGGCGGTACCGGGCGCGTAACCGGGGTGCATCGGCAGGATGCCGGTTCGCCCCATCGACGCCGAGCCGCCACGATGCCCGAGTCCGCCCTGCTGTACGGCTTCCTCGCCGCACTCGGCGGCGGCCTGCTCGTCGGCATCGAGCGCGAGCGCAGCAAGGGCGAGGGGCCCGAGCGCGATGCGATCGGCGCGCGTACCTGCGTGCTCGCCGCCCTCGCCGGCACGGTCGGCGCGCTGCTCGGCGACGTCGCGCTCGCACTCGGCGGCGCGGCGACGGCGCTGTTCGCCGCCCTCGCGTACCTGCACTCGCGCACGCGCGATCCGGGCCTGACCAGCGAGGTCGCGCTCGTCCTCGTCTACCTGCTCGGCGCGCTCGCGGCGGCGCAGGCGCAACTCGCCGCTGGGCTGTACGTACTCACCGCGATCGTGCTCGCGAGCAAGCCGTGGCTGCACCGCTTCACGCGCCAGTCGCTGACGGATGTCGAACTCGACGACCTGCTCGTGCTGGCGGCGTCGGCGCTGATCGTGCTGCCCTTGCTGCCCGATCGCGCGATCGATCCGTTCGGCGTGCTCAACCCGCGCACGCTGTGGCTGCTCGTGGTGCTCGTGATGGCGATCAACGCGGCGGGCTACGTCGCGCTGCGCGCACTCGGCGCGCGGCGCGGGCTGCTGCTCGCGGGCTTCCTCGGCGGCTTCGTGTCGAGCACGGCGACGATCGGCGGCATGGGCCAGCGCGCTGCGTCGACGCCGCAGGCACGCGAGTCGGCGATCGCGGCGGCGCTGCTGTCCAACATCCCGACCGTGCTGCAGATCGGCCTGATCCTCGCGGCGTCGTCGCGACCGCTGCTGATCGCGCTCGCGCCCGCGCTCGCGTGCGCGGGACTCGTCGCCGCCGCACTCGCCGCGGTGTACGTCGTACGCGCGCGCGCGATCGACCACGACCTCGCCGAAGCGGCGGCATCGCGCCCGTTCGACCTGCGCCATGCGCTGCTGTTCGCCGCGCTCGTCGCCACCGCGCTGCTGTTGTCGGCCGCGCTGCATGCGTGGACCGGCGATCACGGCGCGCTGCTCGCGGCGTCGGCCGCAGGCCTCGCCGACGTGCACGCGGCGACCGTGTCGCTCGGCCAGCTCGCGGCGACGGCGACGCTGCCGCTGCCGCAGGCCGCGCTCGGCGTCGCGCTCGCGTTCGTCGCCAATTCGCTCGTCAAATGCGTCGCTGCGCTCGCGGGCGGCGGTCGCGTGTTCGCGCGACCGCTCGTCGGCGGCGTGCTCGCGATCGACGCCGCGCTGCTGCTCGCGTACGCACTGCTGCGCTGATCCGCAGCGCGCGCGGCCAACGCTGCGGCGTTCGGCCGCATGCGGTGTACTCTTGCACATGGCCGCCCTTGACGCCGGTCAAGGCGCGTCGCTTTCGCATGGGAGAAGCTGCACGCAGGATCGACCGATCACGCAACGAGGGGGTTACCGATGAAACGTTTGCTGCTTGCCGTCGCCGTGAGCGCCGCCGCCCTGGCCGGCTGCACGAGCCGCTCGACCGGCACCACCGAAGCGGTCGCCGCGAGCGCCCCGGTGGCGGCCACCACCGGCGGCTCCGCGAAGGGCGATTTCGGTCCGCCGCAAGGCGAGCCGGTCCACGCCGTGCTGACGAGCCCGCCCGAAGTGCCGCCGCCGACGAACCGCACGCAGCCGGCGAAGGTGATCGTCGAACTCGAAGTGATCGAGAAGGAGATGCCGATCTCCGAAGGCGTCACGTACACGTTCTGGACGTTCGGCGGCACCGTGCCGGGCAGCTTCATCCGCGTGCGCCAGGGCGACACGGTCGAGTTCCACCTGAAGAACTCGCCCGACAGCAAGATGCCGCACAACATCGACCTGCACGGCGTCACCGGGCCGGGCGGCGGCGCCGCCTCGAGCTTCACCGCGCCGGGTCACGAATCGCAGTTCACGTTCAAGGCGCTCAACCAGGGCATCTACGTCTACCACTGCGCGACCGCACCGGTCGGCATGCACGTCGCGAACGGCATGTACGGCCTCATCCTCGTCGAGCCGCCGGAGGGCCTGCCGAAGGTCGACCACGAGTACTACGTGATGCAGGGCGACTTCTACGCGGGCGGCAAGTACCGCGAGAAGGGCCACCAGCCGTTCGACATGGAGAAGGCGATCGACGAGTCGCCGACCTACGTGCTGTTCAACGGCCACGAGGGCGCGCTCACCGGCGACAAGGCGCTGACCGCGAAGACCAATGAAA
>DASTSE010000335.1:0-8453 GCA_035760865.1 Dokdonella sp.
CGCTCGCGCAAGTGGTCGTCGAGCGTCGCGGCGTGCGCATGGAACGAAGCCGTCGACTCCTCGATCGCGGCCGGGTCCGCCTCGGCGCCGATCCACGGCTTGATCACGCGTTCGAAATAGAGGCCCCCTGCCGCGCGCGAAAAATGTGCGAGCTCCCAGCTCAGCCAGCGCATGACCTCGGTCTGGCGAACAGCATCGGACGGCCACAACGGATCGCCGACCTTGCGCGCGAGATGGAACGCGATGGCGGCCGCCTCCCACAGCACGACGCCGTCGTCGACGAGCGTCGGCACCTTGCCGTTCGGATTGAGCGCGAGGTAGTCCGGTCGCCGGTGCTCGCCCCTGCCGAGATCGACGCGCACGTAGTCGCAGGCGATGCCGACGTGGCGCACGACGGCGCACGCCAGGCGCGGATTGGGCGTGTGGAAGTAGTACAGCTGCATGCACGGCTCCGGTCTCCAGGTCGCCCACGACTCTAGGCCGCGCCACCACATGTTCAAGAACATATTCAGGTGCGCGGCTAGACTGCCGTGATTCCCGCAGGAACCGCACCATGCCCTACGCCGCCGAGCACAAGCACCGCACGCGCGAACGCATCGTCGATAGCGCGCGCGACCTGTTCAACCGCAAGGGCTTCGTCGACGTCTCGATCGACGAAATCATGGCCCGCGCCGGGCTCACGCGCGGAGGCTTCTACGGCCACTTCGACAGCAAGGAAGACCTGTTCGTCGAGGTCGTGCGCGCGTACGCGGAGTTCGATCCTTCCACGCGCTGGCACGACATCGCATTCGATGCGCGCTCGCCCGCGAATGCATTCGCTCGCCAGATGGTCGACGCCTACCTCTCGCGCTCGCATCTCGACGACGTCGCCGGACACTGCCCGATGATCGCACTGCCGTCGGATGTGGCGCACGGCACGGAGCGGGTGAAGCAGGCGTATCGCGCGCTCGTCGAGCGCATGAGCGGCGTGTTCGCCGCGGGGTTCGCAGGCGAGCCTGCCGACGCGCGTCAACGTGGCCTTGCCCTCACCGCGCTTTGCGTCGGCGGCATGGTGCTCGCGCGCACGTTCGACGACGAGGCGTTTCGCGAGGCGATCCGGGCGGCCACGCACGCGCTCGCGACGGAGGTCGTCGCTGCGGGCGCGGAGCGCTGAGCGCCCTGCTGTCATGGCGGCCGGCAACCGCGCACGCGCGTCGCGTTGCCTTGGAACCCGGGACAAAAAAACCCCGCAGTCCCGGCGTCTCACGACGAGCGGATGCTGCGGGTAGTGGTTGCCCGTGCGGAAGGGATGACGGGCAGGTCGAAGCGTGCGTGGCGCCCGTCTCAAATCCTGAGAAGCGAACGGCCGCCTGCGGCCGACGCGGTGCAATGCGATCGCGCGCGACGCGCGACCGACCCGTCGACGCCGGGCACCCATGCGTTCGTTGCGACGGTCATGCGGCCCGGCGACATCCATCCGACCCACGGCGCCTTCGCGGGCGCGAGCCTCACCCACCGGGCGGCGAGCGAGGGCGGCACGCCCGGTGGCCCTAGCTCGCCATCGACGTCGCCCCCTGACCGCGAGCGGCGGCAACGCACCGTCGTGCAATGGCAAGAATCCGACGACGGCGGCGCGCTGGTTCGCCCTCGTCGCACACGGACGGGCCAGGACTACGCGGACCTGCGAGCGCCCGAACAGCTTCGCGTGCGTGCGCAAGGGCCCGCGCGCCGAGGCGCCTGTCGAACGTCGTGACCGTGTCCCCCTAGGCCCGCCTCCCGGCCCGGCCATGCGCGACCGTGCCGACCCGGCCGCATCGGCGCCCTGCACGCGACAAGTCCGCGGCGGATCACGAAAAATACCGATCGCGTCAGGAATCCGTCATGCTTCGGATGCACGCAGCCTGCTGCAATCGCGGCTCCCGTAGCCGACGAGACCACCACATGCGCCGCTTTGCATCGAACCGCTCGAGATTCCGTCCGACGCCGGCGCCGCTCGCCCTCTCGATGGCACTCGCCCTCGGCCATGCCCTCGCCGCGACGGCGGCGCCGAAGCTCGACCTCACGCCGCTGCACGCGTCCGAATCCACCTCGACGCCGTTCAACACGGGCCTGCGGATGGGCCAGCAGAAGGCCGCGATCCGCCGCCAGCTCGCCCATCGCGGCGCGCTGCCGGCGCCGGCGGCGCCGCGCCCGGCGTCGACGATCACGGTCACCAGCTGCGACGACGCCGGCGCGGGGTCGCTGCGCGAAGCATTCGCCAATGCCGTCTCGGGCGACACGATCGACCTGACCGCGCTCGCCTGCAGCACGATCTCGCTGACCAGCGGGCCGCTGACGACCGCCGCGTACGATCTCGCGCTGCGCGGTCCCGGTGCGCAGCAGCTCGCGATCGACGGCGGCGACGCGACCCGCCTCGTCGCACACACCGGCTACGGCCTGCTCGACATCGACGGCGTCACCCTGCGCAACGGTCGCTACGACTACACCGGCCCGGTCATGTACGCGGGCCTCGCCGCCGGCGCCTGCGTGCTGTCCTCGGGCAGCGTCACGCTCACGAACTCCGCGGTCGAGCATTGCAGCGCGAGCGGCACGAGCGTGTCGGGTGCGGCGATCGATGCGGCCGGTCGCCTCATCCTGACCGACAGCACGGTCAGCGGCGTCAGCGCGAGCGCGCACTCCGACGAGATCTCGGCGACGATCTACGGCGGCGCCGTGTACGCGGCGGCCTCGTACGTCACGCGTGCGACGATCAGCGACGCGACCGTGACAGCAAGCGCCTCGACCGCGTTCAGCGGCACCTTCGGTGGCGGCGTGTTCTCGCTCTACGGCGTCGTGCTCACGGACAGCCTCGTGAGCGGCGTCTCGGTGGACGTCTCCGCGGCGAAGATCGCGTATGCGAAGGGCGGCGGCATCGGCACGCCGCGGACCGTGATCATGTCCGGCAGTACGGTCGAGGACAATCACGTGCGCGGCACGCCCGGCGTCGGCGCGAGCGGCGCGTACACCTACATCAGCGCGATCGGCGGCGGCGGCGTCTACATCGCGTCGATACCGCGCGGCGTGCCGCCGGTGTCGTCGATAACCGGCTCGACGATCAGTGGCAACACCGCGACCTGCGCCGGACCCCTCGGCGACTACACGGTCGGCGGCGGCGGCGGTGTCGGCAGCTGGTCGCCGCTGCCGCTCGCGATCACGAACTCGACGATCTCGGGCAACAGCGCGGCAACCATGGGCGGCGGCCTCTACACGCGCCATGGCGGCACGCTCGCGCTGTCGAACACGACCGTCACCGACAACACCGCACCTGCGGGCGGCGCCATCGCCGATCAGGGCGAAGCGTCCGGCTACGACCTGTCGCTCGTCAGCAGCATCGTCGCCGGCAACCACACGACCGACGCGGCATCGTTCGAGATCACGACGCTGCACGCGATCGCCGGCAACACGAACCTGCTCGGCAGCGCGAACGTCGCGGTGCCGGGCGACTCGCTCGGCGGCGACCCGTTGCTCGCGCCGCTCGCCGACAACGGCGGACCGACGCGCACGCACGCGCTGCTGCCGGGCAGCCCGGCGATCGATGCGGGCAGCAATCCCGCTGCACTCGACTACGACCAGCGCGGCGCAACCTTCGTGCGCACATCGGGAACGAGTACCGACATAGGCGCGTTCGAATCGCAGCCGATGCCCGACGAGATCTTCGCGAACGGGTTCGACTGAAGCGCGCACGAACAGGCAGGCCCGCCGGCTCCCTCTCTCCCTCGCCGGCCTTCCCCAGCACGGGCCTGCTTGCGCCTCCTCCCGCGGGGTTGCTCCCTCTCCCCGCGGGAGGAGATTTTGCAAGGCGTGCCCGCGCGGTGGTCATCCGCTGCGTCGGGCGAAGATCAGCGGAGGCGACGTTCCGCCTCCGAAGCAAGGTTCGACAGCGGTGTCGGCGAGAACGTCGAAGGCATCGCGTCGCACGCGCGCGACAGCACCGGCTCGCTCGCCTTCCTCGCCGTCGCCTGCTGCAGGTCGACGACGATCGACGCGCTCTCGCCGAGGGGCTCGAGCGTCCTGCACACGGTGCCGATCATGTCGTCCGCGCCGGCGCGATCGCGGTCGACCACGACGACGAGTTCGTTGTCGTCGAGCCAGAACACGTCGCGCACGCCCGCGAGCGGGCGCACCGCCGCGCGTGCGGCGTCGGCATCGATGCCGCGTGGCGTCGCGACGGCGGCGCGCGCTGCGCCGGGCCGTTCGAGCGCGGACGACGACGCCGCGGACGCTGGACGCGCGACGGCGTCCTCGTCCGCGAGCGAATACGGATCGAGCGCGGGCGCATTCGAGCGCCGCCCCGTCTCGTCGGGCAGCGGCGGTACGCGCGCCCCGCGCGTCGCGGTCACGCGCGGCAGGGGACGCACCATCGCATTGAGCGAATGCACGACGCCGGCGCAGACGACGACGCAGGCGGCGAGCGCCAGCGCAGGAACGAACAGGCCGCGGCGCGGCGTCGCCCTCGCTCGCGGACCCGCGCTGAGCGTCAGCTGCGGATGCGCATACATCGGCGGCGCGCCCTCGCGCGCCGCCGATTGGACCGCGTCGTGGTCGAGCATCGAGCGCAGCCCGTCGCCATCGACGAGTTCGATCTGCCCCATACGCGCGGCCGCATCGATCGCGGCCGCCGTGAACTCGCCGCTCGTGACGTAGATCGCACCGGTGGCGGCCTCGTTGAGCATGATCGCGTGCAGCTCGCGGACTTCCTGGTGCGGCACCTGGAACGCCTTCCAGCGCTTGCATTGCACGATCACGTACGCGTCTTCGCGGCGCAGCTCGAGATCGAAGCCGCGGTCGAAGCGCTCGCCGGTGAAGTCGGCGCCGACCTGCTCGACGGCCCAGCCGCGGCCGCGGTAGTAGTCGGCGAGCAACGTCTCGAAACGCGCCGGGTCGATGCGCGCGAGCGCGTCGTCCCAAGGCGTGTGGCTGGTCTTCAACGTCACCGGGCGCCCCCTGTTCCCATCCATGCGTCCGCTCCGACAAGCCGCGGGCGTCGCCCCGGACCGCGTCGATGAAAACCGTAAGCAACAACGGGGCCAACGGGCGCGCGGGTCGCCTCGCGAGGGATTTCATGCGCTTCGCCGACTTCGCTCGACGCAGCCTCAACTCGCGTCGATCCACGGCGGTCACTTTGTGACGGATTGAAACGGTCGGACGCAGGCCACGGAATCGAGTGTGCGCGCAGCGGTTGGTGCGCACGGCGCACAGGCTCCGTGCGTCGCCCGGAGCCGCAAAGCGGGCTGCGATCGACGCGAACGTGTGTCGCGACGAAGCTCCGCGCCCGGGCGTGGCCCGCGCGCTCGCCGGCTTGCGTGGACGAACGTGACGCGTCCAAACGGGATCCGCCATGTCGCCCCTCCGCCTCCTCGCTGCTTGGCCCTCGCATGTGGCACGCATGCTTTTGGCGACCGCGCTTTGCGGGCTCGTCGACGCATCGCCCGCGCGGGCGTCCGACTACGCGCTCCGCCAGGAGCTCGGCGCGGTCGCGTCCGGCGAAGGTTCTCCTTCCGGCGTGTTCGGCTACTCGGTGGCGATCGACGGCGACGTCGCGGTCGCGACCGATCTCGGCATTCCGACCCGCCCCGCCAAGGTGCGCACCTACGTGCGAACGAACGGCGAGTGGCTGCGCGAAGCCGGGCACGACATCGACGTGCCCGGCGACTCGAGCGCCCTGGTTGCGCTGCACGAGGACACGCTCGCGATCACCGCATTCGACGCGACCTCCAGCCGCAGTTTCGTGCAGGTGTTCGAACACACCCCGAGCGCGTGGCAGCTCGTCTACAGCGCTTCGACCGAGGCCGCGTATTTCGACCGCGTCGCCACGTCCGGGTACATCGTGGTCGTCGGCGAACCGGACTACGACGGCGCGGCCGGAACGAACCAGGGTCGCGTCACCGTACTGCGCCGCAACGGCGATTCGTGGACGTGGACCCACCTGCTGCCGACGACGCCGCAGGCAGGCGCGCGCTTCGGCGCAGCGGTCGCGATCGTCGCCGGCGCGATCGTCGTCGGCGCGCCGCGCGAAACGGTGAACGGCTACGCGCAGGCCGGCGCGGCGTACGTCTACGAACTCACGATCGACACCTGGAACGAAGTCGCGCGGCTCGTACAAGGCGCGGGCGACCGTACCGACAATCGCTTCGGCAGCGCGGTCGCGATCAGCGGCGCGGACCTGTCGACGCCCGATCGCCTGCTCGTGAGCTCGCCGTCGAATTCGAGTACAGGTCGCAGCGGTCGCGTGCACAGCTACACGCGCACGAACGGCGTCTGGACCGCACGCACGGTGCTGCAGGCGCCGTCGCCGTCGGCGACCGACGGCTGGGGATGCGCGCTCGCGCTCGACGGCATCTGGGCCGCGATCGGGCAATGCAACAGCGACGCGGAGGCCACCGGCGCCGGTGCGGTCGAGATGGTGCGGTTCTCGAGCAGCTTCACGGCCGTCGCCGCGGTGTCGGTCGACACCGATCCGTTCGGCGCCGCGAACGAGCAGTTCGGCTATCGCATCGACATCGACCGCAACGGACCGACCGTCATGGCGGGCAATCCGGTCGCGTCGATGTACGGCAATCCCGCGCAGGGCGTCGTGCTGTTCGGTACCTGGGCGAACGACACGCTCTCGCTCGCGCGCGGACTCGACCTCGGCCAGGGCCTCAGCGGTGCACGCGCAAGCACGACCGCGACCGACGGCGACACGTTGCTCGTCGGCGCGCAACAGGAGGACGTCGGCCTGCAGCAGGAACGCGGTGCGGTGTACGTGTACCGGCGCATCGGCGGACACTACGCGTTCGAGTCGCGCATCCTCGCACCGGACGGCATGGCCGGCGACCATTTCGGCTCGCGCCTCGCCGTGCAGGGGGATGTCGCCTTGGTCAGCGCAATCGGCCGCACGCAGGGCGCCGTCGACGCGGCGGGCGCGGTCTACGCGTTCCACCGCGAAGGAGCGACGTGATCGCTCGAACGCCAGTTCCTGCCGGTCGCTCCGGACTACGAAGAGGAATTCGGCGAAGGCATCGCGCTCGACGGCGGTACTGCGATGATCAGCAATCGCCACGACAGCACGTTCGTCTACACGCGCTCGGACGACGGCACCTGGACACCGGTGCAGACGATCGACCACATCGGCTGGCCCGTGCGTGTCGAAGGCGACACCGCGATGCTCGCCTACTTCGGCGCCAACGACGACGTCGGCGAAATCGGCGTGTACGCGCGCATCGGCGGCAGTTGGCAGTTGCAGGACGCGCTCGCCGGCTCGTTGCCGGGCCAGGGACTCGGCGTCGATGCGAGCCTGCACGGCGACTGGTTCGCGGCGGCGAGCAACGGCCCCGCGCTGCCGGTCCAGCTGTACCGGCGCACGCAGGGCGGTTGGCTGCCCGAAGCGAGCCTGCTGCCCGAGGACGCGACGCCCGACACCTGGTGCTGGCATGTCGCGATGGGCGCAGACACCCTCGCGATGGGCTGCAGCGCGCCCGGGAACGCGGGCGCGGTCTACCTGTTCGAGAAGGTCGGAGGCCTGTGGACCCAGCAGCAGAAGCTCGAACTGCCCGCGCCAGCCGCGGGCGACGCATTCGGTTTCACCCTCGCCTTCCACGCGGACGGCACGTTGTTCGCGGGCGCCTTCGGCCGTGACCTCGACTTCACGGACCAGGGGGCCGTCTACGTATTCAGCGGCGATCGATTGTTCACCGACGGCTTCGACTGAGGGTCGTAGCGGCGCACGGCGTCGAGCAGTGCGTCGAGCGCGGCCAATCTCACGCCGCCCTTGCGCATCGCCTGCAGGTGAACGGCGACTGAGTTCGCGGCGGCCTGCGCCGCGGCGATGCCGCGTTGCTCGCGCACGAGATCGAGGTAGAGCAGGACATCCGGCGCGCCGAGATCCGCCTGCCACAGGCGCACGATCGGTACGGTGCCCGCGCTGTCGGCGAGCAATCGCTCGAACGCTGCGAGACTCTCGGCGCGACGCCCGAGCCGCGCCAGCGCGGCCGCAGCGAGCAGGCGATCGTCCGCCAGCGGCATCGCACGATCGACGCTGAGCCGGTCGTACGTGCGCGCGCGCTCGTCGTCGCCGTTTGCGCGCGCGACGGCGGCGGCGCTGCGCAGCCAGGCGGCGAGGCTACCGTCGCCGCCGCCGCGCAGCACGGCTGCGGCCTCCCGCGGCGCATGCAGTTCGAGCAGCGTGTCGGCAAGCATCGCGCGCGTGTACTCGCTGCTGGGATCGAGCGCGAGCGCCCGTTCGAGAAGCTCGCGCGCGGATGTCGGCCGGCCGGCGAAACGCTGCGCGAGGGCGTACTGCCAATAACTTTCCGGCAGGCGTGGATCCAGGGCGATCGCACGCACGAAGCGGGCGGTCGCGGAATCGTCGCCGGCGAGCGCGCGATCGACACCGACGTAGACGTTCGCCACCGCCGACAAGGGATCGAGCGCCAGCGCCTTGTCGTGCCAGGCTG
>DASTSE010000336.1:0-4631 GCA_035760865.1 Dokdonella sp.
CAATTCGACGTTCACGGCGAACCATGCATCCGTGGCCGGCAGTGGCGGCGCGATCTATCAGACGGGCAGCGGTACGAGCTCCGTCACGTACGCCACGGTCGTGGGAAACACGGGCGGTGGCGGCATTTACAACGAGGGATCTGCGAGTGCGACGGTCATCGTGAGCCGCTCGATCATCGCCAACAACACCGACGGCAACTGCGACGGCGTACTGACCTCGGGCGGCTACAACGTCTGGTTCGGCGCGACCTCGTGCCCGTTCTCGCAGGCCGGCGACGGCGCCGGCAACCCGATGCTCGGCGCGCTCGCGAACAACGGCGGGCCGACCCAGACGATGCTGCCCGCGGCCGGCAGCGCGGCGATCAATCGGGTTCCGCTCGCGCAGTGCGCGCAACCGTACGACCAGCGCGGCGCGGTACGGCCGCAGCCGACGCTGCCGAGCGGCGGATGCGACAGCGGCGCGGTCGAGGCGGGCAGCACGCTGGACCTCATCTTCGAGGACGGCTTCGAATAAGCCGCGCGCGACGGGCCGCGTCGCGGCCCGTCGTCAATCGTGAGTGGCGTCGTGCGCGGCGGACACGCCGCGTTGCCTGTGCAGGGCGAGCCGGCGTGCGCGCGATCGCGACGCCGGGTTCTGCGCAGCCGCCGTCGTCCGACGGCGGCTGCGCGGTCTCTCAGTCGAAGCCGTTGCGGAAGATCGTGTCGTCGGTCACGTCGAGCGTGACCGGCACGGCGACGAGCGTGTTGGTCGCATCGTTGCTGTGCACGCAGACGTTCGCGGTGTAGGTGCCTGCCGCGAGCGCGGTCGCGTCGAGGCCGACCGTGACCGTCGCGTCGGGATCGCCCGCGTGCACGGTGCCGCCCGCGGGATTCAGCGACAGCCAGGCGACCGACGCCGGCGACGCGCAATCGACCGGCGCGGTGTCCACCGACCAGACGAGGTCCGCGGTGCCCGCATTGCCGATCGCCAGCGGCAGCGACGTGGTCTGCCCGGCCACGACCGACGCCTCGAGCGAGCCCGGCGCGACGGCGAGCAGCGGAGCCGGCGGCGGCGTGACCGTGAACGTGAACACCGCGCTCGGCGTCGACGTGCCGCAGAGGTTCGTCGCGGCGACGCGCCACCAGTACTGGCGACCCGCCTCGAGCGCGGCGCTCGGCTGGAACGAGGTCGCGCCGCCCGGCAGCGTCTGCGAGATGAGGATGTCGCTGAAGCCGGCGTCGGTGGCGATGTCGATCGTGTAGTTCGTGACCTGCTGCGACGCGGCCCAGGTGAAGATCGGCTGCGCGGGCTGGTTCAGCGCGCCGTCGGCCGGCGCGGACAGGGCGACCTGGCCCGGCACCTGCGTGGTCACGTTGACCGCGAGCGTGAGGTCATGATCGACGCCGTCGGCGCTGCCGCGCAGCACGATGTCGTGCGCGCCCGGAGCCGCCGCGTTGGTCACCGTGAGGTTCGCATCGGACGTCGTCGCCGGCGGCGTGATCACGCCCGGCACGTAGCTGCCGCCGAAGCCGGCCGGCAGGCCCGGTGCGGGGAAGCTCATCGTGACCGGGCTGGCGAAGCCGTTGACCGGATTGACCGTGATCGTGACCGGCTGCAGCGCGGTCGCGCTCGGGCTCGCGGCGCAGACGTCCTGGCTGAGGTTGGTGCCGGTCAGCGTGAACGAGGTCGTGTTGACGCAGCCATCGAAGCGGAACGAGGCGATGCGCGTATCCCAATGGCCACCGAGCGGCTCGTACATGCCGGTGAACCAGAACGTGCAGCCGTCGTCGGGATCGACGCCCATCTGGTGGTAGTCGCCCCAGCGGTCCGCGTTCGTCTGCGAGCTGCCGCCGGCGACGAGCGACGTCTCGGCCTGGCTCATCGTGCCGAGCGGATCGGTCGCGAGGCGGCCGGTATACCTGAGGCCCGGGAACACCGCGGGCGTCTTGCGAGCGACGCTGTACGCGAGCGCGATGTTGCCCGCCTTGTCCATCGCCGAGGCGGCCATCCAGCGGCTGATCTGTCCACCGGCATCGGCCGGCGCGTAGGTGCCCTGCTGGTACATCGACCAGCTGCCGGCAAGGCCGCCCGTGCGACGCAGCTCGAACCAGCGCACGCCCGCGTTGTTGCCGCCGCTCGCGAGCTGGGTGACGTGGTTGCCGACCAGCGATTCGTGGTCGCCGAAATTGCGGTAGTACACCTGGTACATCAGCACTTCGAGCAGCGGATCGAGCAGGCGCGTCGTCGACGGCTGGTTGATGGCGCCGAAGCCGCCAGGAGCCACACTGAAGTTCGAGTCGAACTCGGCCTCGGCGACGCGGATCGGACCCGTCAGCGTCGTGCTCGCGGGCGTGGACCAGTTCACGTTCATCGTGAACAGCTCGATGTAGTCCTTGGTCGGGTCGTTGCTGCCCGGGCTGTTGCGCTCGTCGTCGTTGTTGCGCGCGAAGATGCCCGGCGCGTTCGCCGGCGGCGGCGTGGTGCCGGTGAACGACACCGGCAGCACGAGCTGGAAGCTGAGTCCGTTCAGCGACGGAACGGCCTTGCGCTGCAGCGTCGCGGCCTGGCCCGCGAGCATCTTCACGCGGTCGAGCGCATACACGGCCGGGCCTTCGTTCGCGCCGACGTAGTACGCGTTCGGCCACACGCCGTATTTCGGATAGTCGGGGAAGGTCGGCGTGGTGAATACGTAGCGCGTCCACGTCGTCGTGACCGGGTTGCTCGTCGCGCTGAGGTAGACGCAGAGGTTGTTGCCGGTCGCCGCGAACTCGGTCAGCAGCCAGCGTTGCGCGAGCTGGTCGTAGACGACGATGCCGTCGCCGAAGCCGCTCGCGCAGGCGCCGCCGCTGCCGAGGCCCGCGAGGCTGAACGGACCGGCCGCGACACTGCCGTCGCTGGTGCGGTAGACCTTGTAGAGGGCGCCGCCGTCGTTGTTGGGATCAACGTAATTGATTGCCTGCACGTAGAAGCCACCGCCGACATCACCGGACGGATCGGGTGGATACGCGCCCGAAAAGGGCTGGCCGGGTAGGTTGAGCAGCGGCGTCGTGAAGGCATTGGTCGCGCTCGGCACGACTCGCCGCTGAAGCACGGTCAGCAGGTCCGCGTCCTCGAGCAGTACGGGATTCACTGCGGCCGGACGCTGCCGCTGCCGCGCCTCCTCGCCGTGGAACTGGCGCGGAACTTCGCGGATTGGATCGCCGGGCTGCCATGCGCGCACGAGCGGGCGCATGCGCGCATCGAGGAAGAACTGCTCCGGCTGCGACGGCGGGCTCACGTAATCGGCGCCGACGCTGACGAGTGGCGTGTCGGTGCCCGCGGCGACCGCGGGCGATGCGACGGCTGCGACGGCGAACGCGGCAGCCGCGGCACAGCGGATGATCAACGACATGGGCGGTCCTCGTGGGGAAAACGCACGCTTGCCCGCCGTCCACCTTCGGCCGGAATCAATCGTCGTCTTCGGGTAATTTGGTATCGTCCCCTAGAAGGACCAGCTGTTCAAGTACGAGCTCCCCCGTACGGCTACGTACCCTGAGATTCGAGCTGGCGAGACCGAAGCGGGCGCGCGCGGTGCTGATGCCGTCGTCTCCCCGGTGCACGCTCAGACCGAAATCGGTCGACACCTTGCCGCCGCTCGCCGCGTCCAGCACCACGTCGCCGAAGGTCGGCACCATCAGCACGACCTGGCCGCTGTCGGTGTCGATCGTACTGTCGCCCTGCCAGCGCGCGCCGATCGCGACCGCGCGGATGTTGCCGCTGCGCGAGGCGAGGCGCAGCCGATCGCGGGTGGAGGCGAAGATCGGGCCCGACTCGGTCGTCGCCTCGATCGGCCCCGCGCGCCGCTTCGCGGCGATGCGGCCGTCGCGCGTCGTCAGCGCGACCGCGAGGTCGCCCGGCAGGAACGCGGCGACGTCGACGCGGCCCGGCGCATCGCCCTCGAAGCCGAGCTCGATCGCGAGCGTGTCGCCGTCGCGGTGCGTACGGAAGCGCGCCGCCGCATGGCCCGGAGGCATGCGCTGCACGACCGCGTGGATGCCGACCTCGCGCTCGTCGCGCGAGCGCAGGTTGATCTCGCCGCTGAGGTTCGTGATCGCGATGCGCGTGACGCCCGCGGGAATCTCGAACTCGCGGTCGACGCGCTCGATGCGCACGTCGCCGGCGGCCCGCTCGGCGACGGGGTGCGTGCTGCACGCGCCCGCGAGCGCGGCGACGAGCAGCAGCGCGAGGCGCGGCAGGAAAGGCGTTGCGGACATCACTGCTCCTTGAAGATGAGGAACGCCGCGGCGACGATGAGCACGAAGCCGGCGACGTGGTTCCAGCGGATCGTCGCGCCGAGGTATGTCGTCGAGAACGCGACGAACACCAGCAGCGTGATGATCTCCTGCAGCGTCTTCAGCTGGGCCGGGTTGTAGACGCGGTAGCCGATGCGGTTGCCGGGTACCTGCAGGCAGTACTCGAAGAACGCGATGCCCCAGCTCACGACGATCACGAGCCACAGCGGCCGGTCCGTGAACTTGAGATGCCCGTACCAGGCGAACGTCATGAACACGTTCGAGCCTATCAGGAGCAGGATGGGCGTCAGGTACGTCGCCATCGTCTTCGGTCCGCATGGAAGGTCGCTCCATGGTAGCGGGCCGCCGCGATTCGCTGC
>DASTSE010000337.1:0-8024 GCA_035760865.1 Dokdonella sp.
CGCGCCGGACATGACGTTCGGCACCGACGGCGGCGTCGTCATCGACTGGGACGGCGCGGGCGAGAGCCGTGGCGGCTATCTCGGTACGCTCGGCCTCACCGACGGCGACGGCATCCTCGTCGGCGGCGGCTACGAAGTCTACGGCGCCGGCATGGGCTCCGACTACGCGATCGCGCGACTCGACGCGACGGGCGCGTTCGACACCGCGTTCGCGGGCACCGGCTGGCGCGTGTTCCATCGCCCCGACGACAGCGGCCAGATCATCGACAGCATCGATCGCCTGCTGCCGACGTCGGGCGGTGGCGCCGTGTTCGTCGGCCACTACCAGGTCGACGACGGCCAGGGCAACACGAGCATCGAGACCGTGCTCGGCAGCGTCGGCGCCGACGGCGCGATGGATCCGACGTTCGGTACCGGCGGCGACGGCTTCCAGCCGGTTGCGATCGCGCCCGGCGCGTTCACGCGTTATGCGACCGGGCTCGTGCGCCAGTCCGACGGCAACCTCGTCGCGTCGATCAGCTACGTCGGTCCCGAGTCGAGCTTTCTCGCGTTCCGCTTCACGCCGGACGGCACGCTCGATGCGAGCTTCGGCGACGCCGGCATCGCCAGCGTCGACATGGCGCCGGGCGGCGTCTTCAGCGACCCGTCCGCGCTCACGCTCGATGCACAGGGTCGGGCGATCGTCGCCGGAATGGCCGAGCGCACCGCACCGCTGTACGAACTCGCCGTCCTTCGCCTGACCCACGACGATCCGGCCGTCGACCGCATCTTCGCCAACGGTTTCGACGGAACGCGATAACTCCCCCCGCTCCGTCGACAGGACCGGCCGCGCTCCCTCTCTCCCCGCGCGCGGCCGGTCCGCCTTGTTCCCGCTCTCCGTCGACGCATCCGCCCGTCCTTGAAGCGCCGCGAGGCGCGATGCGTTCCATGCGCCAGGCGAGCATCGCTGCGGCTGCCGCTCCCACCGCGCACCCGCAGCGACTCCCCACCACCGATTTGCGTGGCCGCAAGTCGCGACGCATCCGGCCGGCCCGGATCGCCGAGCTGCGGCCGGTACGGCGGTGCATCCACAGGCATCGTCGCCGCTTCTGCAAGACGCCGTTGGCCGCGCCGGTTGCACCGCACCACCGCATCGGCTAGCATCGCGCTCAACATACTAACGCGCTAATACATTGACGCGATGAAACGACGCCAGATCGAACCCGAGCTCGACTCCGAACGCGCCGAGCGCTCGTTGTGCGAAGCGCTGCTGTCGCTGCGCAGCGTCGAGGAGATGCGCGCGTTCCTCGACGACCTCTGCACGCCGGCCGAGCGCGAGGCGATGCGCGACCGCTGGAGCGTCGTGCCGCACCTGCTCGCCGGGGAGCCCTACTGGCAGATCCACGACGCGACCGCGGTCAGCATCACGACGATCGGCCGAGTCGCGCGCTGCCTCGAGCAGGGCGCGGGCGGCTACGCGATCGCGGCTGCGCGCAGCGCGAAACCTCGCAAGGCGGCGAGGAGCGCGCGATGAACGACGGCCGCGACCGCCTGCGCATCGCGGTGCAGAAGTCCGGACGCCTGTCCGAGGCGTCGCTCGACCTGCTGCGCCGCGCCGGCCTCGCGTTCCGCGCGAGCCGCGACAAGCTGTTCCTGTACGGTGAGAACCTGCCCGTCGACGTGCTGCTCGTGCGCGACGACGACATCCCGGGCCTGCTCGTCGAGGGCAGCTGCGAACTCGGCATCGTCGGCCGCAACGTGCTCGACGAACAGCGCCTCGCCGGTGGAGACGCCGCCGCCCCCGGCGTGCTGATCGGGCTCGGTTTCGGCCACTGCCGCCTCGCGATCGCGGTGCCTGACGGCGGACCGATCGAATCGATCGCCGACCTCGCCGGCCTGCGCATCGCGACCTCCTATCCCGCGTTGCTCGCCGACTGGCTTCGTGCGCAGCGCATCGACGCCGAAGTCGTGCTGCTCAACGGCTCGGTCGAGATCGCGCCGCGCCTCGGCAAGGCGCACGCGATCTGCGACCTCGTCTCCAGCGGCGCCACGCTCGCCGCGAACCAGCTGCACGAACTCGCGACGGTGATGCACAGCGAGGCCGTGCTCGTCGCAAGCCCGCGGCCGCGCGCCGCCGCCGCGACGCAGCTCGTCGAACGCCTCGGCGCACGCATCGCGGGCGCGCTGTCCGGCGCGGGCGCGCGCCTGCTCATGCTGCAGGCGCCGCGCACTGCGCTGGCCGCGATCACGCGCCTGCTGCCCTCGCGCGAAGCGCCGAGCGTGCTCGGCCTCGACGGCCGTCCCGACGACGTCGCGATGCAGGCGCTGTGCAGCGCGAGCCTCGACTGGCAGCACCTCGAGGAACTCAAGCGCCTCGGCGCGCGCGGCGTGATGGTGCTCAACGTGGAGCGCATGCTCGCATGAACCCGACCCTGCGCTGCGTCGACTGGTCGGCGCTCGACGCCGGCCAACGCGCCAATATCCTCGCTCGTCCGCCGCGCCTGCACGATGCCGACCAGCTCGCCGAGGTGCGCGCGATCATCGCGTCGGTGCGCGCGCGCGGCGACGCCGCGCTGCGCGAACTCGGCGCACGCCACGACCGCTGCGACCTGACGACGTTCGAAGTCGGCGCCGACGAGTTCGCCGCGGCCGAGCGCGCGGTCGATGCCGACGTGCGCGCGGCGATGCGCCGCGCGATCGCGCGCGTGGAGGCGTTCCACGCCCCGCAGATGCCGCGGCCATACGCGCTCGATACCGCGCCCGGCGTGCGCTGCGAGCAGCTGTCGCGGCCGATCGGCCGCGTCGGCCTGTATGCGCCGGCCGGCAGCGCGCCGCTGCCGTCGACGGTGTGGATGCTCGGCGTGCCAGCGCGCGTTGCGGGGTGCCCCGAGGTCCTGCTCGCGACGCCGCCGCGCGCGGACGGCAGCGCCGACCCTTCCATCCTCGTCGCCGCGCGCCTGTGCGGGATCGAGCGCGTGTTCAAGCTCGGCGGCGCGCAGGCGATCGCTGCGCTCGCCTACGGTACCGAGTCAGTGCCGCGCTGCGCCAAGTTGTTCGGCCCCGGCAACGCCTGGGTCACGAGCGCCAAGCTCGAAGTCGCGGCCGACCCCGACGGCGCCGCCATCGACATGCCCGCGGGACCGTCCGAGGTGCTCGTGATCGCCGACGACGACGCGGATGCCGCGTTCGTCGCCGCCGACCTGCTCGCGCAGGCCGAGCACGGCGCCGACTCGCAGGTGCTGCTCGTGAGCCCGAGCGAGCGCCTGCTGCGCGCGGTCGCGCGCGCGGTCGAGGAGCAGCTCGCGAGCCTGCCCCGCGCGGCGGTCGCGCGCGCCGCGCTCGCGCACGCGCGCCTGATCCGCGCAGCCGACCTCGACGTCGCGATCGAAATCGCCGAGCGCTACGCATCCGAGCATCTCATCGTCAACACGCGCGACGCGCGCGCGCTGCTGCCCAGGTTCGCGAACGCGGGCAGCATCTTCCTCGGCGCGTGGTCGCCGGAAACGCTCGGCGACTATTGCGCGGGACCGAACCACGTATTGCCGACGCTCGGCTTCGCACGCGCGTTCAGCGGCGTCGGCGTCGAGAGTTTCCTGCGCCGCGTCTACGTCCAGGAAGCATCGAGCGCGGGACTGCGGGAGATCGGCCCGGATGCGGCGCGGCTCGCGCGCGCCGAGGCGCTCGAGGCGCACGCGCGCGCGGTCGACTTGCGGCTCGCCGCGCTCGGCGAGCCGGTGCGCGCGGCGGGAGCGGTCGCATGAGCCTGCTCGCGCGCGCGCGCCCCGAGCTCGTCGACTTTGCGCCCTACGCATCGGCGCGGCGCGCGGGCTTCGACGCGCGCGTGCGGCTCGACGCCAACGAGTCGCCTTGGGACACCGGCGACGACGGCGATGCCGACGCCGGCCTCAACCGCTATCCGCAGCCGCAGCCCGATGCGCTGCGTGCGCGCCTCGCCGCGCTGTACGGCGTGGACGCGGCTTCCGTCTGGCTCGGCCGCGGCAGCGACGAGGCGATCGATCTCCTGCTGCGCGCGTTCTGCCGCGCCGGACGCGACAACGTCGTCGCGTTCGCACCGACCTTCGGCATGTACCGCGTCGGCGCGGCGCTGCAGGGTGCGGCATTCCGCGCGCTCGCATTGTCCGCCGACGACGGCTTCGCGCTCGACCCGGAACGCCTGCTCGCGCTCGTCGACGACGACACCAAGCTCGTCGTCGTCTGTTCGCCGAACAACCCGAGCGGCACGCTCTACCACGGCGACACGCTCGCGCGGCTCGCACTCGCCCTCGCCGGCCGCGCGCTGCTGCTCGTCGACGAGGCCTACGTCGAGTTCGCCGGCGTCGCGAGCGCGAGCGCGCTGCTTGCGGACCACGCCAACGTCGCCGTGCTGCGCACGCTGTCGAAGGCGCATGCACTCGCCGGCGCGCGCATCGGCGCGCTGCTCGCGCGTGCGGAGATCGTCGACCTCGTCGCGCGCATCGCCGCGCCGTATCCGCTGCCGAGCGGCAGCGTGCGCGCCGCACTCGCCGCGCTCGAGCCGGCCGCGCTCGCCCGCACGCGCTCGCGCGTCGCGACGATCGTCGCCGAGCGCGAACGCCTTGCCGCCGTGCTCGTCGGCTGCGCCGGGGTGGGCGCGGTCTGGCGTTCGGCCGGGAACTTCCTGCTCGTGCGCTTTGCCGACGCGCGTACCGCATTCGCGCGCCTGCTCGACGCGGGCATCCTCGTGCGCGACTTCTCGGCCCAGGCAGGGCTCGCGAACTGCCTGCGCATCACGATCGGCCGTCCCGAGGACAACGACGCGCTGCTCGCCGCGCTCGCCGGAGCGCGCCGATGAGCATGCCGGCGAAGATCCTGTTCGTCGATCGCGACGGCACGCTCATCGAGGAGCCGGCCGACGAGCAGATCGACCGTTACGACAAGCTGCGCCTGCTGCCGGGCGCGATCGGTGCGCTGCGCCGGCTCGTCGACGCCGGCTACGAGCTCGTCATGGTCACGAACCAGGACGGCCTCGGCACCGCGGGTTTTCCCGAGGAGGCTTTCGCCGGGCCGCAGCGCCTGCTGCTCGACATCCTCGCCGGCGAAGGCGTCGTGTTCCGCGAAGTGCTCGTCGATCGCTCGTTCCCGCACGAGCACGCACCGACGCGCAAGCCCGGCCTCGGCCTCGTCCAGCACTACCTCGGCCACGGCGCCATCGATCGCGCGCGCAGCGCGGTGATCGGCGACCGCGACACCGATCTCGAGTTCGCACGCAACATCGGCGTGCGCGGGTTGCGCATCGATGCCGGCAACGGCTGGCCGTCCATCGCGGCGGCGCTGCTCGACGCGTCGCGTCGCGCACGCATCGAGCGTGCGACGCGCGAGACGCGGATCGAGGTCGAGGTCGATCTCGACGACGTCGCGCGACCGGCGGTGCGCAGCGGCATCCGCTTCCTCGACCACATGATCGAGCAGCTCGGCGTGCATGGCGGCTTCGCGCTGCGCTTGCGCTGCGACGGCGACCTCGACGTGGACGCGCACCACAGCGTCGAGGACTGCGCGCTCGCGCTCGGCCAGGCGCTGCGTGAAGCGCTCGGTGACCGCCGCGGCATCGGCCGCTACGGCCACGCGCCGGACGATCTCGCGCTGCGGCGCGCGCACGGCTTCGTCGTGCCGATGGACGACGCGCTCGCGCACGCCGCGCTCGACCTCTCGGGTCGCGCCTTCTTCGTCTTCGACGGCACGATTCCGGCCGAACGCGTCGGCGCGCTGCCGTGCACGCTCGTGCCGCACTTCTTCCGCAGCCTCGCCGATGCGCTCGGCGCGAACCTGCACCTCTCGGTGCGCGGCGAGGACGCGCACCACATGGTCGAGGCGTGCTTCAAGGTCGTCGGCCGCGCGCTGCGCCAGGCGATCCGCCGCGACGGCGGCGTCGCCGTGCCGAGCAGCAAGGGCATGCTCGCGGGATCGGCCGCATGAGCGTGCGCGCGGTCATCGTCGCGGCGGGCGGCGCCAACTACGGCTCGTTGCGCGAGGCATGCCGGCGCCTCGACATCGAGCCCGAAGTGACCGACGACCCCGCGCGCGTCGCTGCGGCGAGCCACGTGATCCTGCCCGGCGTCGGCGCCGCAGCGCAGGCGATGGCCGCGTTGCGTGCGCGCGGGCTCGACCGCGTGCTGCGCGACCTGCGCCAACCGTTGCTCGGCGTCTGCCTCGGCATGCAGTTGCTGCACGAGCATTCCGCCGAAGGCGACGTCGAAGGCCTCGGCCTGCTGCGCGGACGCGTGCGGCGGCTGCCTGCCGCGCCGCGCTGGCCGCACATGGGCTGGAACACGCTCGTGCCGCGCATCGCGGATCATCCGCTGCTGCAGGGCATCGGCCGGAGCGACTGGTTCTACTTCGTACACGGCTACGCCGCGGACGACGGCGACGCGACGCTCGCGGCCGCCGAGCACGGCGCGCCGTTCGCCGCCGTGGTCGCGCGCGGCCACGTGCACGGCGCGCAGTTCCATCCCGAGAAGTCCGCCGCGGCCGGTCGCCGCCTGCTCGCCAATTTCTTCGCCCTATGAAGATCATCCCCGCGATCGACCTCTGCGACGGCCGCGTCGTGCGACTGCGCCAGGGCGACTTCGCCCAGGCGCGCACGTTCGCGCACGACCCGGCCGAACTCGCCGCGCGCTACGCGCACGCGGGGGCCGATGCGTTGCACCTGGTCGACCTCGACGGCGCGCGCGCGGCGCGCCCGATGCAGCTCGCGGCGATCGAGCGCATCGCCGCGACCGGCCTGCGCGTGCAGGCGGGCGGCGGCGTGCGCACGCGCGAGGACGTGCTGCGCCTGTTCGATGCGGGCGTCGCACGCGTCGTCGTCGGCAGCGTCGCCGTGCGCGAGCCCGGCACGTTCGCCGACTGGCTGCACGCGTTCGGTGCCGACCGTCTCTGCCTCGCGATGGACCTGCGCCTCGGCGACGACGGCCGCTGGCGCCCCGCGGTCGACGCGTGGCAGGCGAGCGCCGACGGCGACTACGCCGCGCTGCTGCAGCGCTTCGCCGCAGCCGGCCTGCGCCACGTGCTGACCACCGACGTCGACCACGACGGCATGGCGGCCGGGCCGAACCTCGCGCTCTATCGCGTGCTCGCCGTGCGCTGGCCGGCGTTCGCGTGGATCGCCTCCGGCGGCGTGCGCGACCTCGGCGATATCGACGCGCTGCGCGCGACCGGCGTCGCCGCATGCGTCGCGGGCACTGCGCTGCTCGAAGGCAGCCTGCCGCTGGAGGCACTGTCGTGCTCGCGCGCCGCCTGATTCCGTGCCTCGACGTCGCCGATGGCGCAGTCGTCAAGGGCGTTCGCTTCCGCGACCACCGCGTCGTCGGCGACATCGTCGGGCTCGCGCGCCGCTATGCCGCCGAAGGCGCCGACGAGCTCGTGTTCTACGACATCACCGCGAGTCCCGAGCGGCGTACGGTCGACGTCGCGTGGGTCGACCGCGTCGCGCGCGAACTCGATATCCCGTTCTGCGTCGCGGGCGGCATCCGCTCGGTCGCCGACGCCGAAGCCGTGCTCGCCGCGGGCGCGGACAAGGTGTCGGTCAACAGCCCCGCGCTCGCGCGGCCCGCGCTCGTCGACGAACTCGCGGCGCGCTTCGGCAGCCAATGCGTCGTCGTCGGCATCGACGTCGATGCGCAGGCCGACGACCGCGGCGCATGGCGCGTCGTCGCCGACAGCGGCAAGCCCGAGCAGGCGAGCGACAGCGGTCGCGACCTGCTCGCATGGGTGCGCGAGGTCGATGCGCGCGGCGCGGGCGAGATCGTCGTCAACGCGATCCGCAACGACGGCGTGCGCACGGGCTATGCGCACGCACTGCTCGATGCGGTGCGCGCGGCGACCGACCTGCCGCTCGTCGCTTCCGGCGGCGCCGGTGCGCCCGGGCATTTCGCCGACGTGTTCGAACAGTGCGGCGTAGACGCCGCACTGGCGGCAAGCGTGTTCCACAGCGGCGAGGTGCGCGTCGGCGACCTCAAGCGCTACCTCGCCGGACGCGGCATCGTGGTGCGGTCGTGAGCGCCGCCCCGCTC
>DASTSE010000338.1:0-3675 GCA_035760865.1 Dokdonella sp.
ACGGCGAACAGACGGTCTACCTGATTCCGGAGCCCGACGACGACGAGGAGGCCGAACGCATCCTGCAGCAGGTCTACCCCCACGTGTTCGAAAGCGAACTCGACGCGTGGTGGACCGACGAGTCCGCATGGCCCCAAGAACGCACGTTCGAGGTGTTCATGGAATGGTTTTCGATCGAGATCCACACGATCATCGTCGACCTCGTCGACGACGTCCTCGAGGACGATTGGGACGAATGATCGCGCCGGGCCCGGCGTCGGGCTCACGCGTGGCGGGGTTTCGACCGTAGACCTCCCGCGGCCAGCGGGAGGCGAGCGGCGGCGGTCCTCACCGACCACCTGCCGTACACGACCGACATCAATACCGACGACCTGCACTGGCAATGCGCGGTTCGATGCTCGCACGATAAGCTCCGGACCATGACCGAGGCGAGCGTCGACCTTCCGCCCAATCCCTGGCGGCACCTGCCGAACGCCGCGCCGTATGTGCTCGACGCCGACCGTCGCGCGGTCGAGGCGTTCAACCATTCCGCATCCGGGCGCGTGCGCCTGCGCGTCGAAACCTGCCCCGAGCCGTACTTCGGCCCCGTCGATGCGCCGATCGTGCTGTTGCTGCTCAATCCCGGCGTCAGCCCAGACGGTCTCTATGACGACGACTTGCCCGCCGTCGTCCGCGGAGCACGAGCATCGGATGGCCACTTCTACCTGCGCGGCCACAACCCCTGGTGGAGGAAGCTCGTTCGCGCATTGGCGAGCGAGCGCCCCGACGTCGATCTTGCGCGACGGTTGATGTCGGTCGAATTCGTCGCCTACCGGTCGAAGTCGTTCGGTTGCGGCCACCTGCGCCTGCCTTCGCAGGCATACGCGTTCGCGCTCGTCCGGCGGGCGATCGCGCGCGATGCGGCGATCGTGCTCGCGCGCGGTACGCGACATTGGATCGGTGCCGTGCCCGAGCTGCACGGTTACGAACACCTCATCCACGTCGTCAATCCGATGGCTGCCTCGCTATCGCGCAGCAATCTCAAGGCCGGGGGTTTCGAGCGCCTGCTCGCCGCGCTCGATCGGTAGAAGCCGCGGCGGCCGAATGCAACGCGATTCGCGGGGCCCGCCGCGGGTTGCCCGGTACGAAGGAGCGAGCGCGTCAGCCTTTCGCCGGAATGAACGGATCGAGGTGGAACACGTGCTCGCCGCCCGCGTCGGAGCCGACGCTGACCGTGACGCCGATGCCGTCGGCGACGATCGCGTAGATGCCGTCGAAGCCGAGGCGGACGCTGACGGCGGCGGTCGTGCCGAGCGGGATGTCGACGACCTTGAAGTCCTTCTCCTGGCCGTCGTCCCAGACCGCGACGCGCAGCTGATCGAACCCGCTGCCGCGATCGACGCTGCCGGCGTACTGGCCGCGCACGAGCACGTCCACGCGCGCACGGCCGTCGACGCCGGTCGCGGTCTGCACGCCCGCGACGGTCCAGTTCGGCGCTGCGTTGGGTCCGTTCGGCATGATCGTGGCTCCGTGCAATCGATCGCGCGCGCGATCGGGTGACAGCGCGACGGTATCGCCATCATCGTGGTTTGGCAACGCGACGCGCGTCGCCACCGCGGCGCGCGAATCCCGTGTGCATCCATCACAACGCGTGCACCTCGACCGGCGCACGGGGCGCGCGCTGTGCGCGCGTCGGCCGCCTTCGACCGCGCCCCGCATGCGCGAGCCGTCGCGCGCGCTCGCACGCGAATGTCTGGAATCGCGCCGTTTTCCGATTCCTCCGATGAAGGGACGCGCGGATCGGCGATGCCGCTCCACCGGCACGATGCCTTCTCATGCGCGCGGGAGGAACGATGAACACGAACCGTCGATTCGCGATCGGACTGTGCATGGCCGCTGCGGCCTCGGTCGCACGGGCCGACAGCTGGGCGCCGCTGGCGCAGGAATGGGTCGGCCAGCAGGGCGACCATCTCGGCAGCAGCGTCGCGGTACGCACCGTGCTCGACGGCGTCCGGCGCATCACGCGCGTGTACGTGGGCTCGCCCGACGCGAGCGTCGGCGCGCTCGCGGGCGCGGGCAAGGTCGATGTCTACGTGCCCGGCGACCAGGGCTGGTGGGACTACGCGGCGACCGTGACGTCGCCGTCGCCGCAGGCTGGCGCGCACTTCGGCGCGAGCATCGCGTACAGCAGCAGCCATCTCGTCGTCGGCTCGCCCGACTACAACGATGCCAACGGCGTCGGCGCGGGCGCGGGACGCGTCGACTTCTTCTACGACAGCGGCGCGACACCGGTCGCGATCACCTCGCGCGGCTTCGTCACGAGCACGGGCGGCAATCTCGGCGGCGCGGTGGCCGTCGACGGCAACATGGCTGCGGCGGGCAAGGTCAACGCCGGCGGCGGCAGCGGCTGCGTATCCGGCTACCACTACGACAATGCGACCCACGCGTGGCACAACCTGCCGGCCGTCGGCGACATCGTCTGCGGCACGAGCGGTGCGGCGCTCGGCGCGTCGGTCGCGATCCGGCAGCTCGACGACACGAGTTACCTGCTCGTCGCGGGTGCGCCCGGCGAGTCGCAGGGGAGCAGCGTGCTCGCGGGAGCCGCGCACGTGTACTTCCCGAATCCGAACACGACCACCGGCGGCCTGCTCGAGGTCGGCACGCTCGCGGCGGACGCGCCTGGCGCATTCGACATCTTCGGCACGAGCGTCGGCATCGACGACAATTTCGTCTACGTCGGCGCGACCGGGCGCGACAACGGCGCCGGTCGCGTCGGTTCGGTCACGATCTTCAAGCCGGCGCAGATCCTCGGCTGGGATTTCCTCACGGAGCTGTTCCCGAGTGCGCCGGCGACCGTCGGTGGCCTCTGCGGCGCCTCGCTGTTCGTCGATCCCGACTACGCGCAGTTCATCGTCGGCTGCCCGAACAGCACGGGTACGGTCGCGCACGAAGGCACCGCGCGCGTGTACCGCCAGTACGAGTTCCTCGGCCAGCCGGTCTGGCTCGACAGCGTGCTTAGCTTCGGCAACCAGCTGCACGGTGGCGACGACCTCGGTCGCAGCGTCGCGATGTCCGGCGATCACGCCTTCGTCGGTGCGCCGAACGTGAACTTTCCGCCGCCGCAGACCGGCAACGGCGGCTGGAAGACGTTCGTGCAGGACCTCTTGTTCGACGACGGCTTCGATTGAGCGACGCGCGCCGCGAAAGCGCGGCGCGTCGACGTCGATCGATCGCTGCCAGCAAATCGCCACAACGGCGACCTCGCGCGGCCGCATCGAACAATGATGCTCGTCGGCCCGATGCCTGGAGCCGCCGATGATCCTGTCACTGACGCTGTCCGCCGCGCTGTCGATCGCACCGCTCGCGACGCACCACCCCGCGGACGAGACGCCGATGCAATGCCCGCGCTGCGACGACTGGAATGCGCGCGTCGAACCGTATCGCCTCGCGGACAACACCTGGTACGTCGGCACGAAGGGTCTCGCCTCGGTGCTCGTCGTCGACGACGATGGCCTCGTGCTCATCGACGGCGGCCTGCCGCAGTCGGCGCCGGTGATCCTCGGCAACGTACGCAAGGCGGGCTTCGATCCCGCGCGGATCCGCTGGATCCTCAATTCGCACGCGCACTACGACCATGCCGGCGGCATCGCCGCGATCGCGCGGATCACCGGCGCGCAGGTCGCGGCCGGGCGCAGC
>DASTSE010000339.1:0-2210 GCA_035760865.1 Dokdonella sp.
TCGACGACGACGCGATCCGCCGCGCCGCTCGCCGCGAGCGCGGCGAGCAGCGCATCGTCGCTGCGTGCGCACGACGAGCTTTCGAGCAGGCGCGCGGCCTGCGACGGCACGAGCCCGCGCGCGTTCGCATGTTGCGCGCGCGAGTTCGCGACGCCGACGAGGTGCAGGCCGGCTGCCGCAGGCGTGCCGAGCAGGCGCAGCAGCGCCGTGCCGACGACGCCCGTGCCGAGCAGCACGAGTGCGGTGTCGCGCGCAGCGAGCGCGGTGGTGGCCCGCGCGCGGGCGCGCGAGGACGGACGAGGCGCCGAGTCGCCCGCGCCCGCGGGCGGATCGATCGCCGCCCCATGCGCGGCACGTCCGTGTGCCGCCGGGACCGCGGTCCCGTCCTGTGGAACGAACGTGTGTTTCGGCAACGCGCTCATGCCCGCACCTGCGTTCGCGTCGCCGCGCTCGCGCGTGCGAGCGCGGCCTCGAGGTCGGCGCAGAGGTCGGCGCCGTCCTCGATGCCCGCGGACACGCGCAACAGCGCGTCGCCGATACCGGCCTTGCGACGCGCGTCGGGTGCCATCGACGCGTGCGTCATCGTCGCCGGATGCGCGATCAGGCTTTCGACGCCACCGAGCGACTCCGCCAGCGAGAAGTAGTCGAGTCCGTCGAGGAACGCCGCGATCGCGTCGTCGCCGCCGCGCAGTTCGAAGCTGAGCATCGCGCCGAAGCCCGATTGCTGGCGCGCAGCGAGGGCGTGTCCCGGATGATCGGGCAGCCCCGGCCAGTAGACGCGGCCGACCTGCGGGTGGGCGTCGAGCAGCGCGGCGATGCGTGCCGCGTTGTCCTCGTGCGCGCGCAGGCGCGGCACGAGCGTGCGCAGGCCACGCAGGGTGAGGAAGCTGTCGAACGGCGCGCCGGTGAGTCCGAGGCAGTTCGCCCACCAGGCGAGCTGCTGCGCGGTTTCGGCGTCGCGCGCGACGACTGCGCCGCCGACCACGTCGCTGTGGCCGTTGATGTACTTGGTGGTCGAGTGCACGACGATGTCGGCACCGAGCACGAGCGGCTGCTGCAGCGCGGGCGACAGGAACGTGTTGTCGACGACGCAGCGCGCGCCCGCGGCGTGCGCGGCCTGTGCGACGTGGCGTACGTCGGTGATGCGCAGCAGCGGGTTCGACGGCGTCTCGACCCAGACCAGGTCCGGCGCGCCCGCGAGTTCGAACGCGAGCGTGGCCGGATCGGTGAGATCGGCGAAGCGCACGCGGAAGCGGCCTTTCTTCGCCCACGCGTCGAGCAGCCGCCAGGTGCCGCCGTAGCAGTCGTGCGCGGCGAGCACGAGTCCGTCCGCGGGCACGAGTTCGAGCACGAGCGCGACCGCGGCCATCCCGCTCGCGGTAACGACCGCGCCGGCGCCGTGTTCGAGTGCGGCGAGCGCCGCCGCCAGCTGGTCGCGCGTCGGGTTGCCGCTGCGCGAGTAGTCGTACGCGCGCTTGCGGCCGAAGCGCTCGAACGTGTAGTTCGTGCTGAGGTGCAACGGAGGCACGACCGCGCCGTGCTGCGTGTCGGATTCGATGCCCGCGCGCACGGCGCGGGTACAGGGCGTGGGACTCATGGCGAACTCCAGGTGGATGGACCCCGTCGGGAACGCGCCTCCGTGCGCGTCCCCGATTCGACATCGGCAGGCGGGCCGGCCTGCCTCTGCAGCGGCGCGGGGGCGGCGCCGCTGCAGCCACGCGATCGATCCGTCGATCGCGTCGTCACGGACCGGCAAGCGCCTCGTGCAGCAGCGCGCCGATCGAAGCCGTCTCCTTGAGGAAGGCGTCGTGGCCGTAGCGCGAGTCGATCACGTGCAAGGTCGCGGCGGCGCCGCAGCGCCGCTGCAGTTCGCACAGGTCGGCGAGCGGCACGACGCGGTCGGAGGCGATACCGACGAGCGTCGTCGGCACGCGCACGCGCTCGGGCGCGACCGCGTGCAGGTCGATCGATTCCGACAGCGAGAGGAAGCGGTTTGCGTCGAAGCGCTGCGCGAAGCGCGCGCCGGCCGCGCCGAGCCAGTCCTCTTCGGCGAAGCGGAAGCGGCCGTCGACGTGTCGCGGCGTCTCCGCGCAGCGTTCGGCGAACTCGCGCTCGCCACGGTAGGTCGTCATCGCGAGGCGGCGCGCGAGGTCGAGGCCGGCCGCGACGTCGCCATGGCGCGCGGCGAGGCGCACGACCTCGCGCTGGAT
>DASTSE010000340.1:0-13826 GCA_035760865.1 Dokdonella sp.
CACGGCGATGATCGCCAGCGGGTCGCCATCCGGATCGCTGTCGTTGGCGAGCACCGCGATCACGGTCTGGTTGATCGCGCCGGCGTCGTTCACCGCGATCGGCGGCTGGTTCGGCACCGGCGCGACGACCACGGTCACGAACGCGCTCGCCGTGCCGCCGCGGCCATCCGAGATCGTGTACGAGAAGCGGTCGACGCCGCTGAAGCCGACCGCGGGCGTGTAGACGACCGCATTGCCGACGATCGCCGCGGTGCCGTCGAGCGGCGCGGAAACGCTCGCGACGACGAGGCTGTCGCCGTCGGGATCGCTGTCGTTGGCGAGCACGGCGACCGCGACCGGCTGGCCGAACGCGGTCGCTGCGCTGTCGTCGACCGCGACCGGCGGCTGGTTCGTCGCCGCGGTGATCGTGACGGTCACGGTCGCGCTCGCGCTGCCGCCGCGGCCGTCCGAGATCGTGTACGTGAAGCGGTCGACGCCGACGACGCCGGCCGCGCCGGGCGTGTACGCGATCGTCGTGCCGGATACCGCGATCGTGCCCAACGCGGGCGGCGTCGTCGCCGTGATCGCGAGCGGATCGCCGTCGGGGTCGCTGTCGTTGCCGAGCACCGCAATGACGACCGGCGTGCCGAGCGTCGTCGTCGCGTTGTCGTCGACGGCGACCGGTGGGCGGTTCGGCGCCGCGCCGACGGCGATCGTGACCTGCGCGCTCGCGACGCCGCCGTGGCCGTCGCTGATCGTGTACGAGAATGCATCCGCGCCGACGTAGCCGGCGACGGGGACGTACTGGACCTGGTTGCCCGCGATCGCCGCGCTGCCGTGCAGCGGCGTGCCGACCGAGGCCAGTGCGAGCACGTCGCCGTCGGCGTCGCTGTCGTTGGCGAGCACGTCGATCGCGACCGGCTGGCCGGACGTCGTCGTCGCAGAGTCGGCGCGCGCGACCGGATTGCGGTTCGGTCGAGGCGCGACCGTGATCGTGACCGTCGCGGTCGCGCTGCCGCCGTGGCCATCGTCGACGACGTAGGTGACCGTGTCGGTTCCGCTGTAGCCGGGCGTCGGGCGGTAGACGATCGACTGGCCGACGATGCTCGCACTGCCGTGCGCGGGCGCGCCGACGCTCGCAAGCGTGAGGGCGTCGCCGTCCGCGTCGCTGTCGTTCGCGAGGACCGGGATCGTCACGGCCTGGCCGATCGCGGTCGTGGCGACGTCGTCGATCGCGACCGGTAGTGCGTTCGGCCGGCCGCCGACGGTCACGCTCACGCCGGCGCCGGCGCTACCGCCACGGCCGTCGCTGATCGTGTACGCAAACGTGTCGATACCGCTGAATCCGGCCACGGGCGTGTAGACGATGCGGCCGCCGGACGCGACCGCGCTGCCGTGCGCGGGCGCCGTGACGGCGACGATGGCGAGCGCATCGCCGTCGGCATCGCTGTCGTTCGCGACGACATCGATCGAAACGGCGCTGCCGGGGGTGGTGTTCGCGGTGTCGCCCTGCGCGAGCGGGAAGTGATTGGTGTACTCGCGTGGCCCGCGCGTGACCGACACGGTCTGCGAGCGCGTGCGTCGATAGCTCTCGACCGTGCGCGGGTGCGCGCTCGAAGGCCGCGCGAGCGAGCGCGCGATCCACGCCGGGTCCTCGAGGCTCGCGGTCGGCACGAACGCGCCCTGGCGGCCGAACTCGTAGCGCACGAATACGGACACGCGGTCGTCGTCGCCGCCGCCGGCGCCACCCTGCCGCGCGACGTGCTCGGCGAGGGCGGACAAACCCCAGCCGCGCGTGCCGAGCGGCGTGTCGAGGCCGAGCGACAGCGTCGTCGCGCGCGCGCCGTCGCCGTCCTGCGTGCTCGCGCCGCCGTGCACGCGCAGCGCGAGCGGCTCGAACACGTGGCCGAACTGCAGGCCGATTTCGGTCCCGTAAGGCCGGCTTTCGAACAGCGTGTCGATCGTCGTCGTCTCGACCTCGGTGTAGCTGCCGATGTCGTCGCTGCCGTCGAGCTGGACGACGTCGTCGTGCACGCTGTGGCGCAGGCCGCGCGCGCCGCTGACGCCGTGCGCGAGCCACGCCTCGATCGAGTAGGCGCGCCGCTCGACGCCGAAGCCGAGCGTCGCCTTGCGGTCGTGCTCGCCATTCTGGTCGATCGCGAAGCTGAGCCGGCTCACGGTCGCCTCGTCCGGATGCTCGCGCGCCGCGATCGGGTCGCCGCCCCAGAGCCAGTTGAAGTCGGCCTGCGCACCGCCGGCGCCGGACTGGTCCCACCAGACCTGGCCGACCAGCGCGCGCGCGTTGTTGCGCGCGAACACGCCGAGCAGCTGGCCTTCGGTGTGCCCTTCGCGATTGACGCCGATCGAGACGCTGCCGTCGCCGCCGACGTAGGTCAGCGGCACCGAGGCGTCGGTCACCGACGGCACGCCGTCGTCGTTCGGATCCTTCGGCAGGATCTGCGCGGACGCGACGGCGCTGCAGGCGATGGTGAGCAACAGGACGAGGCGACGGCGCATGATCCCTCCCCGGACACGGCGGCGCTGGGTGCCATCCTAACGTCGTTTCGGTGCCGAAATGGACAATCGCCCGATTCAGCTTCGCTGCGCGCCGGCGCGCGACGGCCCGCCCGCGGTGGTCCGGAGCGTGGCAGGCCGCGAATTTCGACCGCGCTCGGCGCGAGGCCGGCGAAAAAAAAGGCCGCGGATCGCTCCGCGGCCTCTTCTGACGTCCGGCTGCCGATCGCGGCTGACGCCGTTCCTCTGTTACATCTTCGATGCGAGCGTCTTGCCGAGGTCGGCCGGCGACTTGACGGTGGTGACCCCGGCCTTCTCGAGCGCGGCGAACTTCGCCGCCGCCGTGCCCTTGCCGCCCGAGATGATCGCGCCGGCATGGCCCATGCGCTTGCCCGCGGGTGCCGAAGCGCCGGCGATGAACGCGACGACCGGCTTCTTCACGTAGTCGGCGATGAATTCGGCCGCTTCCTCCTCGGCGCTGCCGCCGATCTCGCCGACCATGATGATGCCTTCGGTCTGAGGATCGTCCTGGAACAGCTTGAGGCAGTCGATGAAGTTGAGGCCGTTGATCGGGTCGCCGCCGATGCCGATGCAGGTCGATTGGCCGAGGCCGACGTGGGTGGTCTGGAACACGGCCTCGTAGGTCAGCGTGCCCGAGCGCGACACGATGCCGACCTTGCCCGGCTTGTGGATGTGGCCCGGCATGATGCCGATCTTGCACTCGCCCGGCGTGATGATGCCGGGGCAGTTCGGGCCGATGAGCACCGTGTCCGGGCGCTGCTTGAGCACGTTCTTCACGCGCAGCATGTCGAGCACGGGGATGCCTTCGGTGATCGCGACGATGACCCTGATGCCGGCATCGGCCGCCTCGAGGATCGCGTCGGCCGCGAACGGCGGCGGCACGAAGATCATCGATGCGTCCGCGCCGGTATCGTTGACCGCGTCGAGCACGGTGTCGTAGACGGGCAGGCCGATGTGCGTGCCGCCGCCCTTGCCCGGCGTGACGCCGCCGACGAGCTTGGTGCCGTATTCCAGCGCCTGCTCGGAATGGAACGTGCCCTGCTGGCCGGTGAAGCCCTGGGTGATGACCTTGGTGTTCTTGTTGACCAAAACGCTCATGTGTTCGTGTCCTTCGCTCAGGCGGCCTTGACCGCGGCGACCGCCTTCCGCGCGGCGTCGTTGAGATCGTCGGCCGGCGTGATCGCGAGGCCGGAATTGGCGAGCAGCTCGCGGCCCTTCTCGACGTTCGTGCCCTGCAGGCGCACGACGACCGGGATCTTCAGGCCGACTTCCTTGACCGCGGCGATGATGCCTTCGGCGATGAGGTCGCAACGCACGATGCCGCCGAAGATGTTGACGAGGATCGCCTGCACCTTGTCGGACGACAGGATCAGCTTGAACGCCTCGGTCACGCGCTCCTTGGTCGCGCCGCCGCCGACGTCGAGGAAGTTCGCCGGTTCGCCGCCGGCGAGCTTGATCACGTCCATCGTCGCCATCGCGAGGCCGGCGCCGTTGACCATGCAGCCGATGTTGCCGTCCATCGTGACGTAGTTGAGGTTGTTCTTGACCGCCGCGGCCTCGGCCGGGTCCTCCTGCGATTCGTCGCGCATCGCGACGAGCTTCGGATGGCGGAACTCCGCGTTGTCGTCGGAGTTGACCTTGCCGTCGAGCGCCATGAGGTCGCCCGAGGCGACGATCGCGAGCGGGTTGAGTTCGACCAGCGCGAGGTCCTTCTCGTTGAACAACTTGTACAGGCCGAGCATGATCTTCGTCAGCTGGTTCGCCTGCTTGGCGTTGAGGCCCATGTCGAAGGCGAGCTTGCGGCACTGGTACGGCTGCAGGCCCTCGACGAAGTCGACTTCGATCGTGTGGATGTCTTCGGGGGTGTCGCGCGCGACCTGCTCGATGTCGACGCCACCCTGCGCGGAGGCGATGAACGAGACGGTCTTGCTGCCGCGGTCGACGAGGATCGACAGGTACAGCTCCTTGGCGATGTCGGTCGCGTCGGTGACGAGCACGAGGTTGACCGGCAGCGCGCGGCCGCCCGACTGGTAGGTCTCCATGCGCCGGCCGAGCATGCCCGCGGCGGCGGCCTTCACCTCGTCGAGCGAACGGCAGAACTTCACGCCGCCGGCCTTGCCGCGCCCGCCCGCGTGGATCTGCGCCTTGACCATCCATTGCTCGCCGCCGAGCGCACGGGCGGCTTCGACCGCCTGCTCCGGCGTCGAGGCGACCTTGCCCGGCGGCACCGGGATGCCGTACTCGGCGAACAGTTCCTTGGCTTGGTATTCGTGGAAATTCATGAGACACCTTGTGCGAAGGGACGCACGCGCGCGGCGCGAATCCACCGCGGCAGCGCAATCCGGGGAGCGTCGACGCGAAGCCGACGGAAAAACGGGTCGCCTATTCTCGGGGATGGGGGCGACGAAAGCAAAGAATCGCCAGGCGCCGCGGCGGGACCCGCAGGCTATACTGGCGCCACGGAGCCTACGTGAGCACGGGTACCCAATTGCTGGACACGACGGCCTCACCGGGCGACATCACCCGGCGCGAACTCTATTTCTTCAACCTCTACCGCTGCCTCGAGGCCGTGGTCTACGTCGGCCTCGTGTTCAGTCCGTTCGCGATGGACTGGGTGAGGTTGTCGCGCCCGCTGCTCGGGCAGGTCGCGTCGTCCGCGTACCTCGTGATCGCGGTCGCGCTGCTGATCGGCACCGAGCGGCTGCGTTCGAGCCTTGCCGCGACGATCAGCGCATCGCTGCTGATCGACATCGTCGCCGGCTCGCTCGTGCTCGTCGCCCTGACCGGGCACAGCCTCGTGCCGATGATGCTGCTCGTCAACGTCGGTATCGCCGCGCTGCTGCTGCCGCACCGGGCGTATCTGTTCGCGATCATCGCCGCGCTCGGCGTCATCGCACCGCACGTCTACGACCTGCTGACCGGTTCGGCCGCCGAAAACAGCGTCGAGACGCTCGCGATCGTCGTCGCCTATTTCATCGTCGCCGCGCTGCTGCGCTACCTCGGTGGGCACATGCGCGCGGCCGAGGACCTCGCCGCGCGGCGCGGCGTCGACCTGCTCAACCTCGAGCAGATCAACGACCTCATCATCCAGCGCATGAAGACCGGCGTGCTGCTGGTCGACCGCGCCAACCACATCCTGCGCATCAACGAGTCGGCCTGGCATCTGATCGGCAACCCGCCGCCGAACCAGCGCGAACTCGGCTCGGCCGCGCCGGAGCTGTCGCGCCGGCTCTATCACTGGCGCCATACCGGCAAGAGCGAGCAGACGGCGGTCGCGCTCGCGCACGACGTCCCCGAAGTGATCCCGCGCTTCACGCGGCTCGCACCCAACGACGACACCAACGTGCTCATCTTCCTCGACGATACTTCGTTGCTGTCGCGCCGGGCCGAGGAGCTCACGCTGTCCTCGCTCGGCCGCCTGTCGGCGTCGATCGCGCACGAGATCCGCAATCCGCTCGCGGCGATCCGCTATTCGGCGCAGCTCCTCGCCGAGTCGCCCGAACTCAACGCCGAGGACAAGCGGCTCGTCGACATCATCAACAACCACTGCACGCGCGCGAACGACGTCGTCGAGAACATCCTGCAGCTGTCGCGGCGCGAGCGCTCGCGCCCGGAGACGATCGACCTCAACGCATGGGTGCTCGCGTTCGTCGAGGACTACAAGCAATCGAACGACCTCGGCCAGGACCAGCTGCGCGCGGTCACCCACAACCGCACGCTCGAGGCGATGGTCGACCCGCAGCACCTGCAACAGGTCGTGTGGAACCTGGTGCAGAACGCGCTGCGCTACGGCCGCCAGCCGAACCAGCCCGCGCGCGTGAGCGTGGTCGCGCGCCTGGCGGTCGACAAGGGTCCGCCACTGCTCGAGGTCATCGACCGCGGGCCGGGCATCCCGCCGAAGGTCGCGGCGCAGATCTTCGAGCCGTTCTACACGACGCACGAATACGGCACCGGCCTCGGCCTCTACCTTGCCAAGCAGATGAGCGAGGCGAGCCAGGCCTCGCTCGAATACGTGCCGGTCGCGGGCGGCGGCGCATGTTTCCGCATCACCCTCACCCCTGCCGGCGCGCTGCTCGCCTCGCGCATCACGCCGCAGTCCGCCTGAAGGCCGCCTTAGCACACTCCGGCAAACTTTGCCTTGGGCTGCCGCGCGATTTACCCTTCGCGCAAGGCTCCCCCCGGCCAGACCCGACCGACCCCACGGCATGAGCAAGCATTACGCACTGGTCATCGACGACGAACGCGACATCCGCGAGCTGCTCACGCTCACGCTCGGCCGCATGGATCTCATCGTCGAGACGGCCGCGACGGTCGCCGAAGCGCGCCAGCGACTGGCCGAACGGCGCTACGCGCTCTGCTTCACGGACATGCGCCTGCCCGACGGCTCGGGCCAGGAAATCATCGCGCTCGTCGCCGCGCAGTACCCGGAAACGCCGATCGCGATGATCACCGCGTACGGCAATGTCGACGCCGCCGTCGACGCGCTCAAGGCGGGCGCGTTCGACTTCGTCTCCAAGCCGGTCGACATCAGCGTGTTGCGCCGCCTCGTGCAGACCGCGCTCAAGCTGTCCGAGGAAAAGCGTGCCGAACAGTCGAGCAGCAGCAACAAGCTGATCGGCGATTCCGCGCCGATGAACGAATTGCGGGCGACGATCGCCAAGGTCGCGCGCAGCCAGGCGCCCGTCTACATCGCCGGCGAGTCGGGCACGGGCAAGGAGCTCGTCGCACGCCTCATCCACGAACTCGGCCCGCGTTCGTCGGCCCCGTTCGTGCCGGTCAACTGCGGCGCGATCCCTTCCGAACTCATGGAAAGCGAGTTCTTCGGCCACAAGCGCGGCAGCTTCACGGGCGCGCAGACGGACAAGGACGGCCTGTTCCATGCGGCGCAGGGCGGCACGCTGTTCCTCGACGAGGTCGCGGAATTGCCGATGCACATGCAGGTGAAGCTGCTGCGCGTGATCCAGGAGAAGGCCGTGCGGCCGATCGGCGCACGAGCCGAGGTCGGCGTCGACGTGCGCATCCTGTCGGCGACGCACAAGAACCTCGCGCGGCTGGTGGAACTCGGCTCGTTCCGCCAGGACCTGTTCTACCGCATCAACGTGATCGAGCTGAAGGTGCCGCCGCTGCGCGACCGCCGCGAGGACATCCCCAAGCTCGCCGGACGCGTGCTCGAGCGTCTCGGCAAGGACAACGGCACGTCGCCCGCGCGACTGGAGCCCGAAGCGCTCAAGGCGCTGCTGTCGTACGACTTCCCCGGCAACGTGCGCGAGCTCGAGAACGTGCTCGAACGCGCGGTCGCGCTGTGCGAGAACAACAGCATCGGGGTCGGCGACCTGCGCCTCGCCGCGGGCGAGCGCGCCGCCGGCGCCGCGGCGGAAGCCTGGGCCAATACGCCGACACCGCCGCCCGGCGCCGCGTACGCCGAGCCTCGCCAGTCCGCGTTCGCCGCGGAACCGCCCGAGGACGAGGGCTTCCCGAGCGACCTCGCGGCCGCGGTCGCCGAAACCGAACGCGCGGCGATCATGAAGGCGCTCGAGGCGACGCGCTGGAACCGCACGGCCGCGGCGAAGCAGCTCGGCCTCACGTTGCGCCAGCTGCGCTACCGGCTCGAGAAACTCGGCATCGAGTGAATCCGGGGCGGTTCCGCCTTGCGTTCTTGCGAATGGCATCGCCGCGCAGGCCTTCATCGCGCGCATCGGCTTTCGTATATTCGCGCTCCATCGCCCGGAGTCCACATGAGCCGCTGGAAGGCCGCCGCCATCCACCTGTCGATCAGCGCGGTGATCGCATCGATCACGGCCACGCTGGTGTTCCTCGTCTGGTTTCCGCCGCCCTACAGCCACGCCGCGGGCGCCGACCAGCTCATCCTCGTGCTGCTCGGCGTCGACGTCGTGCTCGGGCCGCTGCTCACCCTGATCGTGTATCGCCATGGCAAATGGGGCATGCGCTTCGACCTCATCGTGATCGGGCTGCTGCAGGCGAGTGCGTTCCTCTATGGCATGTCCGTGGTCGTCGCGTGCCGTCCCGTGTTCGTCGTCGGAGCGATCGACCGCTTCGTGCTCGTGCCCGCGAATGCGATCGACGCGAAGGACCTCGCGCAGGGCAGCCAGCCGCAATTCCGCAGCCTGTCCTGGACCGGGCCCAGGCTCGCGAACGCGCTGCGGCCCGAAAAGACCGAAGACCGCAACGAACTGCTGTTCAGCGGGCTCAGCGGCAAGGACATCGAGCGATTCCCCAAGTACTACGCGACCTATGCCGACCATCACGACGCGCTGCTCGCCCATGCGCGGCCGCTCGACGCGCTGGACGCGAAGCACGGCGCGCGCGAGCAGGTCGATCGCTGGCTCGCCGCCCACGCGCGCACGCGCGATTCGGTCGTGTGGCTGCCCCTCACGGGGCGCGCGAAGGACATGATCATGCTGCTCGATCGTGGCGACGGACGCCTGCTCGGCGCGTTGCCGATCGATCCCTGGCTGTAGCGCCACCGCCTGCCGCCGAGCGGCCGATCGTCGGAATTGCGGCGCAGTACCGGCACGCGGGTGCCGCCATGAGTCGGGGATCGCGTATCCTGCCGCGACCATACGGGAGGCCGTCATGATGGAAGGGGTTCGTACACCCCGCTGGCTCGGGCCGGCGGCGTTGGTCGTGTTCGCACTGTCCGGTTGTTCCGGGCTGATCTACCAGTCGATCTGGACGCAGTACCTCGGTCTGTACCTCGGGCACGCGGCGTACGCGCAGAGCCTCGTCCTCGCGATCTTCATGGGCGGCATGGCCGTAGGCGCGTGGTGGGCGAGCCGGCGCAGCCTGCGCTGGCGCAACCTGCTGTTCGCCTATGCGGCGGTCGAACTCGTGATCGGCATCGCCGCGGCGTTGTTCCATCCGGTCTACGTCGGCGTCACGGGATTCGCATACGACACCGCATTCCCGGCGCTTCCCGCAGGGTGGGTCGTGCAGGCGTTCAAATGGGCCAGTGGGGCGCTCCTGATCCTGCCGCAGGCCATCCTTCTCGGATCTACATTCCCACTGATGAGCAGCGGCCTCATGCGGCGTCTGCACGGCAGCGACGGCGCGATTCTCAGCGGCCTGTACTTCACCAACAGCATCGGCGCCGCCCTCGGCGCCCTGCTAGCCACGTTCGTGCTGCTGCCCGCGATCGGCATGCCAGGCGCCATGCGCTTCGGTGCGTGCCTCAACATTGTCGTCGCGCTCGCCGCCTTCCTGCTCGGCTGCCATGGAGCGTCTCCGGCACAAGCCGAGCCGCCGAGGCGCGCCTTCGCCGTCCCCGCGGCCCGGCTCTTGCTCGCAGCAGCTTTCGTTACAGGCGCGACCTCGTTCGTCTACGAGATCGGCTGGGTGCGCATGCTCAGTCTGGCGTTTGGCAGCACGGTGCATGCGTTCGAACTGATGCTCGCCGCGTTCATCGGGGGGCTCGCGTTCGGTGGGCTATGGATCCGCCGACGCATCGACGGATACGAAACGCCGATTCGAATCGGTGGTTGGGTGCAGATGCTCATGGGACTTTCTGCGCTCGCAAGCCTGGTGCTCTACGACCACTCGTTCGATTGGGTTGCGTGGTTCCTGCATGCGCTGTCACGCACGGACGGCGGTTACGATCTTTACAATGCGGTAACCGCTGTGGTGTCGATACTGCTCATGGCGCCCGCCGCGTTCTTCGCCGGGATGACCCTGCCGCTGTTCACGCTCACACTGATCCGAGCAGGCGGCGGTGAAGCCTCCGTCGGCCGCATATACGCGGCCAACACTATCGGCGCGATCGTCGGGGTTTTCGCCGCCGTGCATCTGCTTGTTCCGGGCCTCGGCCTCAAGCTGGCGATGATCGCCGCAGCGGCGGGCGATCTCGTCCTTGGCCTCGTGCTACTGCGCCGCGCCGGCCGAAGCGACGCACCGACTGATCTGCCTTATCTCGGAGGACTTGTCCTTTGTGGCGTCGCTCTCGCCGTTACGATGGTCGCCGCCCGCTTCGATCCGGCGGCGATGTCCGCGGGTGTCTATCGCCGCGGCGAGGCCCGCTTCGACGCAAACGGCCCGAAAGTGCTTTTCTATCGCGACGGCAAGACCGCGAGCGTTGCGGTGCAGCAGATTCCAAACGGCACTCGCGCCATCGCCACCAACGGCAAAGTGGACGCCGGCATCGGCTTCGCGGAAGACGGGAAGCCTTCGCGCGACGAGATCACCATGGTCATGGCCGGACTGGCGCCATTGCTTCACCATGACGACCCGCGCACTGCCGCCGTCATCGGGTTCGGCTCGGGCCTGTCGACTCATACGCTACTGGCCGATCCACGGCTCGAGCGCGTCGATACGATCGAGATCGAGCCATCCATGATCGAGGGCGCCCGCTTGTTCGGCAAGCACGTCGAGCGCGCCTACAACGACCGGCGCTCGCATTTCCACATCGAGGACGCACGCACTTACTTCGCCGCCAATCGGTCGAAGTACGACATCATACTCTCGGAGCCGTCGAACCCATGGGTGTCCGGCGTCGCGAGCCTCTTCAGCAGGGAATTCTACGAATTCGTGCCGCGACACCTTGCACCCGGTGGGCTATTCGTCCAATGGGTGCAGCTCTACGAAATCAACGATGAGCTCGTTGCCACGGTCGCGAACGCACTTTCCGAGCGTTTCGCCGATTTTCGGATCTATCTGGCGTACGACACCGACATGCTGATCGTCGCGCGGGTCGACGGACCCGTCGGCGAGATCCACCCGCAGGTCCTCGCCACGCCTGCGATCCACGCGATTGCGGAACGCCTCGACATCGCGACCGCTCCCGAATTCCTCGCCCATCAAATCGGCGACAAGAAGTCGATGGCTCCGCTCTTCACGGCGCTTTCGCGGCGAAAGAATTCTGATTTCTACCCGATCCTGTCGTTGGAAGCGCCGCGCACTCGCTTCACGCACGCTACCGCGAATGTATTCACCCGGCTTGCACTTGCGGACCTCCCATATCGAGAAGTACTTGCAGGGCTCGCGCCGCCCGCGGCGGATTCGGTGCACACGGACTTCGGTTTCGCGTACACGCACGGGGTGCAGCAGGCAGGCCTGATCGCGCGAGCGTTGCTGGACGAGGCGTCGGACGCGCGCAAGGGCGACCTCAACCTGGCCTACCTGCACGACGTAGTTGGGCGTTGTGAGCACGCGATCGATCCGGGGCTCGCGCTCAACGTAATCGCCGAAGTCGCGAGCAACACCCTCGGCTACCTCGAACCCGCTACGCGTCGTTCACTTTGGGTCTCGCCGTCATGGATTCGCTGCGACGCGCAGCCCGAGCCGGTACGGCACATGCTGGCGGTCATTTCCGCTCTAGCGGCGCGCGATGGGGCGACCGCCGAAGCCAAAGCCACTGCGCTACTCCGCGACGAGCACCTGCACGCCCTTCCGGCGTTGCGCGACTGGCTCTTGCGAGCCGCGATGCTAGCGGCGATCGATGCGGGGCATTTCGCCTCGGTCGAACGTCTGGAGGCGGAATTCGGAAAGGATATCGATTCGAACCCGATCGAATCGATCTACCGCGTCTGGATGCGCAACTATGCGCGCGGACAACTGCCCGGCGCCCGGTCAACGCATTGAGGCGGCGCAGAATGTCACTTCCGGACAATCTGCGCGGCCACCTGTGTCAACGTGAGAACGCCGTCGCAGCTTGGATAGACGGTTTTTCAAACGGCGTCACGGGTCGGGTACTCTAGGGCTGGCACGGAAGCTGCTAATCTGAACACGCGAGCCGTCGATCGCCGGCAAGAGCGATCGCGGAAGCGGGCCCGCCTGGTTAGGTTGGCGGCTCTAGGGGCAAACCGTTTCACCCATTCCAGAGGATTCACCATGAAGATGATCCAGAAGGGCTTCACGCTTATCGAACTCATGATCGTGATCGCGATCATCGCGATCCTGGCCGCGATCGCGCTGCCGGCGTACCAGGACTACACGATCCGCTCGAAGATCTCGGAAGGCCTGGTCGGCGCGAGCGCCGCGAAGGTTTCGGTTGCCGAGGCGTTCCAGAGCGGCGGCATGACGGGCGTCAAGGCGGCCGCAGCGGAATATGGCAACAACAACCAGTCGACGCAGTCGAAGTACGTCAACTTCATCGAAGTCAACCCGGACGACGGCATGATCACGGTCAACGTTCGCGCGAATACCGACAACGGTATCCCGACCAGCCTCGATCAGTCCACGCTGACCCTGACGCCGAATCTCAAGAACGCCGGTACGTATAGCAGCCTGAGCGACGACGGCAAGGGTGCGATCGACTGGGGTTGCAAGTCGGCGACGAATGTCACGTGGGACGCGCGCGGCTTCACGGGCGGCGTGCAGGGTACGCTGCCGGCGAAGTACTCCCCGGCCGAGTGCCGTTAAAGTTCGTCTGCCGATTCTTTCCGGATCGGAGCGATGCGATAGACGAGGCCCCGCATCGCGGGGCCTCTTTTTTCAACAGGTTTGTTGCAGTACGCCAATGCGAGCCAGGGGGCCCGGCATGTCGACGCACGTACGTGGATTCACGTTGATCGAACTGATGATCGTGATTGCGATCATTGCCATCCTGGCCGCGGTCGCATTGCCGGCGTATCAGGATTACACGATTCGCTCCAAGATCAGCGAAGGTTTGGCCGGCACGAACGCCGCAAAGGCCGAGGTGGTGACGTCGTTCCAGGCCAACGGCCCTAACGCGCTCGTCGGCGTTGCCGCGAGCTATCAGCCGAACAACTCCAGCACGAGCAGCAAGTACGTGCAGTACATTACCGTCGACGACACCGGCGTCATCACGGCCGTGATTGCCGCCAATGCTACCAACGGCATTCCCTCGAGCCTTGACGGCAAGACGCTGAAATTGACGCCGCAGATCCACACCGGTGGCGGCTACATCTCGCTCGATCCCGACGCGCGGGGCGCTATCGACTGGTCCTGCGCTTCCGCCACGCACGTCACCGCAACCGCGCGCGGCATGCTCTTCAACGACGGGACGTTCGACGCGAAGTACGTTCCGACCGAGTGCCGCTGAGCGGCACCCGGTGGTCCAGCGCGCTGCCGATTCGATGATCGGCAGCGCATCGATCGCGTTGTCAGCAGGATCCTCGCCAGCGTAGTCTGGCGGGATGCCTCTTCCACTCCGACGCCTTTCGGGCGCACACCTGCTCGTCGCCGCCCTCGCCGCGACCTGCCTCGTTTACGCGCCGGGCCTCACCGGCGGCTGGTTTTTCGACGACTTCCCGAACATCGTCCGCAACCCTGACGTGCAGCCGTCGCGGTTCGGCCTTTCCGAATTCGTCGGTGCGGCGCTGTCGTCGCCCGCGAGCGAG
>DASTSE010000341.1:0-3833 GCA_035760865.1 Dokdonella sp.
ATGCGAAGTAGTGCAGCGCCGGTCCGCATAGAGCAGCATGAGCGCGAGCGCGACGAACGGCAGGTGCAGGACCACGAGCGCCTTGCTCACGTCGTCGGCGCGCGCGTCGTACCGTTCGCGCAGTTTGCGATAACCGTCGCCGTGGCCATCCGGATCGAGTCCGGCCGCTTCGCGCTCGACCCAGGCTTCGGTCCACGCGGCGTAGAAGGCGTCGTTTCTCGCGTAGTCGCCCGCATCGGTACCGGGGTCGGCCGCCGCGGCTGCGATGCGCGGGGACACGTGCCGGCTGAACTGCATCGCGTAGTCGCCGTGCAGCGGCGCGATGAAGTAGACGACGTTGACCGCGAAGAACAGCGTCACCGGCGACAGCCAGCGCGCGCGCCGGCCTTCGTTGTAGTCGAGCGAGAGCAGGCCGGGCCGGAACAGCAGCGCGAGCAGCGAACGCCAGACGCGGCCGTCGAGGTCGGTGAGGCCGTGCACGAACTCGCCGAGCAGGTGGCCGAAGCGCCGGTCCGCTGGCTCGAAACGCTTCTGGCCGCAATCGCGGCAGTAACGTCCTTCGACCGTGGCGTTGCAGTTGGCGCAGGAATCGGTCATGCGATGGTCGCGGGTCGCGGGTCGAGCAGGAGAGCCATACTAACCGCATGCGAGGAGCTGCCTTGAACGACGCAACCGGTGCTGGCGAGCGAGCCCGGACGGGCACGACGGCTCGCTCCGACCGAAGCGCGGACATCGACGACTCGATCGACCGCGCCACGCAGTCCACGCCGCTCGGGTCGTGCCGGTGCTACTACGTGACTCGAAGGGGGTTCACGTTGGCCGGATTCTTCTCCGGCCAGGTGCTGGCCTGTCGCGATCATCTGGCCGTCGGCAGGCGTTGGCGCATCGACTATCGAGACATCTCGTCGATCGGTGCGATGCGCGTTCTGCTGTGGACGGTCGCGGCCGTCGTGACGAGGGACTCCGGCAGCATCTACCTGAGTTCGCGGGACGCGGCATTCTTCGAACGCCTGCGCGACGCATGGAGGCAGTCTCTCACGCCTACGGCGAGCGGCTCGCGCCCGCGCGGTGAATGATGGCCTCGTGCGCCCGGATCCGGGCGCAGCATGCGCACGGGCATCCGAGCGTGATCGACCGGCGTGCTACGCCGCACGCTCGCGCGCGAGCGCGATGAGCCCGACGCCGCCGAGGATCACCGCCATCGCAACGACGTCGAAGCCGTGCACGGCCTCGCCGCCGAACAGCGCGCCGACGAGAACGGCGACCGGCGGATTCACGTACGCGTAGCTCGTCGCGAGCGCGGGGCGCACGGTGTTGAGCAGGTACAGGTAGGCGCTGAAGCCGATCAGGGAGCCAGCGACGGCGAGATAGACGAGTGCGAGGTTGGCCGACAGCGGCGGCGATGCGGGCAGGCGCTCGCCGATGACGAGCGCGAAGACGAGCAGCGCCGCGCCGCCGGTGAGCATCTGCGCCGCGGTATTCATCGCCGCAGGCGGCATGTCGCGGCGCTTGCTCCAGACCGAGCCGAACGCCCACGAGCCGGCTGCGACGACGAGCGCGATCGCACCGATCGGCGAACCGGCCATGCTGCCACCGAGGTTGAGCAGGATCACGCCGGCGAAGCCCACGCCGAGGCCGAGCCATTCGAGGCGGCGCGGCCAGTGGCCGTAGATGCCGCCGAACACGGCTGCGAACAGCGGCATGCTCGCCACCGCGACGGCCGCGAGACCGGACGCGACGCTCTGTTCGGCGTAGCAGACGAGGCCATTGCCGAATCCGAGCAGCATGACGCCGGTTGCGGCCGAGTTGAGCCATTGCCGGCGCGTCGGCGCGGCCATGCCGCGCCAGCGCAGGAACGCGTAGAGGGCGCCGCCTGCGCAGAGGAATCGCACCGCGGCCATCAGGAACGGCGGCCAGCTCGCCACGGCGACGCGAATCGCGAGATAGGTCGAGCCCCAGACGAAATACAGCGACAGCAGTGCGATCGGCACGAGCACGTGCGGACCGAACAGCGAGACGGCTGCGGGCGCGTCGAGCCGGCCGCGACGGGAAAGATCGTTCATGGAGCGAGCCTTTGGATGAAAGTGCAGGTTTTGCACGTCGCGGGATACGCGGCCGCGGCGGCGCACTACGCTGCTCCGGCCGCACGCGTGCGCCGGTGGCGGACAGGTCACGAACGTTCGTCACCCGCAGGAGACATATACCGCGCGCCGCGGGGCGAAGCGAGGCCCGTCGCGTGGCTATTTCATGGAGCCACCGCGACGCGTCATGTGCTGCCCGGCGCGCGCTTGCGCGCGGGGCCGTCGGCGACCACCGTGAACTCGCCCTCGATGACGCCGCTCGGCGTCGCCGCTCGGGCCTGTGCCGGCGCTTGCGTCGACGCGCGCAGCGCGCGCACGAGCGCGAACAGGGCGCCGCCGACCACGAGCACGGCGAAGGCGAATACACCCACGGCGATGAGCCCGACGACGAGCACGATCGCGATCAGCGCGGCGGCCAGGCGCGCGAGCGGGTGGCGGGACTTCACGAGGCGCAGGCCGGCGTGGAACATGCTTGTACTCCTGGTGGAATTCCGGCCTCGTCCATCCTGGCGCGTCCGGAAACGCCGACTCCGGGATCGCCCGGAATGCGGCTGCGACATCGGCATCGAGCGTTCCCGCGCCCTCCGCGGGCCGCGCCGCCTAACACGCAGGCGGTCCGTATGCCAGAATGCGCGCCCGCGGGGCACGCAGCCTCCCCAACATATGGGGTGGCGGCCCGCCACGACAAGTGCTGGAAGGCCATGCATTCCTCCGCGCCGCTGTGCCGGCTCGAAGACATCGACGACGGCGGCGCGATCGCGGTGCACGTGGACAGTTCGACCGGCGGCTTCGAGCTCATCGTGCTGCGCCAGGGCGAGCGCGCGTTCGCATACCACAACGAGTGCCCGCACGCGGGCCGCCGCCTCGACTACGCGCCCGGCCGGTTCCTCGTCAGCGACGGGCGCCTCGTCTGCGCCGCCCACGGCGCCACGTTCCGCGTCGTCGATGGCGCGTGCCTCGGTGGACCCTGCAGCAACGGTCTTGCCGGCCTGCCGGTCGAGGTCGTCGACGGCGCGATCTGCCTGCGCTGATCCGTTCAGTCGCCCCGCACGCGAACGTCCTGTCGCGCGAGTTGGCCCGAGCCGCACGCGAACGTCGGCGTCATGCCGAGCACCGAACGGGTCGGGATGCGCGAGCCGGTTACGACGGTGGGCGCACTGAGCACGTCGATGCGATAGCGGCCGATGTCGGATGGCGCGACGGCGTCGAAGCTGAAGCCCGCCTTCGCATCCGCGGCGCTGAACGCCGACTGCCGCGTCTCGAGGTCGACCAGGCGCAACACGGCCGACTGCAGCGGACGTCCGTCGGCGTCGTAGACCGTGCCTGTCACGCGACAACCGTCGGCGTGGACCGCACCGCTGAACGCGGCGGCGGCGAAAACAACGAGGGCGATTCGGCTCATGATGGCGGCACCTCCTGCATGGGGGCGCGTCCGTGCGGGCGTGATCTCCGGCTCGATCTTACGCCCACGCGGGTTGCCGTTCTTGCGCGAGATCGAGTCAGTCCGTCGTGTCGTAGCCATCCGCGAAGATCGCGTCTTCGGATGCAGTGAGCGCGACGATCCCCGTGCGAGGGTGCCCGTTCGCGTGTTCGAAGCGTCCGCCGACGAGCACGTCGTCCTCGGACACGGCGAGAGAGGTCGCATGAGCATCGAGGTCGACGGCCCACGGCTCCAGGGCCGACGTCGCGCGATCGAATGCCGCAACGGCGCGCAAGGGGCCGTCGGCGACCGTCCTGAAATAGCCGCCCGCA
>DASTSE010000342.1:0-5055 GCA_035760865.1 Dokdonella sp.
TCGCGGTCGTACAGGTTGATCGGCTTGCCGTGGCTCGGCGCCTCGGCGAGGCGGATGTTGCGCGGAATGATCGAGCGCAGCACCTTGTCGCCGAAATGCTTGGTCAGCTGCAGCGACACCTCGTTGCCGAGATTGTTGCGCACGTCGTACATCGTGCGCAGCAGGCCTTCGACTTCGAGCTGCGGATTGAGTCGGAGCCGCACGGCCTTGATCGTGTCGAGCAGGCTGGTCAGCCCTTCGAGCGCGAAGTATTCGCACTGCACGGGGATCAGCACGCCATGCGCGGCGGTGAGCGCGTTGATCGTGAGCAGGTGCAAGGTCGGCGGGCAGTCGATGAGCACCGTCTCGTAGCGGTCCCCGAGCTTCGCGATCTGCTCCTTGAGGCGCGATTCGCGCGCGAGCGCGTCCATGAGCTTGAGCTCTGCCGCGGTGAGGTCGCCGTTGCCGGGCAGCAGGTCGAAGCCGCCTTCGGTCGTCACGATCGCGCGTTCGATCGGCGCCTCGTCGAGCAGCACTTCGCAGCCGTTCGGCTTCGCCGTGCGCTTGTCGATGCCGGACGCCATCGTCGCATTGCCCTGCGGATCGAAATCGATCAGCAGCACGCGGTGCTTTTCCTCGGCGAGCGCCGCGGCCAGGTTGACCGCGGTGGTGGTCTTGCCGACCCCGCCCTTCTGGTTCGCGATCGCGATGATGCGCGTCATGCCCGTGCCACCCGTTCCTGTGGGTCCGGGCCGTCGGCGCCGGAACCCCTGATTATGACCACGTGGCGCTCCGCCTCCAAACCGGGCACGACGAGCGGTACGACCGCCTCGACGGTGAAGCCCCCGGGCAGGGCGTCGAGCTCGTCCTGCGGGTGCCGCCCCTTGAGCGCGAGCCATAGGCCGCCCGGCGCGAGCAGGTGGCCGCCCCAGCCGAGCATGTCGGCGAGGCTCGCGAACGCGCGCGCGGTGATGCAGTCGAAACGGCCGCGCATCGACTCGACGCGGCTTTCCGCGACGCTCACGTTGGCGAGGCGCAGCTCTCGCACGGCCGCGCGCAGGAAGCGCGTCTTCTTGCCGTTCGAATCGACCAGCGTCACCGCACGTTCCGGCGCGACGATCGCGAGCGGCAGGCCGGGCAGGCCGGCGCCGGTACCGAGATCGGCCAGCGTCGCCCCGCGCACGTACGGGACGATCGCGAGCGAATCGAGCAGGTGGCGCGTGACCATTTCGGCCGGGTCGCGCACCGCGCTGAGGTTGTAGGTCGCATTCCAGCGATGGAGCAGCTCGACGTAGTCGAGCAGGCGCTCGACGGCAGCGTCGGGCAGTTCGAGTCGGAGGGCCGCGAGACCCGCGCCGAGACGCTGCCGCAGCGGATCGCGGTCAGACATGGCGGTCGCAACGATACGGGGGCGCGCAGTATCCGCGCGCGCGCGCGCAAAATCCACCGCGCGGGGAGCCTCTCAGGCGGCGGCGAGGTCGACGCGCGCGACGAGCAGGCCGCGCTCGCGCAATTCGCTGTTGAGCGACTGCTTGAGCCAGCGCCTGCGGGCCTCCGCCTCGTCGGGCAGCACCGCGTAGTCGAACAGGCGACGTGTGGTCACTTGCAGCAGGCCCTCGACGTCGTCGATGACGACGTCGGCGCGCTGCGGATCGAGCACCTGGAAATAGACGAGCGCGCGGTAGCCTTGCGCCCCGCGCTGCAACTGGTCCACCGCGACCGTAGCCCCGGCAAGGTCGATCTTGTGGGCGACCCGCTCGAGCAGCGGCAGCACGACGTGCAGGCCCGGGCCGACGGTGCGGATACGCCCGTCTCGGCCGCGCAACGTGTAGACCTGGCCTTGCGGAATGCGACGGACGCAGGCTGCGGCGAGGAAGGCCACCCCGCACAGCGCGGCGATCAGGATCGGAGAAACCACGTTTTTCTCTGCAACGTTGTAGTTATCGGGACAGTTTCATGGAGCACTTGAACACGATAACCGCCCGAGTACTAACGATTGCTTAACAGTTTTCGATGTTGCGTCGCGGAAAGTTGCGCCGCGGAAACGGGTGGGACGACGTGCCGCGCGGGCTGTCGGCCCGGCCGGGGTAGAATCGATCCTCATCGCAGTCGACCACCCGCATCCGATGGCCTACCCGCAATCCCGCCCGCGCCGCATGCGCCGCGACGCGTTTTCGCGCGCGCTCATGCGTGAAACCGATCTCACCCCGTCCGACCTCATCCTGCCCGTGTTCGTGCGCGAGGGTCGCGACGTCGTCGAGGCCATCCCGTCGATGCCTGGAGTCGAGCGCGTCTCGATCGACCGCCTGCTCCGCGTCGCCGAACAGGCGCATGGCCTCGGCATCCCGGCGCTCGCGCTGTTCCCGGTCACGCCGCCCGAGGCGAAGTCGCTCGATGCGGCCGAGGCGTGGAACCCAGACGGCCTCGCCCAGCGCGCGGTGCGCGCGCTGAAGCAGGCGCTGCCCGAACTCGGCGTGATCACCGATGTTGCGCTCGATCCGTTCACGACCCATGGCCAGGACGGACTCGTCGACGAGCGCGGTTACGTCGTCAACGACGCGACCGTCGAGGCGCTGGTCAAGCAGGCGATCTCGCACGCCGAGGCCGGCGCCGACGTCGTCGCGCCATCGGACATGATGGACGGCCGCGTCGGCGCGATCCGCGCCGCGCTCGAGGTGGACGGCCACGTCAACACGCGCATCCTCGCCTATGCGGCAAAGTACGCATCGGCGTACTACGGGCCGTTCCGCGACGCCGTCGGCTCGGCCGGCAGCCTCGGCAAGGGCAACAAGTACACCTACCAGATGGACCCGGCCAACGCGGACGAAGCGCTGCGCGAAGTCGCGCTCGACCTCGACGAGGGCGCCGACATCGTCATGGTCAAGCCCGCGATGCCGTACCTCGACATCGTGCGACGCGTGAAGGAACGCTTCGGCGTGCCGACGTTCGCCTACCAGGTCAGCGGCGAGTACGCGATGCTCAAGGCCGCCTTCGCGAACGGCTGGCTCGACGAGCGCGCCTGCGTGCTCGAGGCGCTCGTCGGCATCCGCCGCGCCGGCGCCGACGCGATCCTCACCTACTTCGCGCTCGACGCCGCGCGCTGGTTGCGCGGCTGACGCGACGGCAAGTAACGGCGAAAAGATTGGAACACGAAGGACACGAAGAAGAGCAAAGATTCAACGATTGAAACACGGAGCACACGTAGCAGGGAGGAAGGCTCTTCAGGAAAGTGCATTCCTCGCTTCCGCTTTCCTCGGTGTGCTCCGTGTGCTCCGTGTTTCAAGCTTCTCCCCTTCTTCGCTTTCCTTCGTGCCCTTCGTGTTTCAGGCTTTGCTTTCCCGGACGCCAGATGAACCGTTACGCCGTAGTCGGCCAGCCGATCGCGCATTCGCTGTCGCCGCGCATCCACGCCGCGTTCGGCGCGCAGCTCGGCATCGCGCTCGACTACCGCGCGATCGAAGCGGGTCGCGATACGTTCGCGGCGATGCTCGCCGCGTTCGCGCGCGACGGCGGGCGCGGTGCGAACGTGACGTTGCCGCTCAAGGAAGATGCGGCGGCGCTCTGCAGCGCCCTTTCCGAGCGTGCGCGGCGCTGCGGCAGCGTCAACACGCTGATCCGCGATGACGCCGGGTGGCACGGCGACAGCACCGACGGCATCGGCCTGCTGCGCGACCTCGCTCGGCACGATCTCGATCCACGCGGTCGCCGCGTGCTCCTGCTCGGCGCTGGCGGCGCCGCACGCGCGGCCGCGTTCGCGCTCGTCGACGCGGGCGTGCGCGAACTCGTCGTCGCCAATCGCACCGCAACGCGTGCGCAGTCGCTCGTCGATGCCCTGGGTGCTCCTGCGCGCGCCTGCGCATGGGACGCACTGCGGCATGAAGCGACATTCGATCTCGTCGTGAACGCGACGTCGGCCGGGCACGCCGGCGATGCGTTCGCATGGCCACTCGCGGCGGACTCCGCCCCAGCGGCGTGCTACGACCTCTCCTACGGCGAAGCCGCGCGGCCGTTCCTCGCCGCTGCGCGTGGCGCGCGAGCGCGCGCGGTACACGACGGCCTCGGCATGCTGGTCGAGCAGGCGGCCGAGTCGTTCGAGCTCTGGCACGGCGTTCGCCCGGACACCGGCCCCGTGCACGCGCAGCTGCGCGCCGTGCTCGACGCGCGCGGCTGACTGGCGGTGGCGACGACCGCGTCCGACGACGACGTCGCCTGCCGAGCCGGCTGCGGCGCCTGCTGCATCGCGCCGTCGATCTCTTCGCCGATCCCCGGCATGCCGCACGGCAAGCCCGCCGGAATGCCGTGCGTGCAACTGATGGATGACCTGCGCTGCGCGATCTTCGGGCGACCCGATCGGCCTGCCGTATGCCGCAGCCTGCGACCGTCGCCGTCGATGTGCGGCGTCGACCGCGACGATGCGCTCGCGCGACTGGACGCGCTCGAACACGCGACGCGACCCGACGCTCAGGTGCCCGCGGCGAGGTAGCGGTCCTTGAGCCGGACGTAGTGCTGCGCCGAGTAGTACAGGCGCTCGATTTCCTGCGCGGACAACGTGCGCACGCAGCGCGCGGGGTTGCCGACCCACAATTCGCCTTCGCCGACGATCTTGCCCGGCGCGACGAGCGCGCCGGCTCCGATCATGCTGTGCCGATGCACGACTGCGCCGTCGAGCACGGTCGCGTGCATGCCGATGAGGCAGGCGTCGTGGATCGTGCACGCGTGCACGACGGCTGCGTGGCCGATCGTGACGTCGTTGCCGATGACGAGCGGAAAGCCCTCGTCGGTGTACTCGCCCGCGTGCGTGACGTGGAGGATCGAACCGTCCTGCACGTTCGTACGCGCGCCGATGCGGATGTAGTGCACGTCGCCGCGCGCGACCGCGCCCGGCCACAGCGACGCGTCGTCGCCGAGCTCGACGTCGCCGATCAGGTGGGCGCCCGGATCGACGTAGGCGTTCGCGCCGAGGCGCGGGAAGATGCCCTGGTATGGCCGAATGTTCATGCTGGCGCCTCGCGCGGACGCGCAAGCCTAGCATCGGCGAGCGGTGCGCGGACGCTTGATTTCGGCCGCCGGACCCGC
>DASTSE010000343.1:0-4377 GCA_035760865.1 Dokdonella sp.
ATCGAGCGCGGGCGCGATGTAGTAGCCCTGCGCGTGGTCGCAGCCGACGTCGCGCAGGTACTCGAATGCGGCGCGGCTCTCGATGCCTTCCGCGGTCACGCGATAGCCGAGGCGATGGCCGAGCTCGACGATCGAGCGCACGAGCGTGCGGTCGCCGACGTCCTCGGCGAGTTTCTGCGTGAACGAGCGGTCGATCTTGATCTCGCGCACGGGCAGGCGGCGCAGGTACGCGAGTGACGACTGGCCGACGCCGAAGTCGTCGATCGCGAGGTCGATGCCGAGGTCGGCGAGGCGCTTGAGCACCTGCACCGCGGTGTCGGGCTCGCCCATGACCGCGCTTTCGGTGAGTTCGAGCACGATGTTGCGCGGCGCGACCGCGTGCAACGAAAGCAGGTCGCCGATGCGCGTCGGCAGGTCGGCGTCGGCGAGGTCGCGCGCGGACAGGTTGATCGCGATCCGCAGTGCGTGCCCGCGCGCCGACCAGTCGTGCGCCTGCGCGATCGCGCTCGCGAGTACCCAGCGCGTGACGCGGCGGATGTTGCCGGTGCGCTCGGCGAGCGGAATGAACGTGTCGGGCGCGACTGCGCCGCGCAGCGGATGCTGCCAACGCAGCAGCGCCTCGGCGCCGTCGATGCGGCCGTCCGCGAGGCGCACTTTGGGTTGGTAGTGCAGGCGCAGCTGCTTGCGATCGAGCGCCTCGCGCAGCTCGGTCATCAGCGACAGGCGCTCGGGCCGGTGCGGGTCGGTGCCCGGGTCGTAAACGCCGACCGGATCTTCTGCGCCGAGCGCGGCGATCAACGCGACCTCGGCGTGGCGCAGCAGCGTGCTCGCCTCGGCGCCGTGGGCGGGATGCAGCGCGATGCCGATCGCCGGCTCGGTGTCGATCGACAGGTCCGCTTCCTGGTAGGGCACGCCGAGCGCGTCGAGGATGCGGAACGCGACCGCGATCGCGTCGGCCCGGTCGGCGCCGTCGAGCCAGAGCGCGAACTGCGTGTCGGTCGCGCGCGCGACGACGCCGCGCGCCGCGAACGGGTGCAGGCGCCGACCGGCGTCGCGCATGAGGCGATCGCTGATCGTGTGGCCCATGGTCTGGATCACCTCGGGCAATCGCGCAAGGCCGATCATGAGCAATGCGCCCGCGGCCGGGCGCGCGAGGAGCGCGTGCTGGATCGCCGCCTCCGCCGCGTGCCGGTTCGGCAGTGCGGTGACCGCGTCGTGCTCGGCCTGGTAGCGGATGCGTTCCTCGCGCTCGGCAATCGCGAGGGTCATGTTCGACAGCGCGGCCGCGAGCTGGCCCACTTCGTCGCGCTTGATCGTCGGGGTCGACGAGGCGTAGTCGCCGGCACCGATGCGGTGTGCGGCCGCGGCGAGCTTCTCGATCGGGCGTGCGACGCCGCGCGCGATCAGCAGCGCGCCGACGAAGCCGATCGCGAGGCCGAGCGCGACGAGGCTCGCCCACGCGATCGCGACGCCGCGGTACGGCTGCAGCGCATCGTCGAGCGAATAACCGAGCACGGTCGCGACGGTCGTGCCGCGTTCCGATTCCCGGAGCCGCGACGCGAGCACGACGTATTCGCGCGCGTCGAGCCGCAATAGCGTCGGTTGCAGCGGCAGCTCGCGTCCGGCGAGTGCGGGCGCGATCGCGACGCGGTCGTCGCCATGGGCGATGACGGTCCAGCGGCCGTCGGCGCCGAGAGTTGCGAGTTCGAGCGTGCTCGGCAGCGCCGACAGTCGCTGCAGGCGTGCGAGCAGCGCATCGTCGACGGGGATGCCGGCAGCGATCAGCGCGATCGGCTTCGGCGCGTAGACCGGTACCACGATCATCCAGTACGCCTTGTCGCCGAGCGCGACGACCGCGGCGGCCGGGTGGTCGAGTGCGGCGTCGGCGAGGTCGGGAAACGGGAATGCGCCGCCGGCCGCGGCGGCCGTGTCCGCGCGCACCGTGCCGTCGAGGCCGACGAGCAGCATGCGTTCGGCACCGATGCGGCGGCCGTGGTTGCGCAGCGCGGACAGCACCGTGCCCTGGTCGTTCTGCGCGATCGCTGCGCGCAGCGCGAAGTCGAGCGAGAGGACCTGCACGTTGTCGGCGACGCGGGTCGAGATGTCGTCGAGCTGGCGCGCGACCGCCGCCGCGCCGACCGCGAGCCGGCGTTCGCCGTCGCTGATCAGCGCGCGTCGCGCGACGCCGTAGGCGAGCAGCGCCGTGAACACCTGCACCGCGACGAGCGTGGCGAGGAAGAGCAGGGCGAGGCGAAGGCGGAAGTTCATGTCAGTAGCGCGCGCGCTCGCGGTCGCCGGGGTCGGGCCGCGGGTCGGGCAGCAGCGGCAGAGAGAAGCGCAAGGACGCCGCGCCGACGCCGACGTCCACCGTCTGCTCCGGCTCGGCCTTGCCCGGCCGCAACTGCGGATGCCAGACGCGCACGGCAAGGCGGCCGGCCGGCAGGTCGCGGAACACCGCATGGCCTTGCGCGTCCGACTTGGCGACCCACGGCGCGTCGGACACGTACAGGTGCGTGATCATGCGGTCGTGGATGTTGCAGCCGACCGCGATCTCGCCGACCCGGTCGAGCACCAGCGCGGGCGTGTCGCCGCCGGGCGCGACGACGAACTCGAACGACTTCGCCGGCGCGAACGAATAGACGTGGTGGCGCGTGCGGTCGCTGTTGCGGAACACGACGCGATCGCCGGGCCTGAACACTTCGACGTAGGGGATGAAGGTTTCGCTGCGCTGGTCGATTTCATGCGTGAGCGGCGCGCGTGCAGGCGGCGTTCCGCCGCCGTGCACGCTGACGACCGCGTCCTCGGCCGGCGTACCGCGTGCGTCGACGACGACGACGTCGAGTTCGGCGGCCGCGACCGTCGAAACGAGCAGCCAGGCAGCCGAGGCGGGCAGGCCGATGCGCATCCGTTCCCCTTCACGGACGAACCGCACGCAGTCTAGCGCATCGGGCTGGCGCGCCGTGCGGCGGGCGACGGTTCCGGCGCGACGCGCAATCCTCGGCCCTGTACGCGCGGCGGGGACATGCGATAGTTCCGCGGTCCTTCGGCCGCGCGGAGTGGAAGATGAAACCGATCAGGATCGCCTTCGGATTGACGATCGCCGCTGCGCTCGCGTGCGCTCCGCCCGCACGGGCGTCGCAGGACGTGCCCAAGCCGACCATCCAGGAGGACATGAGCGGCCTGCACGATTTCGATTTCCTCGTCGGCGAATGGCGCGTGCACAGCCGCCGCCTGAAGGAGGTCCTCGCAAGCAGCCACGACTGGTACGAGTTCGACGGCACGATCCGCTCGTGGCCGCTCATGGAAGGGCGCGCGAACGTCGACGACACCGTCTTCAACCTGCCGACCGGCGTCTACCGCGGCGTCGCGCCGCGCGCGTACGACCCGAAGACCGGGCAATGGGCGATCTGGTGGATCGACGGCCGCAACCCGTTCGGCAACCTCGATCCGCCGGTCAAGGGTCGCTTCGTCGACGGCGTCGGCACGTTCTACGCCCACGACACCTTGCGCGGCCAGCCGATCAAGGTGCGCTTCATCTGGTCGCAGATCACGAAGACCGGCGCGCACTGGGAACAGGCGTACTCGCCCGACGGCGGCAAGACCTGGGAAACGAACTGGCTGCAGACGCTCGAGCGCGTGCGCTGAGCCGCGGGATTCGACGCCCCCAGTGCGTCGCGTGCGGCGCGCCGCGGCAGGCGACGCCTGGTCGGGGCAAGCGGATCGGCAGGGCGGGTCAGCGTGGGGCGGCGGACACCGCTGCGTCGGCGATCATGAGATCGATGCTCAGCGACGTCAGCGTGACGAGCGCGAGTGCGCCGTCGGCGCTCGCGGCGAGGCTCGGGCCGTTGCCGTTCGGCACGCGGTCGCCGGCGATCTTCAGCGGCGTGCCGTCCGGCAAGGTCACGCGCCAGAGCGCGCCGTGGTCGAGGTAGGTCAGCACGTCGCGCGCGATCGCGAACGCCTCGCCGTCGTCGTCGCTCGCGATCTCGCGGACGTCGCGCGGCGCGGACCAGCGCGCGACGCGCAGCGCGGTCGAGCCATGGACGCGCCAGGCGACCCACTCCTGCGAAGCGCGGTAGGCCGTCACCGCGTCGATGCCGACGGGCTCGGGCGCGTGGCCTTCGCGCAGCTGCATCAGCGGACGGCTGTTGCCGTGACCGCCGAGGTAGACGAGCCGATCGGCGAGTTCGATGCCGCAAAACGCGTCGTCGTCGATGCCGGCGATCGGCGTCGCGACGTCGCCGTCGAGCGGATAGCGGTACAGGCGCGTGCGACGATCCTCGTACGCGGTGATGACGAGCGCGTCGCCGCGCATCGACCAGGTCGGGCGCACCCAGCGGAACGCGGGATCGAGCGCGAGCGGCCGCACCTTGCCGT
>DASTSE010000344.1:0-12355 GCA_035760865.1 Dokdonella sp.
CGATCTGCTTCGCGATGCTCGGCATCTTCGCGCAGGCTTTCCTTGCCTGAGGGCCGAACCAGCAAAAGATTGAAACACGGAGCACACGGAGCACACCGAGGAAAAGCGACTCAATCGATGCGGCTGTCGACAATGCATGCCGAGTCGAGCCGAGCACAAGCGGCTACGCGTTCGTGCAGGATGCCGACGCATGCGCAGACACCCATCTTCGCGTCTGCTTCCTCCGTGTGCTCCGTGTTTCAGTCTTTCGGCCCTTCAATCGACAAGTACGCGATCGCGGCCTCGCTCTCTTCGCGGCGCGTGTCGTCGAACAGGCTGACGTCGATGCGTTCGATCGTCGACGGGTCGAGGCAGCGCACGTTGACGTCGAAGCCGTCCGGGTTCGAGCGCGGCACGTAGAAGCTCTTGATGCCGCAGTGCGCGCAGAACAGGTGCTTCGCGGTGCCGGTGTTGAACGTGTACTCGGTGAGCGCGTCGGCGCCTGCGAGCAGGCGGAAGCGCGTCGCGGGCACGATCAGGTGCAGGAATCCGCTCATGCGGCAGATCGTGCAGTTGCAGTCGAGCGCGGCGATCACCGCGGGCGCGTCGACCTCGATGCGCACGCGCCCGCAATGGCAGCCGCCGCGATGCGTGCGCCATGCCTCGCTCATGCCGCGCCCGGCAGCACGTAGAACAGCACGGCGAAGTACTGCAGCACGCTGCCGAGCAGCACGAACAGGTGCCACAGCGCATGGCTGTAGGGCAGGCGCCGGCTCAGGTAGAACGGCACGCCGAGCGTGTACGCGGCGCCACCGCCGAACAGCAGCCAGAGGCCGCCCGGCGCGATGCTCGCGAGCAGCGGCTTGATCGCGACGAGGCCGATCCAGCCGAGGCAGACGTACAGGGCGGCCATCACCTTGCGGCTCTTCACGCCCGCGAGTTCGAGGCCGATGCCCGCGAACGCGAGCAGCCAGACGACCGCGAACAGCGACCAGCCCCACGCGCCGCGCAGGCTGATCAGCGTGAACGGCGTGTAGGTACCCGCGATGAGCAGGAAGATCGCCGCATGGTCGAGCGTGCGCAGCAGCGGCTTCGCGCGCGGCGACGGGATGCCGTGGTAGAGCGTCGATGCGGTGTAGAGGAGGATCAGGCTCGCGCCGTACACGCTCACGCTCGCGACGTGGCGCGGCACGCCGTCGCGCGCGGCGAACGCGACGAGTGCGGCGAGCCCGGCGATGCTGAGCACGACGCCGAGCCCATGGATGAGGCTCGAGGCGATTTCCTCGCGGCCGCTGTAGCGCGGCGCCACCGATGTCGTCATCGCACGCTCCCGCGGCGCATGGCGCACCGCAACAGACCCACCGTACCGCAACGTACGGGCGGCGCCAACTCGGTCAGCGGCGGCGGATCGTGAACTTGCCGAACGCGACGCCGAGATCCCAGCCGCTGCCCTTGCCCGACAGTGCGAGCGACACCGGGCCCTTCGTCAGCACCTGCGCCTCGGCCGACTTCGCCGCGCCTGCGTGCGCGCCCGCGCTCGCATAGGCGCCGAGCACGTCCTCGATGTCGTACACCTCGGTGAAGCGGCCGCGGCCGTCGTGGATTTCCGACTTGCCGAACGTGATGCCGCCACCCTTGGCCTCGATGGTCACGCGCAGCGTGTCGCCGTTGCTGCAGGTCACCGTGCCCTCGCCCGATGCGGTCTTGTAGAACGCGGACCAGCCCGCGAGCGAGAAGCGCATCTCGCAGTCGAGATCCCTGCGCGCGTATGCCGGTGCTGCCGCCGCCAGCAGCAGCGCGCCGAAGAGGAATGCCGTTCGCACCGTGATGCCTCCTGTCGCCGAATGCCGACCGCAAGCATAGCGCCCGCGCCGCAGACGCGCGCGCGGGCGCGCGACGCCGTAAGCTATCGTCGTTGCGTTGCCGGAGCGTGCCATGGCCGAACCCGCCGCGTGTCCGTTCGACATCCTCGTCCATCTGCGGCGCACCGACACGCTCGGCAGCGCGGGTGCGATCGGCCTCGCCCTCGCACAGCGGTTGCGCGCGTATGCGACCGGCTTGCACGTCGTGCCGATCTCGCCGGTCGCGTTCGCTTCGCCGGAGGCGGTCGCGCTGTACGTCAACGAGGCCGAGGGCGCCTACCGCGACGCGCTGCAACGAGCGCCGTTCTGGCAGGCCGAGCTCGATGCGCGCGGATTGGACGGTGCCTGGAGCGCGAGCCAGGGCGACGTGATCGAGTCGCTCTGCCAGGCCTCGCGCTGGAGCGACCTCGTCGTGGTCGAACGGCCGCAACTCAATCCCGATGCGCCGACGGGTTGGGGGCTCGTCTCGCGCACGGTGTTCGGCGCATCGGCGCCGGTCGTCGTCGTACCCGAGCGCGTGCGCGGCGACAGCGTCGGCAGGCGCATCGCGGTCGCCTGGAACCGCAGCCGCGAAGCCGCGCTGGCGATCCGCGGCGCGCTGCCGTTGCTCGCACGCGCGGAGCACGTGCAGGTGTTCGAGGGCGAGCCGGTCGACAACCCGCTCGGCCTGCGTTTCCTGCCGCAGCTCGATCTGCGCCCTTGGCTCGCGCGACGCGGTATCGGCGCGAGCTACAGCGCGTTCCCCGCGCGCAAGGACTGCGGCGCGGCGCTGCTCGATGCCGCGCATGCGATGGACGCGGATCTCGTCGTGATGGGCGCCTGGGGGCATTCGCGCATCGCCGAGCTCGTGCTCGGCGGGACCACGCGCCATCTGTTCCAGCACAGCGACCTGCCGCTGCTCGTCGCGCACTGAACGGACGCGCATGGACGCGCACGACCCGCCGATTCCCGAGCTCGCCGACGCGCGCGTGCGCCTGCGCGCACTCGCGTCGCGCGATGCCGACGGCCTGTTCGCGCTGCACTCCGACGCGGACGTGATGCGCTACTGGAGCTTCCCGGCATGGACCGAACGCGCGCAGGCGATCGAGCACATCGAACGCATGCAACGCGAGCGCGCGGTGCGCGAGTTCTATCCGTGGGTCGCGACCCTGCCCGGCAGCGACACGCTCGTCGGCACCTGCTCGCTGTTCGGCGTCGATCGCGAGCACAGGCGAAGCGTGATCGGCTATGCGCTGCTGCCGTCGCTGTGGGGGCGCGGGCTGGCCGGCGCGATGCTCCAGCTCGCGCTCGGCCACGCGTTCGAAGGCATCGGGCTCGAACGTATCGAGGCGGACATCGATCCCGACAACGTCGCCTCGTGCCGCCTCGTCGAGCGCGTGGGCTTCGTGCGCGAGGGCACGCTGCGCGAACGCTGGCGCGTCGGTGGCGGCGTGCAGGACACCGCGCTGTACGGCTTGCTGCGGCGAGAGTGGCGGCGCACGCCCGCGTGAATCGGTGCGCGGCCTGCGTGCAAGGTCGTAGGGGGGACGTAGCGCGCGAACAGCGTGAATGCATGCGACGCGCACGGCCGCGAGTCCGACCGCGTCGGTCATCGCGAAGCATCATCGGTGGGACTCGCCGCTGCGCGGCTGCGTCCCACCCTGCGGCCTGTACGGATTGTTGCGGCGCGAGTGGCGGCGCGGGCCCGCGTGAGTCGGTGCGCGGCCTGCGTGCAAGGTCGTACGGTGGGACGTAGCGCGCGAACACCGTGATTGGATGCGACGCGCACGGTCGCGAGTCCCACCGCCTCGGTCATCCCGAACTGCGCGGCTGCGTCTGCGCGTGACGCCTCGCACGATCGCGACGGCGGCACGCGCGTCGCGCGTGCCGCCCCACGGTCATTTCGCGTTCGCGAACGCGACCGTCATGTCGAGCATGCGGTTGGAGAAGCCCCATTCGTTGTCGTACCACGACAGGACCTTGACGAGGGTACCTTCCATCACGCGCGTCTGTGTGGAGTCGTAGATCGACGACAGCGGGTTGTGGTTGAAGTCGATCGAGACGAGCGGCTGGGTGTTCACGCCGAGCACGCCCCTGAGCTTGCCGTTCGCGGCCTCGTTGATCGCGGCATCGATTTCCTCCTTGGTCGTCGCGCGCTTGGCGACGAACGAGAAGTCGACGACCGAGACATTGATCGTCGGCACGCGCATCGAGAAGCCGTCGAGCTTGCCGGCGAGTTCGGGCAGCACGAGCCCGATCGCCGCGGCGGCGCCGGTCTTGGTCGGGATCTGCGACATCGTCGCCGAACGCGCGCGGCGCAGGTCCTTGTGGAACACGTCGGTCAGCACCTGGTCGTTCGTGTACGCATGGATCGTCGTCATGAGACCGTGCGCGATGCCGATCTTGTCGTGCAGCGCCTTCGCCAGCGGCGCGAGGCAGTTGGTCGTGCACGACGCATTCGAGATGACCTCGAAGCCGCCCTTGAGGTCGTGGTGGTTGACGCCGTAGACGAACGTGCCGTCGACGTCCTTTTCGCCCGGCGCCGAGATGATCACCTTCTTCGCACCGGCGGCGATGTGCGCACTCGCCTTCGCCTTGCTCGTGAACAGGCCCGTGCACTCGAGCACGATGTCGACGCCGAGGTCCTTCCACGGCAGCTTCGACGGATCGCGTTCCGCGCAGACCTTGATGCGGTCGCCGTCGACGATGAGGTCGCCGCCGTCGACGGCCACTTCGCCGGGGAACTTGCCGTGGGCAGTGTCGTAGCGCGTCAGGTGCGCGTTCGTCTCCGCGTCGCCGAGGTCGTTGATCGCGACGATGCGGATTTCGTTCGTGCGCTTGGACTCGTACAACGCGCGCAGCACGTTGCGGCCGATGCGGCCGTAGCCATTGATCGCGACCTTGACTGCCATGGATCGACTCCTCGGATGGGGCGTATGCGGGGCGCGCATTTTACCGGCCCTGCGTGGCGACGCACAGGGCCGCTTCCGAAGGGGCCATTTTCGATCCGGATCGAGGGCGCGCGGGCCGGCGCGCGACGAGGAAGGCGAGCCGCCGCGACGGCAACGCGCCGACGGACGCGCCCGCGCGAGTCCCGGCGATGTCCCGCGCAACGATGTCACGCCGAGGCGCCCTGGGCTTGCGTCCCATCCTCCTGGGCGCGTCGCTCGCGGGGCGACTTTCCTACGCAACGTGAGGCCGCGCTCGCGCTTGCGCGCACGGGCGATGCGCTACGCTGCGCGCAACCCTGGATTCCGCGCCATGTCGAGCCTACCCGTCGTCCACAGCTTTCATCACGCGACCAGCGGCACCTGGACGCACGTCGTCGCCGATCCCGCGACGCGCTGCGCGGCGATCGTCGATCCGGTGCTGGATTTCGACGTCGCATCGGGCCGTGTCGACCCGGCGCCGGCCATCGAACTGATCGCGCGAATCGGCGAACTCGACCTCGACGTCGCCGCGATCCTCGAAACGCATGCTCACGCCGACCACCTGTCGGCAGGCGGCTGGCTGCGCGATCGCCTCGGCGCTCCGCTCGCGATCGGCGCCGGCATCGTCGACGTGCAGCGCACGTTCAAGCGGCTGCTCGCCCTCGGCGACGACTTCGCGGCGGACGGTCGCCCGTTCGACCGCCTGCTGCGCGACGGCGAACGCGTCGATGTCGGCGCGCTCGCGCTGCGTGTGATCGCGACCCCGGGGCACACGTCCGACAGCGTCGCCTATCTCGCCGGCGACGCGCTGTTCGTCGGCGACACGCTGTTCGCGCCCGCAGCGGGCACCGCGCGCTGCGACTTCCCGGGCGGGAGCGCCGCGACGCTGTATCGCTCGATCCGCCGGCTGTACGAACTGCCGGACGCCACGCGCGTGTTCCTGTGCCACGACTATCCGGCGGCGGACGGCGCCGCGATCGCGCAGGCGAGCATCGGCGACGAGAAGCGCTCGAACATCCAGTTGCGCGACGACACGGCCGAGGCTGACTACGTCGGCGCGCGCGAGCGGCGCGACGCGACGCTCGCGGTACCCAGGCTGCTCTGGCCGGCGATCCAGTTCAACATCCGCGGGGGTCGGCTCCCGCCTGCCGATGCGCTCGGTCGCCGCTATTTCAAGCTGCCCGTGTCGTTCGATGGCGATTGACGTCCGTCGCGTCGCGCTCGCCGCGTTGCTCGCGTGCCTGCCATTGCAGGCGCTCGCGTGGGGACCGGCAGGCCATCGCATCGTCGCGGCGCTCGCCGAACGCGAACTGCGGCCGACGACGCGCGCGGCACTGCAACCGCTGCTCGCGCGGTCGCACGCGCACGCGCTCGCCGACGTGGCAACGTGGGCGGACGACCTGCGCGACGATCGCCGCCGCCGCGCGTTGTGGCATTCGACATCGAGGCTGCACTTCGTCGAGTTCGCCGATGCGGCCTGCCGCTACGATGCGCGCCGCGACTGCGCGGACGGGCAATGCGCGGTCGCGGCGATCGATCGCTACGCGACCGTGCTCGGAGATCGCGCGCGCAGCATCGACGAACGCGCCGAGGCGCTGCGCATGCTCGTGCATCTCGTCGCCGACGTGCACCAGCCGCTGCACGCGGGCTACCGGCGCGATGCCGGCGGCAACGGCTACCGGATCCGCGGCGGGCGCGCGCGCGGCCGAGCGACGAACCTGCATGCGCTGTGGGATACCCCCGTACTCGGCGTGCGCCGCGGCGGCTGGCGTCTGCGCGCCGCCGAACTCGCGAGGCGACCCTCGCCAGCCGCCACGGGGCGCCCCGCGGATTGGGCGGAGGAATCCTGCCGCGCGACGCGCGATGCCGGCGTCTATCCGGCGCGGCATCGCGTCGACCCGGCTTACCTCGAGCGCATGCGTCCGCTCGCCGAACGGCGCTTGCGCGAGGCTGCGATGCGCCTCGCCGCGCTGCTGGAGCGCGCGCTCGAATCGCGCCGATGAATCGTCGGCGGCGTGGCTTTTTCGTCGCTTTTCAGCGGGTTGGCGTGCATGAATGGTTTCTAAACTGGCCGGTATTGAAATACCGGGCCTGAATCCCATCTATACGCACGCCGCCGATGGGAGAACCCGCAGGCGACGCTATGCATCGAACGAAAGGGTGCCCGCGCCCCGCGGACGCCCACCCCCAACAAGCTGGAGTTTGATCATGAAGAACACCCTGCTCGCCCTTGCCCTTTCGACGGCCGGCTTGGCCGCCCTCCCCGCCCATGCCGCCGACGCGAACGGATGGTTCATCAACGGCAACGTGGGCCAGTCCAACCTCAGCAAGGGCGCCTACGACGACGACGACACCGGCTTCGGCGCGAACGTCGGCTACCGCTGGGCACTCGCGCCGAACTTCCTGTTCGGCGTCGAAGGCGGCTACACGGATCTCGGCAACGTGTCGCCGAAGTCGGGTTACCCGGGCTTCGCCGATGCGGAGGTTAAGGGTTGGAACCTCGGCGTGAACGGCCACTTCAACATCAACGACAACTGGTATCTCAGCGGCCGTGCCGGCTTCTTCCGTGCCGACCTCAAGGGCAGCTACGGCGTGCTCGAGGCGCCGGTCCACGTCGACGACAACAGCAACAAGTGGTACGCGGGCGCCGGATTCGGTTACGACTTCAGCAACAACTTCAGCGTCGGCCTCAACTACGACTACTACAAGGCCGAGAAGAACGGCCTCAAGTTCGACCCCGACCTCATCTCGGTCAGTGCCGAGTACCGCTTCTGATCCGACTCTCCGACGGAGTACAACGGCAGGGATGCCGTCACAGCCGACCGGCCCGCGAAAGCGGGCCGGTTTTTTTTGCCGCCGATCGTCGTCGGGATCATTCGATGCGAACGAGCGAGGGTGACGGCGGCGACGCATTCGCAGCCGGTGTGCCGGGCGCCGGCGGGACGCAGACGACCGTGAGGCGCACGGTGATGCTCGCAGCGCTCGCATTCCTGTAGACCCAGCGCCACGCATTCGCCGAACTCGGGTTGTTTTCGTGCAACTCCATCGACAGGTCGTTGACCGAAGGCTGACCGATGCCACCGCCGATGGCGAGCCCGCCGCTCGGGCACGCGAGTCCTGCCACATAGGCGGCGTTCGCGTTGGCGGTCACGTCGGTCGAGAACAGGTATGGCGCGAGGGACGGCCCGGCCGGTCCTTGCGCTCCTGTCGCGCCCTGCGGTCCCGTAGCGCCTTGCGGTCCCGGATCGCCTTGCGGTCCCGGATCGCCTTGCGGTCCCGCAGCGCCCTGCGGACCCGGCTCGCCTTGCGGTCCGGTCGCACCCTGCGGTCCTGCGGGTCCGGGATTTCCACTGAGCGCGAACTGCGCCACGGGCGTCGTCGCAATCGCCTGGCGCGGCGATAGCGATTGGCCGTTCACGCTCACATCGAGCCACGTCTGGTTGCCGGTGAACACGCCAGGGAACGCGAGCGACACCGTGAACACGCCGTCGACTACCGGAAACTGTGGCTCCGACTGCGGCGTGCCGACGACATTGCCTCCGACCTGCGCGTCGTACAGCGTGAAGACGAGGTCGTATGCACCGTTGGCGGGCTGGCCGTTCTGCGCGAGACGGCCCTGGTACGTGAAATCGGGCAACTGCGCGGTCTGCGCGATTGCGAGCCCACTCGTCGCCAGCAGGGCGGACGCAATGAAGCGCAGCAGCCGCGCCGCCGCGGGCCGCTTGCGGATAGAGCTGCACCGCGGCGCGGCCGTGAACTCACGAGTCGGTATCATGATTCTCTCCTGCGACGGGCGGTGATCGCCCGGCATGACGGCGACGCCACCATGGCAGCCGCTCGATCCGTCAAGCGCAGTAAAGGGCACACGCATATCACGCGCCCGCGCCGCGGCGTGGCGTGAGCGCGATCGGATCAGTGCCAGCGGGCGAGCGCGGCGCGTACGGGCGACGATTCGGCGAACGTCGTCGCGATCATCCCGCGCAGCGGACCGGCGAGCGCGCGCGCCTCGGCATCGCGTCCGGCGTCGGACAACGCCGCGGCATACGCGAGCGCGAACTCCGCCACGTACGGATGGGCCTCGCCGTACCGCGCGCGTACCGCATCGAGCGCGGCGCGCCGGTGCTCGAGTGCGGTCGGCGGGTCGTGCGCCGCGAGCGCGATGTCGGCCTCGAAGGCTTCGCGGCGCGCCCGCACGAGCGGGGTCAGCGTCGCGCGCGAACGCAGCAGCGACTGCAACGTCTTCGCGGCCTGGTCGCGCATGCCCGATGCGAGCTGCCATTCGCCGAGCGTGAGCTCGCACTTCGCGGTGTTGACGTCGTCCTCGCCGAAATGCGCGCGCATGCCATCGAGCGCCCGTTCGAGCGGCGCCTTCGCTTCGCGCAGGCGCCCCGCCCGCACGAGCGCGCGTGCGAGGTTGTACTCGGCGCGCAGCACGAGGCGATTGCCGTCCGGCAAGGTGGCGCGGCGTTTCTGCAGCGACTCTTCGTACAGCGGGATCGCCGCGGCGTAGTCGCCCATGTCCTCGTACGCGGTCGCGAGGTTGTTGAGCGGCACCGCGTAGGCCGCGGTGTCCTTGCCCGACACGCCGGCATGGATGCGCAGCGCCTCGCGGTACTGCGCGGCCGCATCGGCGAATCGACCGAGATCCTGCAGCGTGTACCCGAGCACGTTGTGGGCGTCGGCCGACTTCGCGCTGCGCTCGCCGTACAGCTCGTGGCAGAGCGCGATATTGCGCTCGAACAGCGGCACCGCCTGCGCGGGCTGGCCCGAATCGGACAGCGCGCGCGCGTAGCCCTGCAAGGAGATCTGGTAGTCGGGGTGATGCTCGCCGAACTGCTCGCGCTTGAGTGCGAGCGCTTCGCGGTAGTAGCCGAGCGCGTGCGCGTAGTCGGCGCGCTTGGCGGCGACGAGCCCGAGGTTGTGCAGCGACGAGGCGACGCCGTCGCCGGGCACGTCGATCGCGAGCGTGCGGCGCAGGTCGAGGCCCTTGTGCAGCGCCGCTTCGGCTTCCTCGTAGCGGTCCTGCGCCTCGAATGCGAGTCCGAGCGTGTTCCAGGAATCGGCGAGCGCGCGCGCATCGTCGGGCGCGTAGCGCGTGCGCAGCTCGAGCGCGCGCCGCGCGGCCGCTTCGACGTCGGTCGCCGGATAGGCATTGTTCGCGTAGACGACGGCGAGCTGGCTCAGCGCCTCGGCCGCCTTCAAAGGTTCGTTGACGCGCGGATCCAGGTAGAGATCCGTGGCGGCGCGGAACAGCGCGATGCTCGGCTTCGGCTCGCCGAGATGGCGATAGGCGGTGGCCAACACGTCGAGCAGGTGGGCCTTCACCTGCGGCGCATCATCGAGCTCGCGCTCGATGCGCGCGGCGCCCTCGTCGAGCACCTCGCGAGCGCTGATGTCGCGATGTCCGGCGTTGAGGCGCGGATTCGACGTGTCGAACACGGAGACGAGGAATTCGCTGACGCGCTCCGCCGTCGCCGCCTGGCGCCTCGCCTCCTGCTCCGCGCTGCGCGCGCGCGCGTTCTCGAGCGCGAGGCGCCAGGTGAACGCGCCGAGCACGAGCAGCGCGCAGCCGGCGGCGAGCGCGACGGGCCAGCGTCGGCGCAGCAGGCGTGCGGCGCGATAGCGCACGGTTTGCGCCCGCGCCTTGACGGGACGATGCTCGAGGAAGCGCTGCACGTCGTCGCCGAGTTCCTGCGCCGACGCGTAGCGCGCCGCGGCACGCGCGGCGGTCGCGTGCAGCACGATCGCGTCGAGGTCGCCCGCCAGTCGCGCACGCCACGGTACGTCGCCCGCGAGATCGCTCGGCCGCACGCTCGCTTCGGCGAGCCGCGCGACGGTGCGGTCGGCCGTATCGACGCGCGCCTTGCGCCCGGTCACGAGCTCGAACAGCACGAGGCCGAGCGCGTAGACGTCGCTCGCGGTCGTGAGCGTCTCGCCGGCGAGCTGCTCCGGACTCGCGTAGCCCGGCGTGAAATAGCCGTCCGCTTCGGCCGCGCGCGGCCGGTCGAGCGCGCGCGCGATGCCGAAGTCGAGCAGCACGGGTGTACCGTCGCGGCGCACGAGCACGTTCGACGGCTTGAGGTCGCAGTGCACGATCAGGCGCTGGTGCGCGAACTGCACCGCGTCGCAGACCGCTCGGAACAGGGCGAGTCGCGCGCGCAGGTCGAGCCCGCGATCGCGGCAGTATTCGTCGATCGGCACGCCCTCGACGTACTCCATGACGAGGTAGGGCTGGCCGCCCGGCGTCGCGCCGCCATCGAGCAGGCGCGCGATGTGCGGATGCTGCAAGGTCGCGAGGATCTGCCGCTCGCGTGCGAAATGCGCGAGTGTGTCGCTGCCGGGCATGCCGCGGATGAGCTTGATCGCGGCCTGCTGCTCGAAATGGCCGTCCGCACGTTCGGCAAGATGGACCGCGCCCATGCCGCCGCTGCCGAGGCGCCGCAGCAGGCGCCATGCGCCGAGGCGATCGCCTTCGCCGAGTTCGGTCTCCGGCAATGCACCGAGCATGCGCAGCACCGGTGCGCGCAACACGGTGTCGCTCCCTTCGCAATCGAGCAGCGATTCGACTTCGGCGATCGTCGCTGCGTCGGCGCCTTCCTCGGCGTATCGTCCGCGGCGTTCGTCCGGCGCGAGATCGCAGACGAGGTCGAACAGGCGTCGTACCTCGACGAAGTCCGCGCGCGCCGCGTCGGTCACGCAGCGAGTTCCCGGTTCAGCCATGCGCGCGCAAATCGCATGTCGCGTGCGACGGTCGGCACCGAGACGCCGACCGCGGCGGCGATTTCGTCCTGTTCCATGCCGGCGAAGCAGCTCATTTCCATCACGCGCGCGGCGCGCGCGTCGTGGTCCGCGAGCCGCGTCAGCGCCTGGTCGAGCGCGAGCAGGTCGAGCACGCCGCCGCCCTCGCCCGCGGCGCCTTCGGCGGTCGCACCGAGCGTCACGTGCACGGCGCCGCCGCCGCGCTTGGCCGCCTGGCGCGCGCGTGCATGATCGATGAGGATCGAACGCATGTGCAGCGCGGCGACGCCGAGGAAATGCGCGCGGCTGATGAAGTCGGTGTCGTTGCCGAGCATGCGCAGCAGCGCTTCGTGCACGAGCGCGGTCGGATTGAGCGTCTGTTCGCGCTCGCCGCGCAGGCGCTGCACGGCACTGCGGCGCAGCGCTTCGTAGATGCGCGGCATCGCGACCGCGAGCGCGTCGCGATCGCCCCGATGCCAGGCATGCAGCAGCTGCGTGATGTCCTGTTCCACCGCGTCCCCTCGGCCGCGCGGCCCGCGTCGAACAGGCAATGTAGGGAGCCCGCGGCGCTTGCGCAACCTGATCGCAGACGCGCTCGCTCCGGCGTGTGGGGACATGCCGGAGCGAAGATCCGCGGCCCGTGCAACGGACGCCGCGGGCCGTCGATGCGCGCGGGCTTCAGGCGAGCCCCAGCGCGCGATCGACGGATGGACACCGAAGCGGGAGAGCGCGCGGTGCGCTCACCCGAGGGGCTGCTACAGCACGCAGGCGATCGCCTGGATCGGTTGCACCGCGGGTACGTTCAGCATGAGGTCCCAGCGACCGGCGCCACCGTTCCACTGGTAGTAGACGTTCGACGTCGATGAC
>DASTSE010000345.1:0-2049 GCA_035760865.1 Dokdonella sp.
GCGAGGTGCGAAACTCGATCCGCCTGAAGTCGTCTTCCTAGCTTGGCGCCGTAGAATTTTCCTTTGCAATCCTGATCCGGAGGTTTTCCCGATGGCAACCGCCACCGCCAAGGCGGCCGAGAAGCTACACGTTCAGCTCCCGCCGCTCCCGTACGCCGAGGACGCACTCGCGCCGGTCATCTCCGCCGAGACGATCCGGTTCCACTACGGCAAGCACCATCGCAAGTACGTCGAGGTCACGAACCAGCTGCTCGAGCAGGAGAAGGCGCAGGCGCGCACCCTGGAGGAGCTGGTGCGCTCCTCGAGCGGCAAGCTTTTCAATAACGCCGGCCAGGTGTGGAACCATAACTTCTACTGGCAGTCGCTCTCGGCGAAGCCGGCCAAGCCCGGTGCGGCGCTGCGCCAGCAGCTCGAGCGCGACTTCGGCAGCTACGAGGCGTTCGTCGACAGGTTCTGCGCGGCGGCAGTCGGCCAGTTCGGCAGCGGCTGGGCGTGGCTCGTGCAGAAGGACGGCAAGCTCGAGGTGATGGCGACGTCCAATGCCGAGTCGCCGATGGCGAAGGGCATCCGCTGCCTGCTCACCGTCGACGTTTGGGAGCACGCCTACTACATCGACTACCGCAACGAGCGCGATCGCTATGCGAAGGCGCTGGTCGAGCAGCGTCTGAACTGGGACTTCGCCGAGCGCAACCTCACAAGCAAGTAGTCGTCAGACGGCGGCGAGCGGGTTGCGCGGGTCGAAGTCGCGCCACCCGTCGCGCCACTGGCCCTCGGCGCGTCCGAGGTCGCGAGCGTTGTGCGAGCGCAGGATATCGATCGCGGCGCGCTCGCTGCCCGAGCGCTCGACGCACACGGCGATCATCCGCCCGCCGCGCGGCTCGACCGGGTGCTCGCGCGTGGCGAGGCGGCGCCGGCCGCCGCGGAACGACGCGAGCGCACCGGCGAACGCGCCGATGAAGGCGCCGACGAAGGCGGCGAGCGGAACGGTCGGCGGCCCGAGGTCGACGGCGCCGAGCCATCCCACGGCGAGGCCGACGATCAGCCCGATCACCGCGCCGATCGCCGCGGCGACCCCGCCGCGGCGCGAGCCTTCGCTCGAATGCGGCGCGTCCCCGCCGACGCGCGTCATCGCGTTCTGCCCGGGCGGCCCGACATAGAAGCTGTCGACCTCGCTGCGCGCGAAGCCTTCGCGCTTGAGCGCGTCCAACGCCGCGTCGGCGTCCAGCGTGCGGTCGAAGCGGCCGGCAACGATACGTGCCATCCTAGGCTCCTTTGCGCATATCGGCGCGCCGCACGTCGACGCTCGGCATTCTCATCAGGGCGCGATATTTCGTGATGGTTCTGCGCGCCACCCGCAGGCCTTGCTGGGCAAGCAGGCGCGCGAGCTCGGCGTCGGAGAGCGGCGCGCGAGGATCCTCGGCGGCAATGAGCTCCTTCATCACCGCGCGCACCGCGGTGGCCGAAGCGGCGCCGCCGTTCTCGGTGGCGAGGCGACGCGAGAAGAAGTGCTTGAACTCGAACAGGCCGCGCGGCGTCGCCATGTACTTGTTGTTGGTCACGCGGCATACCGTCGACTCGTGCAGGCCGAGCTCGCCGGCGATGAGCTTGAGCGTGAGCGGCTTCATCGCCACCTCGCCATACTCGAAAAAGCCGCGCTGGCGCGCGACGATCGCGTCCGCGACGCGCTGAATGGTGGCGAAGCGCTGCTCGATGGAACGTAGCAGCCAGCGCGCTTCCTGGAGGTGCCGGGCGAGCGACTGGTTGGAACTGCCGCGGCTGGCGATCGCGTCGGCGTAGGTGCGGTTCAGGCGCACGCGCGGCAGCGAGGCGGGATTGATGATCGCCACCCAGCGGTCGCGCGCCTTCTTCACGATCACGTCGGGCACGACGTAGCGCGCCTCCTGCGGGCCGAAGCGGTGCCCGGGCCGCGGGTCGAGCGAGCGGATCAGGGAGCGCGCCGCGTGCAGCGTCTTTTCGTCGCAGCCCGCGGCATGCTGCAGGCGCGCCCACTCGCGGTTGGCGAGGAGGCTCAGGTTGCCCTTGACGATG
>DASTSE010000346.1:0-2882 GCA_035760865.1 Dokdonella sp.
GGGCCCGCTCCACGTCACGGTTGGCAGTTCACGCCAGCGTAGAATAGCCGCGCTTCCACCCCCATATTGAACAATATGGCAGTCAGCGTCTTCGACCTCTTCAAGATCGGCATCGGGCCGTCGTCCTCGCACACGGTCGGACCGATGCGCGCGGCCGCGCGCTTCGTCGAACGCTGGCTCGTCGAAGGCGGCCACCTCGCGCGCACCACGCGCGTGCGCGCAGAGGTGTTCGGCTCGCTCGCGCTGACCGGTCGGGGCCACGGCACCGACAAGGCCGTGCTCATGGGCCTCGAGGGCCACTGGCCGAACGAGATCGATCCCGATCTCATCCCGCCCGCACTCGAACGCATCCGCAAGAGCAAGCGTATCCGCCTGCACGGCGCGCACGAGATCGCCTTCGACGAGAAGACCGATCTCATCATGAACAAGCGACAGAAGCTGCCGTTCCATACCAACGGCATGCGCTTCGCCGCCTACGACGCCGACGGCGAGATGATCGCGACGCGCGACTACTATTCGGTCGGCGGCGGCTTCGTCGTCAACCAGGACGAAGCTGCGGAAGACCGCATCGTCGCCGACGAGACGCCGCTGACCTATCCGTTCCATTCGGGCGAGGAGCTGCTGCGTCGCTGCGACGAAAGCCGTCTCACGATGGCTGAACTCATGTACGCGAACGAACTCGCCTGGCGAACGCGCGAGCAGATCGACGCGGGCCTCGACGAAATCTGGCGCGCGATGCAGGCCTGCGTCGCGCGCGGCATCCGCGAAGCGGGTACCCTGCCCGGCGGCCTGCACGTGGCACGCCGCGCACCCGCGCTGTACGCGGAGCTGTCCTCCCGCCCGGAAGCGGCGATGCGCGATCCGCTCACCACGCTCGACTGGGTCAACCTGTACGCGCTCGCCGTCAACGAGGAAAACGCGGCCGGCGGGCGCGTCGTCACCGCGCCGACCAACGGCGCGGCCGGCATCATCCCCGCGGTGCTGCACTACTACGACCGCTTCTGCGCGGGCGCGACGATCCAGGGCGTACGCGACTTCCTCATGACCGCGGCCGCGGTCGGCATCCTCTACAAGGAGAACGCGTCGATCTCGGGCGCCGAAGTCGGTTGCCAGGGCGAGGTGGGCGTCGCCTGTTCGATGGCCGCGGCGGGCCTCACCGCCGCGCTGGGCGCGACGCCGGGACAGATCGAGAACGCGGCCGAGATCGGCATGGAACACAACCTCGGCCTCACCTGCGATCCGATCGGCGGCCTGGTGCAGATCCCGTGCATCGAGCGCAACGCGATGGGTTCGGTCAAGGCGATCAACGCTTCACGCATGGCGCTGCGCGGCGACGGCAAGCACAAGGTCAGCCTCGACAAGGTCATCAAGACGATGCGCGACACCGGCCGCGACATGCAGGACAAATACAAGGAAACGAGCCGCGGCGGCCTCGCGGTGAACGTCATCGAGTGCTGAGCGCAGCGGCACGGCGGAATGCCGGACGAAGAAGCAGAGCCTGAAGCACGGAGCACACGGCGAAGGCGCAAGACACGCGATCCCGCCATTCGTGGATCCGATGGTCCGCGGAATGGTTTCCTTGTCGTTCTTTCTCCGTGTGCTCCGTGTGCTCCGTGTTTCAATCTTTCGCTTCCACCCTGTCGGCGCATCGATCACGCATGGCGCTTGAAGTACTGCACCTCGCGCTCGTGCTTCTCCGCCGCCGCGCGGGTGCGGAATGTGCCGAGGTTGCGGCGCTTGCCCGTGCGCGGGTCGGGCTTGCGCGAATAGAGGCGGTATTCGCCGGATTTGAGCTTGCGGATCATGGCAGCCTCCATGACGGTCGTGCGCCGACACTAGGCGCGCGCGGCTGAGCCGCGGCTGTCCGGGCGGCGTGCCGCTCAGGCCGGCTCGATCGTGGCGACGAGCGGCAGGTGGTCCGACGCGACGGCGGCGCTGCGGCTGCGGTGCGCGCGCACGTGCGACACCCGAAGATGCGGCGAGACGTACAGGCGGTCGAGCCGCGCGAGCGGATACGGCGCCGGGAACGTCGCCGGCGCGGGCACGCGCACGAGTCGGCGCTCGAGCGGCGCGAGGCAGCCGCGCAGGCGCCATTCGTTGAAGTCGCCGAGCAGCACGGTCGACGCGTCGCCCTGCTCGAGCAACGCACCGAGGCGCTCGACCTGGCCGATGCGCTCCGCGCGTCGCAATCCGAGGTGGGTCGCGAGCACGCGCAGCGGCTGGCCGTCCCAGTCGACGCGCGCGTCGACCGCATTGCGCGGCTCGCGTCGTTGCACGGCGATGTCGTGCGCCTCGATCGAGACGATCGGCAGGCGGCTGAGCAGCGCGTTGCCGAACAGCCGGCCGCGCTTGAGGAAGGTCGGCATCACGACGAGCGTGGCGCCCGTCGCGCGTTCGAGCAGGCCGGCGAGTTCGTCGACCGTGCCGCGGCGTGGCGAGAATTCCTGCAGCGCGACGAGGTCGGCATCGAGCTCGGCGAGCACGCGCGCGATGCGTGCGGGCAGGCACCGGCCGTCGACGCCGACCGCTTCGTGCAGGTTCCAGGTCGCGATGCGCATCAGCGACCGCCGCCCGAGCGATGGCGCGACCGCGCGATCCAGCCGATCGCGACGATCGCGACGACGACGCCGAGCAACGACAGCCATGCCAGCGGGTGCGGGTCGCGCAGCGCGGCCTCCGCGCGTTCGGCGAACACCGCGTACAGCGCGACGCCGGGCGCCATGCCGAGCGCGGTGCCGGCAACGTAGTCGACGCGGCGCACGCGCAGCATGCCCGCGGCGAGGCTGACGACGCTGTATGGCGCGACCGGTACGAGCCGTACCGTCGCGACCGCGACCACGCCGTGCGCGAGGATGCGCTCGCGCACGCGCTGCCAGCGCGGG
>DASTSE010000347.1:0-3207 GCA_035760865.1 Dokdonella sp.
CGACGACGACATCTGGCGCCTCAACCGCGGCGGCCACGATCCGCACAAGGTCTACGCGGCGTATCACGCGGCCGTCAACACGAAAGGCATGCCGACCGTCATCCTCGCCAAGACCGTGAAGGGCTACGGCATGGGCCGCGCCGGCGAGTCGCAGAACCCGACCCACCAGCAGAAGAAGCTCGATGACGACGCGGTGCGCGCGTTCCGCGACCGCTTCAATATCCCGGTGCCGGACGACAAGGTCGACGAGGTGCCGTACTACCATCCCGGCAAGGATTCGCCGGAAGTGCAATACATGCTCGAGCGGCGCAAGGCGCTCGGCGGCTTCCTGCCGCAGCGGCGCACGAAGAGCACGTCGATCGCGGTGCCCGATCTCTCGGCGTTCGACCAGATCATCAAGAGCTCCGGCGAGCGCGAGATCTCGACGACGATGGCGCTCGTGCGCGGCATGAATCTGCTTCTTCGCGACAAGCAGATCGCGCCGCGGCTCGTGCCGATCGTCGCCGACGAGGCGCGCACGTTCGGCATGGAAGGCATGTTCCGCCAGATCGGCATCTACGCGCCGTTCGGCCAGAAGTACAAGCCGGTCGACGCCGACCCGCTCATGTACTACCGCGAGGACCAGAAGGGCCAGGTGCTGCAGGAAGGCATCAGCGAACCCGGCGCGATGAGCGCGTGGATCGCCGCGGGGACGAGTTACTCCGTCAGCGACGTGCCGATGCTGCCGTTCTACATCTACTACTCGATGTTCGGCTTCCAGCGCATCGGCGACCTCGCCTGGGCCGCCGGCGACATGCGCACGCGCGGCTTCCTCGTCGGCGGCACCGCCGGGCGCACCACGCTCAACGGCGAAGGCCTGCAGCACGAGGACGGCCATTCGCACCTGCTCGCGGGCGCGATCCCGAACTGCCGCGCGTACGATCCGACCTTCTCGTACGAAGTCGCGGTGATCCTGCAGGACGGCGCGCGCCGCATGCTGCAGGAGCAGGAAGACGTCTACTACTACGTCACCGTGATGAACGAGAACTACGCCCATCCGGACATGCCGGCCGGCGTCGAGGCCGACATCGTCAAGGGCATGTACCTGTTCAAGGACGGCGGCAAGGCGAAGAAGGGCGAACCGCGCGTGCAGCTGCTCGGCTCCGGCACGATCCTGCGCGAAGTCATCGCCGCGGCCGAACTGCTCGAGAAGGATTTCGGTGTCGCGAGCGACATCTGGTCGTGCCCGAGTTTCTCCGAGCTGCGCAAGGACGGTTTCGACGCCGAGCGCTGGAACCGCCTGCACCCGATGGACAAGAAGCCGCGCAAGGCGCACGTGACCGCGTGCCTCGAGTCGCGCTCCGGCCCTGCGGTCGCGGCGACCGACTACGTGCGCGAGTACGCGGACCAGATCCGCGCATTCATGCCGCACGGCAAGCGCTACGTCGTGCTCGGCACCGACGGCTTCGGCCGCAGCGACACGCGCGCGAACCTGCGCGGGTTCTTCGAAGTCGACCGCTGGTGGATCGCGCACGCGGCGATCGCCGCGCTCGCCGCGGACGGCCAGATGAACCCCGAGGACGTCGCGCGCGCGATCAGGCAGTACAAGCTCGATCCGGAGAAGCCGAATCCGCTGACCGTGTGACGTAGGGTGTATCCGGGGCGCGCACCGCAATCTGCGTAGGGCGGGACGCAGCGGCGCGACTACGCACCATGGATGCGACACTGCACGACCGCGAGTCCCACCGGGTGCGACGGAGCGGGGTCGCAAGAGAGATGGTGGGATCTGCCGCCAGCCAGCCGGCAACGTCGCACCGCAAGACAAAAAGCATCGCGACTGAAGTCGCTCCCACAAGATCGTCCTCCGTGGGAGCGGCTTCCGCCGCGATGCTCTTCGAACATGCCGCTCGGCCGACTCGGTGGGACTCGCGGTGGTGTGCCTCGCCATTCCCCATGCTCTCGCGCCGCTGCGTCCCCCCTACGCATGTGCGCCGCCGGCCGGCCTGCGCCTGAAGCGCAACCGACCGCCGCATGCGCCTCGCATTGACGGCGCGCCCGGCGCGCTTCGATGATCCGCCGATGACGCTCGCCCGCCGCCTGGTCCTCGCATTTTTCCTCTCGCTCATCGCGGCGTCCGCGGCTGCCCAGTCGCCCGACACGGGCAAGCTGCTCGACGAGGCGCGCCAGCACATCGCCGACGCGCGCAAGCAGCTCGACGGCGGCGACGTCGACGACGCGACCTTGTCGCAGCTGCGCGACCAGATGGGCGCGGTCGACACGCACGCGAACACGCTGCTCGGCGATCTCGCGCCGAAGTTCGACGCGGTCGTCGCGCGCATCGACCAGCTCGGCCCGGCGCCGCCGAAGGGCGGCGAAGCGCGCGACATCGCCGCCCAGCGCGCCGAGCTCGAAAAGGAGCGCGCCGACCTCGACGCCGACATCAAGCGCGCCAAGCTCCTCATCGTCGACAGCGGCCAGGTCGTCGCGCAGATCGCGCAGGCGCGCCGCGCGAACTTCCAGGCGCGCCTGTCGCAGCGCACGCCCTCGCCGCTGACGCCGACGTTCTGGCGCGCGATCGCGAGCAACCTCGATCGCGACCTCGGCGGCGCGCGCGCGCTGCTCGCCGCCGCCGGCGCCGGGATCGTCGCCGCGTTCGCGCCGGAACACCGCGCCGCGAGCTTCGTCGGCCTCGCATTGGGCGTGTTGCTGATCGTGCTCGGCCGATGGTGGGTCGAACGCGCGCTCATGCGCTGGACCGCCGACCGCATGCCGCACGGACGCCTGCGCCGTTCCGCGCTCGCGTTCGCCGTCGTGATCGCGACGACGCTGCTGACCGGCCTCGGCGCACAGGCGATCGTGCTCGCGCTCGACTGGCACGGCGTGTTCGGCGACGACGCACGCGCGCTCGCGCGCGCGATCGTGGGCGCGGTCGTGTTCGGTAGCTACGTGACCGGCCTCGGCCGTGCGCTGCTTGCCGCGGCGCGACCGTCGTGGCGCGTGCCGCCGATCTCCGACGACGTCGCCCTGCGCCTGCGCCACTGGCCGCTGTGGCTCGGCGGCGCGGTCGCGTTCAGCGTGTTGATCAAGCGATTCAACGAGATCGCGGGATCCAGCCTGTCGGCGACGATCGCGGGTAGCCTCGCCATCGCGCTCATCCATGTCGTGCTGATCGGATCGGGACTCGTGCGCGCGACGCGCGCGCCCGAAGGCCACGCCGACCACGGCGCT
>DASTSE010000348.1:0-6648 GCA_035760865.1 Dokdonella sp.
ATCATCGACGACGAAGCCGATCATGAAGTCGTCGTATTCGCCGGTCGGCGCGCCATTCGCGAAACGCAGGCGCACGACCTTGTATCCCGTGCGCGGCACGCGGTTCCAGGAACCGTGCAGCGTCACGAAGGCGTCGCCGCGGTAGTCGGGCGGGAACATGGTTCCGTCGTAGAACGCGATGCCGAGCGGTGCGGAATGCGCCTGCACGAGGACATCGGGCACGATCGCCTCATCCTCGAGGTCGCCGCGGGCGCCGGCCCAGCGCGGCTCCGCGTGCGCGCCGATGTAGTACCACGGCCAGCCGTAGAAGCCGCCCTCGCGCACGCGCGTCGCATATTCGAACGGCAGGTCGTTGCCGAGGCCGTCGCGTTCGTTGACGACGCACCAGGGCGCCTTCGTCGCGGGTTGCACGGTCATGCCTGCGCAGTTGCGCAGGCCCGTCGCGTACAGCCGCGCGTCGCTGCCGTCGGGTGCGATCGTCCACACCGCCGCGCGGCGATCCTCCGCGCCCCAGGCGGCGCCGCGCATTCGCGTCTTCTCGAACGCCTCGATGTCCGCCGCGCTGCGATCCGGCATGCCGGTCGCGACGTTGGACGCGGAGCCGACCGCGACGAGCAGGCGCTGCGCATCGGGCGCGGCGAGGGCGCGCGTCGAATGTCCACCGCCCGGGATGCCCTTCAGTACCACGCTCGGCGTCGCGCGCGCGACCGTATCGCCCTTCGCATAGTCGAAGCGCAGCACGCGCTCGGCCTGCGACACGTACAGCGCGGTCGGTGCGGACGGCGGGAAGAACGCGAGGCCGTAGACGCCCGGCAGTCCCTGCGCGAAAACGACAGGTTTCGCGGGCAGCCGGCCGTCTGCACCCGGACGGAACGCGAGCACGCGCCCGGCGCCCGTCTCGGCGAGGAACACATCGCCGTTCGGCGCGACGCTCAACGTACGCGGCTCGTCGAGGCCTTCGGCGACGAGTTCGGCGCCGAAGCCGGGCGGCAGGCTCGGAACGCGACCGTCGCGGCGCGCGCGTTGCGCGGGACTCGCGCCGACCGTCGCGCGCGCCGCGGCGGCATCGGGCAGGTCGCTCGCGCGTAGGTGGCGGCGCACGCCCGGCGCGTCGTCGCGCCAGCTGCCGAACGCGGCGCGGCCGGTGCGCAGCGCGTCGGAGTCGGCGGCGGTGGCCGTACCGGCGCAGCAGGCGGCGAACAGGGCGATGGCGATGCGAACGCGCATGACGATCCTCCGTCGCTACGAGGCACGTACCGTAACAGTCGCGATGCGGGCTTGCCACGACGTCGTGCGATCGGCATCCGACGAATCGCGCGACGCCGGCAGCGCGCGGCAACCACGCGGGACGCCTCGGCGTCCCGCGTGTGGGTCAGAACAGGTGCGTGAACACGTAGATGAGAATGAGCAGGCCGGCGGGGACGCCGAGCAACCATGCCACAACGTACTTGAACATGCGGATCTCCCTCTATGGAGCGGGCGGCGCGACGCCGCCCGGCGGCGTCACTTCACCTTGAGACCGGAATCGTCGATCGCCTTGACGCCCTTCACCTGTCGCGCGGTGGCGACCGCCTTGTCCACGGCGGCTTGCGTCGGCAACACGCCGATGAGGATGACCTTGCCGTCGACCGTCTTCACGCTGATGTCGGTGCTCTTGACGCCGTCGGTGGTCGCGAGTTCCGCCTTCACCTTGGTCGTGATCCACGTATCGGTGATCGGCTGGTCGGACTTCATCGATGCATCGTCGGCGTGCGCGTCGTTCGCGAGTACGGGTACGAATGCGGCGCCGCAGGCGGCGACGACGGCCGCGAGTGCGGTGGTGGCGATGCGATGCTTCATGGACGTTCTCCTGTGGGATGTCGCGCCGCAAACCTAGGCGGCGTGCAACGCACCGAAGCTGAACGCGCGGATCGCCGCTTCAGCATTCGGTTAGGCAACCCCGTGTGAACTGCGACGCGTGCCGTCGGGTGCACATTCAAGAAGCAGGGGAATCCCATGCGCATCGGTCTCATCCTCGCGGGCGTCATCCTGGTGGCGATCGGCGCCGCCGCGTTCACCGGCAACCTCGACTTCACCCACGACCGGGAGGTCGTCAAGGTCGGCGACCTTTCCGCGTCGGTGAAGGAAGAAAGATCCGTGCCGCAGTGGCTCGGCGCGGTCGGCGTCATCGCCGGATTCGGCCTGCTCGCGGCCGGTGCGTTGCGCCGCTAGCGCGCGCATCGCGCGGCGCTCGCGCAGGCGCGGTCGTTCGACGCATGCGCGCATGCGTGGGTGTCGCGCCCTCGAGAACGCCGGCCGGCATCGAAGGTGCTCCGCACATGCGTGATGCAGCGAAGTCCGGCACCGTGGGTGATGTGCGGACAGCCGGCCTGCTCGATCGACACCGGCGCTGCAGACACGGTCGGGCGACGTCGCGCCGCTCGTCGTGCAGTCAGTGCGGCGCGGCCGGAGTGATCGCGTGCTTCAGCTGACGAGGGTCCGCGGCGGCAGTGCGGTCACATTGCCTCGCGGTTGCAGTTCGCCCGCGCGGCGTTCGAGCCACTGCAGCAGCGCGGCCCAGTCCTCGCGATGCGCGCGAGCCTGGCTGCCGTTGTCGTCGAACACGCTGAGGCCGGTTTCGGCGAGGCCGACATAGGTTTGCGAATCGCGCACGCGGATCATCGCGGCCTGGGTCAGGCGCTCGAGCGTCGCGTCGAGCTGGCGCGCGGAGTTCGTGCGTTCGCGCAGGCGATTGGCGACCAGTGCGACACGCAGGCGCCCGCTGCGCACGTCGGCGAGCTTGCGCACGATGTCGAGGAACGCGAGCGTCGCGCGCAGGTCGATCGACGAGGGCACCACCGGAACGAGCACGACGTCGGCGTGGCGCGCGAAGCGCTCGAATTCGTGCGCGCGCAATCCGGCCGGCGTGTCGATGAGCAGGACTTCGGTCGTGGCGGGAATGCGCAGCAGCCAGCCCGCACTGAGGCCGTAGGTCGGATCATTGCTCGCGAGCGCGTGGATCGGCGGCAGGTGCGCCGCGCGCAGGCCGCACCAGGCGAGGGACGAGCCTTGCGGATCGCAGTCGACGAGGGTCGTGCGCTTGCCGCTGCGCGCATAGCAGCCGGCAAGACTCGTCGTGAGCGTCGTCTTGCCACAGCCGCCCTTGCTGTTCGCGATCAGGATGCGAAACATGCCCTTCCCCTACCGGGCCGGCAGGCCCCGACATCAACCTAGCGCATGATATGCGTGTAATTCGCGAAATTCATCGCGGATCGCGCGGAATTTACTCGAAAATCAGCCGTGCGGATGCCGGGCCGAACCGACCCCGAAGGCGCTCGCCCCGAACCCTGTCAGCTCGTTGAAAGGGAGCGGCGACTACAAGCAGTGGCCACCGACCGTGCCTCTCGACCCATGGCACGTGCCGCCACGTCTGTTATACCGTAACGTCATTCATGGGCGGCCGGTGCGGACGCCCACGCCCGTCCGAGCGAGTCATTCCCATGCGTGCAACCATCCTGGCCGTGTGCGCGGCCCTGGCTTCCCCGGCGCTGTTGGCGGCGCCCGAGCGTCCTGCGGGGACCCTGCAGCAGCAACTCGACGCGCTCGTCGCGCGCGTCGCGGCCCTGGAGGCGAACGATCGCCGACTGCGCGAGCAGGCCGAGGCGGCGAATGCGGCAGCGAAGGCGGCGCAAGACGAACTCGTCGCGCTGCGCGCGTCCGTCGCGGCTGCCGCGCCGGTCGCCGAGGCCGCACCGGCGGCGGCCTCGGGCGGCAACGCGAACGCATTCAACCCCGCGATCAGCGTGGTCCTCAACGGCAGCTATTCGAGCCACTCGAAGAATCCCGACGACTACGTGCGCGCGGGCTTTCCTGCCGTCGGCGAAGGCGGGCCGTCGCCGCGTGGCTTCTCGCTCGGCGAAAGCGAGCTTTCGTTCGCCGCCAACATCGACGAGAAGTTCTATGGCCAGCTCACGTTCACCGCCGAGAGCGAGCATGGCGAGGATCATGTCGGCGTCGAGGAGGCGTTCGTCGACACGACCGCTTTGCCCGAGGGGTTCAACCTGCGCCTTGGACGCTTCTACTCCGACATCGGCTATCTCAACAGCCATCATGCGCACACCGACAGCTTCTTCGATCGACCGTTGCCGTACCAGGCGTTCCTCGGCAACCAGTTCGGCGACGACGGCGTGCAATTGCGCTGGCTTGCACCGACCGACCTCTACCTCGAGCTCGGCGGCGAGATCTTCCGCGGCGAGAACTTCCCGGCAGCCGGCGCCGCGCATGGCGGGGCGGGCGCAAGGACACTGTTCGCGCACGCCGGCGGCGATGTCGGCATGGAGAATTCATGGCTCGCGGGTGTGTCGATGCTGAAGTCGACGGCGGACGGCGCCGAAGACGGTTTCGGCGGCGACAGCACCCTCTACATCGCCGACGCGACCTGGAAATGGGCGCCGCAGGGCAACTTCAAGGACGGCGGCGTGACCGTGCGCGGCGAGTATTTCTCCGACCATCGCGACGGCGTCGTGGCCACGCCCGGCGACGACGGCTCGCCCCTCGCATGGCGAGGCGCGCGCCGCGGCGCGTACCTCGAAGCCGTATACCGCTTCAACCGTACCTGGGATCTCGGCTACCGCGTCGACAAGCTGTGGGCCGATCGCCAGGGGCCGTTCGCGAGCGCGTTCGATCCTTACCGCAACACGCTCGAACTCGCCTGGCACAACAGCGAGTTCAGCCTCCTGCGCCTGCAGTTCAGCCGCGACGAACCCGACGCGGACACGACCGACAATGCGCTGACGCTGCAATACCAGGTCAGCCTCGGTGCGCACGGCGCGCACAAGTTCTGAATCGAATGTACGAATCCGGGAGCGGTCCGGGCCGCAATGCACTGGTCTTGATACGGATGCAACGATGAACAAACTGATTTCGCTGTGCATGTCGGCGCTCTGCGCCGTCGCGTTCGCCTCGCCCGCGCGCGCGAACCTCAAGGTGTTCTCGTGCGAGCCGGAGTGGGGCGCGCTGCTCGCCGAACTCGGCGGCGACACGCTCGACGTCGACGTCGCGACGTCCGCGCTGCAGGACGTGCACGTGATCGAAGCGAAGCCGAGCCTGATCGCGAAGGTGCGGCGCGCCGACCTCGTCGTCTGCACCGGCGCCGAACTCGAGATCGGCTGGCTGCCGCAGCTCGTGCGCCAGTCCGGCAACCCGAAGATCGCGTCCGGCGACGGCTCGTTCATGGCCGCCGATCAGATCACGACGCTCGAGAAGCCGTCGCAGCTCGACCGCGCCAACGGCGACGTGCATCCGGGTGGCAATCCGCATTTCCAGATGGACCCGAATCGCGTGCTCGTGATCGCGAAGGCGCTGTCCGCGCGCCTCGCCAAGCTCGACCCCGCCGACGCGGGCGCGTACGCGCAGCGCCTCGCCGATTTCAGCGCGCGCTGGAGCGCGGCGATCCCGCGCTGGGAAGCGAAGGCGGCGCCGCTCAAGGGCCGCAACGTCGTCGTCCACCACAACAGCTGGATCTACCTCACGACCTGGCTCGGCATGCACGAGATCGGCTCGCTCGAACCCAAGCCCGGCGTGCCGCCGACGAGTTCGCACCTCGCGACGCTCGTCGACTCGACGAAGAGCCAGAACACGCTCGCGATCATCCGCGCCGCCTACCAGGACCCGAAGCCGGCCGACTGGCTGTCCGAACGCACCGGCGTGCCCGCAGTGACCCTGCCGTTCACGGTCGGCGGCGACGCGCAGTCGAAGGACCTGTTCTCGTTCTACGACTCGACCATCGACAAGCTGCTCGGAGCGGCCAAGTGACGTTCAACGGGTCCGGCCTCGACCTCGCCATCCTGGGCCCCGCGTGCGCCGCGGGCCTGATCGTGCTGTCGACGCACGTACCGCTCGGCAAGCAGGTGCTCTCGCGCGGCATCATCTTCATCGACCTCGCGATCGCGCAGATCGCCGGGCTCGGCGTCATCCTCGCGCAGTTCCTCGGCGTCGACGAGGCGAGCTGGGGCGTGCAGCTCGCCGCCGCACTCGCGGCGCTCGCGGGCGCGAGCCTGCTGTCGTGGACCGACCGCCGCTGGCCGGATTACCAGGAGCCGTTGATCGGCACCTTGTTCGTGCTGGCCGCGACCGGCGGCCTGCTGCTGCTCGCGAACAATCCGCAGGGCGGCGAACACCTCAAGGACCTGCTGGTCGGGCAGATTCTCTGGGTCAGCTACGGCCAGCTCGTGCCCGCGCTGCTGCTGTCCGCTGCGCTGCTCGCGTTCATGGCCTGGCGCCGCGGCGAGCTGCGCGGGCTCGTGTTCTACGCCCTGTTCGCGCTCGCGATCACGACCTCGGTGCAGCTCGTCGGCGTCTACCTCGTGTTCGCGAGCCTCATCGTGCCCGCGCTCGCGACCGCGGGCATGCAGGGCAGGGGTCGCCTCGCCGCCGCGTACGGGATCGGCGCGCTCGGCTACGCGAGCGGACTCGTGCTGTCGGCCGTCTTCGACCTGCCGAGCGGCGCGCTGATCGTCTGGATGCTCGCCGCGTGCGGCCTGCTCGCGCAGCTCGTGCCTGCGGTGCGCAACGCGCATCGCAGCCACCCGCCTGCCTCGCATGTGAGCGGTTGAGCGGTCGGCGAAGCCGCGTCCGTCCGAACGCGCGGGCGGTCGCGCGGCACCTCAG
>DASTSE010000349.1:0-6373 GCA_035760865.1 Dokdonella sp.
AGGCACGCCGCGCCGAGGCGATGCAGCAGTTCCTCACCGACGTGATCCGCCAGGCGAGCCCGGACGAGAACGGCGGCGCACCGATCACGCCGCATCAGCTCATCGAGAAGGGCGAGCATCTTGCCGACGGGTTCGCCGCGCAGCCGGACCTGCAGGCCGAAGTGCTCGCCCAGCTCGGCGAGCTCTATCTCGGCGTCGGCGACGCCGATGCCGCGGGACGCGCGCTGAAGCGCGCACGCGAGGTCGCGCTGACGCCGGCGATGCCCGCCAGCGTGCGTGCGCGCGTGCTGCTCGCGCTCACGCAATGGGAAGCGGTGACCGCGCAGTTCGACGACGCGCTCGCGCACGCGCGCGAGAGCCTTGCGCTCTACCGTAGCGAGCCCGGCACCGAAGCGAAGACGATCGCCGAGGTCGACATCTCGATCGCGCAGGCGCTCGACGGCAAGGGCGACGCGGCCGAGACCGAGGCGTTCCTGCGCGAAGCGGTCGCGCGCGACAGCGCGGCGCTCGGCGACCGCGACGATTCGGTCGCCGAGCTGTGGCTGCTGTTCGGGTATACGCTCGCGACGCGCGGCGAACTCGACGAGGCGGAACGCGCGTCGCGCAAGGGCGTCGAAGGCTATCGCGCCGTGTACGGCGACGACGGCTTCGAAGTCGCGCACGCGCTCAACGAGCTCGCGCTCGTGCTGGCCTGGCGCCCGCAAGGACTCGCCGCGGCCGAAGACGCACTGCGCGACGCCGTGCGCATCTTCCGCAAGCTCGTCGGCGAGGAACACCAGAAGACCCTCTCGGCGGAACGCAACCTGCTCACGATGATGGAACGACGCGGCCACTACGTCGAAGCGCTGCCGCAGCGCGAGGCACTGGTCGCGCGCGCGGAACGCCCCGGCGTGTCGACGCCACGCGAGCTCGCGACGCACTACCAGGCGCTCGCGCTCGACTACGCGCAGGTCGGCCGATTCGCCGACGCGGAGCGCGCACTACGCCGCTCGCTCGCGCTCGGCGAACAGGCCCAGGGGCCGCGCCACCCGGCCGACCAGGGCGCGCGCAACGAGCTCGGCGACGTGCTCGTTCTGCTCGGTCGAAACGACGAGGCCGAACGCGTGCTGCGCGACGCGATCGCGATCCAGCGGGAACGACTGCCGGAAGATACCGCGAGGTTGAAGCGCCTGCAGGCCTCGCTCGGCGACCTGCTGCGCATCGAGGGCCGCATCGACGAAGCCGTGCCGCTGCTCGTCGAAGCGACGACGCTCGCGCCGACGGTGCCCGACACCGACACCGCGCGGCCACTCGCGCTCGCGCGCCTCGCCGACGCGCAGCTCGCGAGCGGCGATGCCGCTACCGCGGCGGGCTCGGCACGCCTCGCCGTCGACTACGCGCGCAAGGCGTATCCCGCGGATCATCCGAAGCTCGGTTCGGCGCTGCTTGCACTCGCGCGCGCCGATCTTGCGCTCGGCAAGCCCGAGGACGCCGAAGCGTTGCTGCGCGAAGCCGTGAAACTCGGCGCGACCGTGCACCCGCCCGCGCACCCGCAGATGCTCGAAGCGAACGTCGCGCTCGCGCAAGCGCTCGCGGCACAAGGCAAGACGGACGAGGCGCGTGCCGTACGCGACGCCGTCGAGCCGCTGCTCGACCCCGCCGTGCCGTACCAGCGCGCGCTGCGCGCGCGCCTCGCGCAGCGTTGAGACGACGGCCGCGGTTGCCGCGGCCGTCGAGTTCAGCCGATCACGCAGCCGCGAGGGTGCGGCCGGGCGGGTTGCCGAAGCGGTTCGGGCCCGGGGTTCCGGCGATGAAGCCATTGAACACGAGCGCGATGAGTCCGCCGACGACCGGCACGAGCGCGATGAGGATCCACCAGGCGGACTTGTCGACGTCGTGCCAGCGCTTCGCGCTGACCGCGAGGCTCGGCCACAGGAGCAGCAACGACGCGATCGGCAATGCCATCGCCGCCGCGCCGCCGCCCTGCGACACCGCGTTCGCGTCGCCGAGGCTCGCCGCATTGAACATCGACACGCCCGCGTACGCGAACAACGCGCCGAACAGCACCGTCACCGCGAGCACGAAGTACCAGTACGGCGCGCGGCCGATGCGGCCATTGAACGAAAACAGCAATTCTGTCCAGCTCATGTCTTCCTCTCCCGTTGTGACGCATCGTGATGACGCCCGCGGCCCCGCGCCGCGGACGGATTGCCTTCGATCGCCCAAGGCCGCCAGGTCCGGAACTCCGTCGCGGACGACGCCTTGTTCGCACGTTGCCTAGTGCAGCGTCGTCTTCGACGCTTCCTTCTCGAGTTTCCACGCGCCGCCCTCGCGCAGCATCGACACCGTGCTCGTCACCGCGTTGCCGTCGGCATCCTTGCCCGTGTACTCGAGCGTCGCGCGGTCGCCCTTCGCGTTGCCCTTGACGTACTTCGGCTCGCGCAGGGCCTGGCTCTGGATGAAGCCGAACATCATCTTGAAGTCCTTGTCGTCGCGGTGCCCGAGCAGCTCGTCCGCGCGCGACTTCGTCATCGTCTTCGCGAGCGCGTCGAGGTCGCCCTTCCTGAGCGCCGCGAGGTAGCCGAGATACGCCTTGCCCTGCTCGCCGCCGTTTGCGGGCAGCGCAGCGCCGAGGTCGGGCGCGCCGGGCAGGTCGAGCGCGAACGCGAGGTCGTAGTAGCGGCCGCTCTTCTTGTCGGCTTCGTCATTGCTGCGGAAGCTGCCCTCGACGCGCTTGTCGTCGTTGCGCTTGAGCGTGATCGTGTACCAGCCGCTGCCGCTCTGCGAACCGCTCGAGTAGCCGATGTGCGTGTTGACGTTCTGCACGCTGCCGTCCGCCTCGAGGTTGAGGTCGACGCGCGTGGCCTCGCGCAACTGGTCGTCGATCGCGCTGTCGCGGTCGCTCGCGTCGGCGAGCGCCGCGGCATCGATCGGCTTGTCGGCGAACACGATGCGCGTGATCTGCTTGTCCTTCTCGAACGGGTCCGGCATGCGGTACGCGTACGCGTGCTTGAGTGCGATCGGCTTGCCGTCGTTGTAGAGCGTGCCCGAGCCGTCGGCGAAGGCAAGCCCGGAAACGAGCGCGAAGCCGAGCGGCAGCAGGCGCAGGATCGTGTTCATGACGTCATCTCCTCCAGGAACTTCGAACACCGTTGCGGGGCGCTGCCGAACGCAGCCACCCTCACCGTCTCGAAACGGACTCCGGCGACGGATCCGACGCCCATCCGATCCACGACGGAGCGCACGCTAAGGGGCCAGGCCCGGCGACGCCAATGAAAGATCTGGATCGGCGGATACCGCGGCTTTATCGCGATAAGGCGCGGTGATCGCGCGATAACGTAGGGTTATACTGGCGCGGGCCAGGGGAAGCGCGCATGGGTACACGCCTGTCGTCGACGCAGATCGAGTCGTTCATGACGCTCGCGCGCGAGCTGAACTTCTCGCGCGCGGCCGAGCGCCTGCACATCACCCAGCCCGCGCTGACCAAGCGCATCCAGAACCTCGAGGAGACGCTTGGCCAGGCGCTCTTCATGCGCCTGCGCGGCGGGCTCGAACTCACGGAATCGGGGCGCATCCTGCAGCGCCATGCCGCCTCGATCGAACGCCAGGAAGAGGAGCTGCTCGACAGCCTCGTCGGCGCCGCGGGCGGCATCTCGGGATTCTTCCGACTCGTCTCGTTCTCGTCCTGCCTGCGCTCGGTGCTGATCCCCGCGGTCGGCGGCCTGTTGCGCGAACATCCGCGCCTGTCGTGCCAGTTCATCAAGGCCGAAGTGCACGAACTGCAGGACCTGCTCATCGAAGGCAAGGTCGACTTCAGCGTGTCGCTGTCCGAATGCGAGCGCATGGGCATCGAGAACGTGCAACTCGGCGTCGAGCGCAACGTGCTCATCGAATCGGCGCGCTACCAGGGCCGCGACGACTGCTACATCGACCACGAACCGCGCGACAACTTCACCGAACGCTTCTTCCTGATCCAGACCGGCGCGACCGTGCCGAAGATGCTGCGCGCGTACTTCGACGACATCTACGGCCTCATCGACGCGGTCTCCGAAGGCATCGGCCGCGCGGTGGTCCCGCTGCACCTGATCCGGCCCGAGCACCACGTGCGCATGGTGCCCGGCTTCCGCCCGTACGAAGTGCCGGTATTCCTGCACTACCACGCCCAGCCGTACTACACGAAGCTGCACCGAGCGGTCATCGACACGCTCGCGCACGAATGCGCGCGCCACTACGACGCCTACCAGCTCGGCCACGAGGGCAAGGCGGTCGCCGACGATGCTTTGATCGCCGCGAATCGGAGAATGATCGCGAAGGGGCGCTCAGCGCCGTAGTCACCGCTTTACGACGGCTGTTCGGCGGATGCGCTCCGATGCCGGCTACTGCCTATCGATGCTTGGCCGGCGACGAGACAGCTTCGGACGACGCGGTGCGCTACGGATCATCGACGATGAAGATGGACGCCTGGAACCCGTCCGCGAACAGGCGGTCGAGTTCGTAGGCGCCGATGTCGACGTGCGGGCCGACGATGCGCGGCACGCCGAGTGGGTCGCTCGTGGGCAGACCGCCGGGCGGCGTGTCGTCGCCGGCGTCGACGAGCGGCGACGAGCGCTTCAAGGGCGTGTCGAAGCAGAGGAAGCCGCAGCCGGCGAACTGCGGATCGACCGCTACGTTGCCACCGCTCGCGCCACCGAGCGGGGCGCCCGAGTACGAGCCGATGTCGTTCGATATGAGGTCGTACGTGCCCCCGGGGTACAGCGACAGATCCACGCTCGCGTTGTCGTTGCCCCAGATGATGTTGTTGCTGAACCAGAAGTGTGAGGCGCCGTGCGCGTACGCATCGATGATCGGGCGCGGATCGACGGCGTCCGCGATGTTTCCGGTGACGGTGTTGTTGGTGAAGTGCAGTGGTCCGGTGAGGTTGATCGAGATGGCCGGCGTCTGGCCCGCGGAATTGCCCGAGAACAGGCTGTTGCTCACGGCGACGTCGCCCCAGCCGGTCACGTAGAGGCCGCCCGTGTTCGACTCCGCGTTGCCGTACAGGAAGCGCACCGAATCGATGATGAGCTTCGCGCCGCCGGCCTGGTCGTACATGTAGACCTGCATGTTGCCGCCGTAGTACGAGTCGGGTTCGGTCATGCCGCGGAACAGCGTCAGGTGGTCGACGTAGACGACATCGGCGCCCGTGAACGACAACCGCAAGGGTTGCACCTGTTCCTGGCCGTCGAGGAACGTCGACCCGCTTCGCTGGCCGCAGCCGGGGTTGAATCCGCCGCTGAGGATGAGCGCCTCGTGGTCGCTGCCGGCCTGGTTCGTCAGGTAGTCGAGGCCGGACGCGAGTGCGTACACGCCGGATTCGAACTTGATGTAGTCGGCCTGGCCGTTGGTGCGCGCCGTGTCGAGCGCCGCTTGTGCGGTCGCTTCCGAGTCGACGCAGAACACAGCAGCCATCGCGGGCGACGCGATCGTTGCCGCGAGCAGTCCGACCATCGGCACCGCAATTCCTTGCCGCAGCCGTCGCGCATACGCCATCCGCATTCGCATGTCCAACCCTCCGTCGTCGGTGGCGCACCCTATCCGCGCCGGAGCCCTGCGATCCAATGAACTGATGTGATCGCACGATGCACTGCAAGAATCGTCATCGACGCCGGTAATCGCGCCATAGCGACCGGTTATCGCCATCGATGGAGGAACGGATTCGCGCGGCCGGACAGACGTCGACCGCACGTGCGGGTCCGCGACGCAGCGACCGCGAGGCCCGCGCAAGGTCGCGAAGCCGCGGCACTCGCCCCGGTTTCGGCGCACGCTACCTGCGCCGCGCGGGTTCCGGCACAATGCGCGGCTGGCTGCCGGAATCCCGGCTGAGCCCTTGTTTCCGATGGATTTTCGATGAACCTGCAAGCGACCCACGAACAGATCCCATTGAAGGACTACGCCGAGCGCGCGTACCTCGACTACTCGATGTACGTCGTGCTCGACCGTGCCCTGCCCTTCGTCGGCGACGGCCTCAAGCCGGTGCAGAGGCGCATCGTCTACGCGATGAGCGAACTCGGCCTCGATGCGGCGTCCAAGCCGAAGAAGTCCGCGCGCACGGTCGGCGACGTGATCGGCAAGTTCCATCCGCACGGCGACAGCTCGGTGTACGAAGCGATGGTGCTGATGGCGCAGCCGTTTTCGTACCGTTACCCGCTGATCGACGGCCAGGGCAACTTCGGTTCGCCCGACGACCCCAAGTCCTTCGCGGCGATGCGCTATACCGAGTCGCGGCTCACACCCATCGCCGAAGTGCTGCTGGGCGAACTCGCGCACGGCACCGTGGACTGGGTGGCGAATTTCGATGGCACGCTGCAGGAGCCCTCGTGGCTGCCGGCACGGCTGCCGCACGTGCTGTTGAACG
>DASTSE010000350.1:0-33673 GCA_035760865.1 Dokdonella sp.
CGGCCGCTGGGTCGGCTTCAAGACCATCGCCGAGACGGTGGAGTCGTCGGCCTCGGTCAACGTCAACCCGCACCAGCTCGACATCCTGCTGCCGACCGACTTCGCCCTGCCGCCGGGCGGCCTCAACATCCGCTGGCCGGATCCGCCGCTGGACCAGGAAATGCGCCTGCACCAGTACGCGGTGGACGCCGCGGTGGCGTTCGCGCGCATCAACCGCATCGACAAGATTATTTTTGATTCTCCCCGCGCACGACTGGGCATCGTCACCACCGGCAAGAGCTACCTCGACGTGCTGCAGGCGCTCGAGTACCTCGGCATCAGCGCCGACGACGCGCGCGAGATCGGCATCCGCGTCTACAAGGTCGGCATGACCTGGCCGCTCGAGCCGGTCGGCATCCGCGAATTCGCGCGCGGCCTCGAAGACATCATCGTCGTCGAGGAGAAGCGCTCCTTCATCGAGTCGCAGATGAAGGAACACATGTACAACTGGGACGAGGCGCGGCGTCCGCACATCGTCGGCAAGTATGACGAGGACGGCAACTGGATCCTGCCGTCGACCAATGAATTGACGCCGGCGATGATCGCGCTGGTGATCGCGCGGCGCCTCGGCCGCTTCTTCACGAGCGAGGCGATGACCGCGCGCGTGGCGTGGATCGAGGCGAAGGAGAAGGAACTCACGTTGCCGCGCGCGAACTTCCCGCGCGCCGCGCATTACTGCTCGGGCTGCCCGCACAACACCTCGACCGCGGTGCCCGAAGGTTCGCGTGCGCTCGCGGGCATCGGTTGCCACTACATGGTCACGTGGATGGACCGGCGCACCGACACCTTCACGCAGATGGGCGGCGAAGGCGTCACGTGGTGCGGCCAGGCGCCGTTCACCGAGACCAAGCACGTGTTCCAGAACCTCGGCGACGGCACCTACTTCCATTCCGGGTCGCTCGCGATCCGGCAGGCGATCGCGGCGAAGGTCAACATCACCTACAAGATCCTCTACAACGACGCGGTCGCGATGACCGGCGGCCAGCCCGTCGACGGCACGCTCACGGTGCCCGACATCGCGCACCAGGTGCGCAGCGAGGGCGTGCAGACGATCGTCGTGATGTCCGACGACATCGCGAAGTGGAGTCGCCCGGAGATCTTCCCGGCCGGCGTCGAGTTCATCCACCGCGACGAGCTCGACGCGGTGCAAAAGCGCCTGCGCGACGTGCCGGGCGTGTCGGTGCTCATCTACGACCAGACCTGCGCGACCGAGAAGCGCCGCCGCCGCAAGCGCGGCAAGATGGTCGACCCGAACAAGCGCATCTTCATCAACTCGCTCGTCTGCGAAGGCTGCGGCGACTGCGGCGAGAAATCGTTCTGCGTCTCGGTGCTGCCGAAGGAAACCGAGTACGGCCGCAAGCGCGAGATCGACCAGAGCAGCTGCAACAAGGACTACTCCTGCGTGAAGGGCTTCTGCCCGAGCTTCGTCTCGGTCGTCGGCGGCGGCCTCAGGAAGAAGAAGGGCAAGGGCGCGGTCGACTTCTCGACCTTGCCCGTGCCTGCGTTCGCGAGCGACCTCGCGCAGCCGTGGAACATCCTCGTCACCGGCATCGGCGGCACCGGCGTCGTCACGATCGGCGCGCTGATCGGCATGGCTGCGCACCTCGAAGGCAAGGGCGGCACGGTGCTCGACCAGACCGGCCTCGCGCAGAAGGGCGGCGCGGTCACCTGCCACCTGCGCATCGCGAAGACGCCGGCCGACATCCACGCGGTGCGCATCGCCGCGGGCGAGGCCGACCTCGTGCTCGGCTGCGACATGGTCGTCGTCAACGACTACTGGGCGCTCTCCAAGATCCGCGCCGGTCGCGCGCGCGTCGTCCTCAACAGCTACGAGGCGATGCCGGGCACGTTCACGACCAAGCCGGACATGCAGTTCCCCGCGCAGGCGATCATCGACGCGGTGCGCACCGCGCTCGGCGGCGAATCGCCCGACGTCGTCGACGCGACCGAACTCGCGACCGCGCTGCTCGGCGACACGATCGCGGCGAACCTGTTCATGCTCGGCTACGCGTGGCAGAAGGGCTGGGTGCCGCTGTCGCACGACGCGCTCATGCGCGCGATCGAACTCAATGGCGCCGCGATCGAGATGAACAAGTCGGCGTTCGCGTGGGGCCGCATGGCCGCGCACGACCTCGCGCGCGTGCGCGAAGAGGCCGGCATCGCGCCGCACCGCACCTCGGGCGCTGCTGCGTCGGGCGCCATCCCGCTCTCGCTGCCGCTGCATGCCGCCGCCGATCCGCTCGACGACGCGACGTTGAGCGCGAGCCTCGACGAACAGGTCGCGCGCCGCGTGAAGTTCCTCACCGACTACCAGAACGCGGCCTATGCCGCGAAGTACAAGGCGCTCGTCGAAAAGGTGCGCGCGGCCGAGCAGGCGAAGGCGCCCGGCTCGAGCGCGCTCGCCAGCGCCGTCGCGCGCTACGCGTTCAAGCTGATGGCGTACAAGGACGAGTACGAAGTCGCGCGCCTGTACACGAGCGGCGAGTTCGAGCAGCGCATCAAGGACACGTTCGACGGCGACTACAAGCTGCATTTCAACCTCGCGCCGCCGCTGTTCGCGAAGAAGAACGAAGACGGCACGTTGCGCAAGGCCGAGTACGGCCCGTGGGTGTTCTCCGCGTTCAAGCTGATGGCGAAGCTGCGCGGCCTGCGCGGCAGCGCGCTCGACGTGTTCGGCTACACCGCCGAGCGCCGCATGGAGCGCCGCCTGATCGCCGAATACGCCAGGACCGTCGACGAACTGCTCGCGGGCCTCTCGCCCGACAACGTCGCGCTCGCGGTCGACATCGCCTCGGTGCCGGAGCACATCCGCGGTTACGGCCACGTCAAGGAGCGCCACTACGCGGCAGCGATGAAGCGCCAGGACGATCTGCTCGCGGCGTGGCGCAACCCGGTCGGATCGCGCGCGGTGGCGTGAGGTAAATTCCCCCGCGACGGAGGCGCGTCGGTGCGCGACGATATCGTCATGTCGCGCACGTACGATGCGCCCGGGCCGCGCAGGTCGGTCGCGTCCACTCGTCCATCTTGCGTTGACATCGCCGTGCGTGCCCGACAGACTTCGCGTTCGGGGTTCCGCGTGCCCGGTCGGGTTGCGCATGCGGAAGACGCGGGTCGGACGACCTGCGAACAGGAGAACCAACATGGCGTCGTCGCTTCGATACGGCTTACTGCTGGCGGCTTTCGCGATCGCCGCGCTTCTCCCGCAGGCGTCGCGCGCCGCGATCGGCACGATCGACGACGTGCCCGGATCGACCCTGCTGTTTCCGTACTTCGAAGTCGACACCGCGAGCGCAGACGGACGCGACACCGTGCTCACGATCCAGAATTCGAGTGCGACGGCGTTGCTCGCGCACACGATCGTCTGGTCCGACGAAGGCGTCGCAAGCGCGATCTTCGACATCTACCTGACCGGTTACGACGTGGTCAGCTTCAGCATGCGCGACGTGCTCGACGGACTGCTGCCGCAAACCGCGAGCGACGGCCAGGACCCGACCGATACGATCAGTCCGCAGGGCACGTTCTCGCAGGACATCAATTTCGCGAGCTGCACGGGTCGCCTGCCCTATGCGGCAGGGACGATCCCCGCTCCCGCCGGCATGACCCCGGCCGACCTGCGCAATGCCTTGACCGGCGCGCCGACCAGCGGCATCGCTGCCGGCATGTGCTGGGGCCGCAACGTCGGCGACGGGCGTGCGCGCGGCTACGTGACGGCGGACCTGGTCAATGCGTGCAATGACCTCAAGCCGGGCGACCCGGGCTATGTCGACGCGCCATTGAACCTGCTCACTGCGCAGAACGCGCTGATCGGTTCTTTCCTCATCGCGGATCCGGGCACGCACGAGTGGTTCGTCGACAACGCGGTCTCGATCGAATCGAGCTACCTGAACGATCCGCGCATCTCGACGCCGGGCAACTACACGTTCTACGGCCGCTACAACGGCTGGAGCGCGAACGACCGACGCGAACCGCTGCCGACGACTTGGTACGGCCAGGGTGAACTCGACAGTTCGTCGCTGATCGTATGGCGCGACACGAAGACCAACGAACAGCCGCACGCGTGCGGTGCCAACCCGGCCTACTATCCGCTCGGGCAGGAAGGCTACGCGGTGTTCGGCCCGGATTCGTCCTACGGCACGGCTGGCGCGGGAACCGCGTTGCCGGTCGCCGCCCAGCGCGCGCCCGCATCCGTGCTTGGTTCGGTGGACGGCAAGCTCGGCGAGTTCTTCGCCAACCTCAACACGAGTGTCGCGCCAGCGGGCCCCAACCCGCCCGCGGATCCGGCCGCGGCGCAGAGCTACATCGGCATCGTGCGCGCCGGGATCGGCGAACTGCCGACGGCATCGGGCCATCGTGCGATGCCGCTCGACAGCGCCCTCGAAGCACAGCACTACGTACCGCACAACTGAAATCGACCGTGCCGAGCGGCAAGGGGAAGGACATGTCGACATCCGCACTGACCGGTTTTTCGCGCTGGCTCACGGCCTGTCTTGCCGCGGCGGCGTGCTGCTGGTCGTCCACGGCACCTGCAGCGGTCGGGACCGTCGATGCCGCGCCCGCTGCGACGCTGTTGCTGCCGTACTTCGAGACGGATCTGGCCAATCCGAACGGTACGCAGACGTCGGTGCGCATCAGCAACGCAAGCGCGACGGCGATGCTGCTGCACGCGACGCTGTTCACCGACCTCGGCATCCCGACGCTGCAGTTCGACTCCTATCTCACCGGCTACGACTCGCTCGACATCGACATGCGCCTGCTGTTCCAGGGCATCGTGCCGCAGACCGCGTCGGCGGGGCAGGATCCGACCGACCGCATCTCGCCGAAGGGCCCGCTGTCGCAGGACATCAATTTCGCGAGCTGCAGCGGCATCCTGCCGCCGCCGGGACTGCCGCCGACCACGCCGGGCGTCCTTGCCGAGAACACCACGTGGAACTCCGGCACGCTCGCGGCGATCCGCGCTGCTCATACGGGTCAGGCGTCGACGCTGTGGAGCGGCCAGTGCGGCGCCGTCGCGCACGGCGACAACGTCGCGCGCGGCTACATGACGATCGACACCGTCAGCTACTGCACGATGCGCTATCCGTCCGACCCGGGATACTTCGGAGCGAACTCCTCCGGCGACGTGACGTACCAGAACGTGTTGTTCGGAACCGCAACCACGATCGACCGGACGGTGCAGACCGTCTACACCGAGAACCTCGTGTCGGTCGAAGCGTCGCCGACCGACCCGACGACGACGACGTCCGGCATCCAGACCTTCTACGGCCGCTTCAACGGCAACACCGCGACCGACGGCCGCGAGGCCCTCGGCACGGTATGGTCGGCGCGCAACATGGAAGGCACGCCGATCGCGCTCGATACGCGCTTCGTCGTCTGGCGCGATCCCGGCCAGGTCGTCACGCCCTTCGCATGCGGCGGATCGCTGCCGGCGCCATTCCCGCTGACGACGCGTGAAGTGGCCGCGTTCGACGAGGAGGAAAACGTCACGTTCGCTGCCAACAATCTCATGCCGTACGCGACGCAGCTCGTCGACGGCGCGACGCTGTCGCCCTACAACTTCGGCATCGTGCGCTTCGACCTCGGCCTCGATGACGGCACCGTGCGCCAGGGGTACGTCTCCTCGCGGATCCTGCGCTCGGGTGCGCGCGACGCGATGGCGTCTCCGGCGTCGCTCCTGATGACGGCACCGCAGGCGCAGTGCCTCGGCAATGCATCGGCGCAGTGCGCGAACATCCCGCCGCCGTCCTTCGGCGTCGGACGCGACGTCAACTGAACATTCCGTACGGTGAAGACATGAAGCTGAGCTGCCTCTGGACGGGATTGCTTCTCCTCGCATCGGCCGGACCGGCCTTCGCAGTGCCGACACCGTGCGTCGCATCCGGCGGAACGAATTGTCCTGCGCGCATCGGCGACGCGCCGCAGGACTCGCTCGTGTCGACCGTCAACGTCCCCGCCGTCGCCTGTCCGGGTTCGCAACCGGTGCTGAGCGTGGCGGTCCAGCTCACCCACGGCGACGTCGGCGACCTCACGATCAGCCTGCAGAACCCGGCCGGCGATAGCGCGACGCTGCTCTCCAACCTGCAGGGCGCCTCCGGCGCGTGCCGTGGCGGCGATGTCAGTGCCGTCTTCACCGATGGCGGTGCCGCACCGATCTGCGCCGCGCTGATCCCGTCCGTGAGTGGAACGATTTCCCCGTCCTCCCCGCTCGCACCGCTGCTCGCCTCGTCGCCCGAAGGCGCGTGGACGCTGACGGTCGTCGACGCTGCCAACAACGGCGACGGCGCGTTGCTCGACTGGAGCATCGACGTCGGCTGCGCGCCACCACCGGCCGCGGGACCGTTGCCCGCTCCGATGTCGTGGCAGGCGTTCGCGGCCATTTTCGCCCTGCTTGCGCTGGCCGCGTTCGGCGCACTGCGGCGCCAGCGGTCCCCGCGCTGAAGGAAGTTCGAGTGCGCGATCGGTCCGGCTTCCGTCGCGGGCCAGGCGGCGCGCGCGCGTGCATGCGGCGGCTCGCGCTGACGCTGCTGTGCATCGCGGCCCTCCCGTCCGGCGTGCGCGGCGACGATGCGCCGATCACCACCAAGAATCCATCGCCGCTGGCGCGCGACGCCGAAGGCCGCGCCTACCGCGTCGAGCGCGTCGCGAAGGCGGGCGCGAAATACGAATGGATCGACGCGCATACGGTGCGCTACTACCCGTTCGCGCGCTACGAGGTCGTGCGCGAGGACGCCGAGTACCTCTACGTCAAGCAGTACGTCGCGGGCGTGCAGAAGAACGTCGCGCCGCCGCTGCCGCCCGCGCTGCACGTCGACCTCGCGAGTTCGCGCAAGTTCGGCTTGCGCGACTTCGGTACCGGCCTGCCGCATGCGGGCCAGTGGCGCGATGGTTTCGCACTGGCCGATATCGATGGTGACGGCCACCTCGACATCGCGTTCGCATCCGCGCGCAAGAGCCTCACCAAGCCCGTCGTCCTGCGCGGCGACGGCCAGGGTTCGTGGACCCGGTGGCCGATGCGCCTGCCGGAGCTGCCGTACGACTACGGCGCCGCCGCCGTCGCCGACTTCGACGCGGATGGCCGCGCCGATCTCGCCTTCGGCATGCATCTGCGCGGACTCACGGTCCTCGTCGCCGACGGCAACGCCGGCTTCACTCGTCACGACCGCGGCCTTCCGCTCGGTGCGCCGGGATCGAGCACCCCGGCGCTGTTCTCTACGCACGCGATCGCCGTGCTCGACTGGAACGGCGACGGCAGGCCGGACCTGCTCGCGCTCAGCGAACGCCTGCTCGGCCACCGCGACCGCTTCGGCAACGTTGCGGTCTTCGTCGGCCGGCGCGGCGGGTGGACGCGCGCGACATTGCCGAACGGAAAGCTGCCCGTCGGCAACGCGGCTCTGGCCGTGCTCGCGGGTACCCGCAGCGACCTCGCGATCGTCGTCGGCGACGACGCGAACGGCGGCATCGCGACGTACGAGTTCGCGGCCGGCCGGGTCGTCGAGCGCGCGCTCGACGCAGTACCGGCGGGCGCGATCGTGCGCGCAGCCGCAGCTGCCGACGCATCGACCGTCGCGGTCGCTTATCAGGTCCGCACCGCGAAGGGCTGGCAGACCGCAGTCGACGTGTTCCGGCGTAGCGGCGACGGATACGAGCGCAGACCGTTGTCCGCGGAACAGGACCTCGCGATCGGGGCGCTTGCGTTCGGCCATCTCTCCTCGCCGCGCTCGCTCGATCTCGCCGCGCTCCGCAGCGACGGCGCGCTGCTGCTGTTCGCAGCGGACGGCAACGGCTCCTGGACGCGCGATCTCGTCGAGGCCGCACCGTCGTGGCGCTCGGGTTGCGCCGGTCATGCACTGCGCCTGCGCGACCTCGATGGCGACGGGCGCGACGAAATCGTGGCCGCTTTCTCCGGAGAGCCGAACGCGATGATGATGCGGCGCGACTGCATCCGTGGCGGCGGCATCGAGGCGTGGCGCGTCGTCGATTCGAACGATCAGGGCTGACGCGATCCCTCGCGCATCGCGGCCACCATGCGCGCGAGTCCTTCGTCGAGACTGACCGGGCTTTCGAAGCCACTGGCTTCCAGTGCCGCGGTCGATATCTGTGTGGCGGTGCAGAACTTGCGCACGCGCACCGCACTGATCGGCAGCGGACGACCCAGCACGAGGGTGAGCGCGTCGAGCACGTGGCCGGCGGCGAGCGCGACCGGGTACGGCAGGCTCCACGACGGCGGGCGACGGCCGAGCAGTTCGCACAGGCGCACGACCAGTTCGCCGGTGCTGTAGTCCGGCGCATCGGCGAAGTTGAGGACGGTCCGCCCGGGACCGCCGTCCAGCCGCTGCGCGATGAGTTCGACGAGATTGCCGACGTAGCCGATGGATTTGCGATTGCGGCCCGAGCCCACCATCGCGAAGCGCCTTCGCCGCAGCTGTTCCGCCAGATGGAACACGTTGCCGCGACTGCCTTCGCCAAACAGGACGACGGGCCTGAGGATCAGCAGGGATCGCTGCGCCGCGCCGCGTACCCAGTCCGAGAGGACGCCCTCGGCGAGCATCTTGCTGCGGCCATAGTCGCTGTCGGGGCGCAGTGGCGCGGACTCGTCCGCAAACGGCTGGTCGAGGCCGTACACCGCGACGCTGCTGACGAGGACGACGCGAGGGACGTTCGCTTCCGCGGCGGCACGAACCAGGTTCGCCGCGCCGCCGACGTTGACGTCGTAGTAGCGTGCCGCGGGCTGCACGTCGTCGCGATGCTCGGCCGCGAGCGCAACGATGCATTCGGCGCCCTCGACGGCGCCACGCAATGCGGTCGCGTCGCGCACGTCGCCGCGAACGAGTCGCGAAGCGTGCGCCGTGCTCGGCGCCCGATCGAAGATCGTCACGTCGTGACCGAGTTCGAGCAGTCGCGTGGTCAGGCGCGAGCCGATGAATCCGCTGCCGCCGACGATCAGTACGCGCGTCATGGCGAGCCGCGCGCCGCGTCGTAGACGTCGAGCAGCGCACGCGTCTGGTGCCGAGCGTCGTGGTGAGCGCGCAGGTAGGCGACCCCAGCGGCTACGAGCCTCGCCCGCAGTGCGGCGTCGCCGTGGATGCGCGCGATCGCATCGGCGAAGCGTGCGGGCGAATCCGCCAGCATCAGCTCGCAGCCGTCGGACACCGCAAGGCCGCGCGCAGCCACCGGCGTCGCGACCACGGGCAATCCGCGGGCCCACGCTTCGAGGATGCGCATGCGAATACCCGACCCGGCGCGCACGGGCACTGCTGCGATCGCATGCTGCGGGAACGCCGCACGCGAATCCTCCGGCGCGTCGTGACGACGCACGCTTCCTCGCGCGCGTTCCGCGCCGCCGAAGCAATGCAACACTGCACGCGGCAGACGTCGCGTCACGAGCGGCCATACCTGCCGCACCAGCCAGCGTTCGCCATCGGCGTTGGGCCACCACCCCCGGCTGCCCGCGAGCGCGACCGCCGGATCGCCGTCGAGCGGTGCCGACGGCGGCAACTGCGCTGGAAACGGAGGGCCGACGGCCACGATATGGGAACCGTCCTGAAGGGCACGCAGCGCGATCGCGTCGTCGACGGTGAGGGCAACCGTGCGCGTCGCGCGCATCATCGCGGCGCGCTCGTCCGCGCGCAGCCTCGTAGCTTCGATGCGATAGGCGAAACCGGGCGTACACGATCGCGCCTGCTGCAGGCGAAGCGCGGATTCGACGTTTTGCATGCGCAGCACGACCGGTATCGACGCTTCGAACGCGCCTGCGCAGTTCGCCAGCGCATGCAGCTGTTCGGCATGGACGAGCTGCGGCCGCCACCGCGCGATCGCCTCGTCGACCGCGTCGCGCACGCCCGCGAGCGCATGACGCGCCACGCCGAGCGAATGGCCGCCGGCGATGGCACGCGCGAACGTGCCCACGGCACCGCGCGGTCGCACGCCGATCTCGTGCGCAAGGTACGGCAGCGGGCCGGGGTCGGCGACGTTTCGGTTATGATCGCGCCCTGCCGCGGGAGCGACGACTGCGAGCTCGTGGCCGGCGTCGGCGAGGCCGCACAGCGTATGCCATAGAGCCAACCGACCACCGTCGCGCGCAGGATGGGGGGATTTGGTGGCAACGATCAGGATTCGCACCCGTTGCAGCTCGCGTCCGGTCGCCTTCGCGGAGCGCTAGTCTGTCATGAATGCGTGTCGATGCGCGTCCTGTTCCTGACTTCGCGTTTCCCCGGCGATCTGCGCAGCGGCGATCGCCGTCGCGCGTACGAACAACTGCGCCTGCTCGCGCCGCGGCACGCCATCACCCTGGTGACGTTCGATGATCGCGGCGGCGACCCTGCGTTGCGGCAACAGGTCTTCGATCTGTGCGAGCGCGTCATCCTGGTGCCTCGCGATCGCCTCGGCATGCTCACGCGCGCGGCATTCGCGCTGGCCGGCCCGATGCCGCTGCAGACCGCGCTGTACGCGTCGCCGCGACTGCGGCAGGCGGCACACGACGCCGGCGTGCAGTCGGTATTCGATCTCGTCCACATCCAGCTCGCGCGCCTCGGTACGTTCGCGCCATTGCGACCCGATCTGCCGTGCGTAGTCGATTTCGTCGATGCGCTTTCGCTCAACATGGCGCGCCGGGCACGGTTCGATCGCGGCCCGATGAGGCTCGTCGCCCGCCTTGAAGCGCGACGACTCGAACGTTACGAACGCGCATTGTGCGGGCGAATCGATGCCGGCACCGTGAGTTCCGCGCGCGATCGCGCCGCGCTCGGAGATCCGACGAACGTGCGTCTCGTGCACAACGGGGTCGATCCGGAGGAATTTCCGTTCTCGACGAACCCCCGCGACGATTCGGCAATCGCGTTCGTCGGCAACCTCGGCTACTTCCCGAACGTCGACGCAGCCATGTGGTTCGCATCGCAGATGCCGCGCATCCGCGCCGTGCGTCCGGCGGCGGAGTTGCGCCTCATCGGCGCCCGCCCCGCGACGCGGCTGCGGCGGCTCGCCGCGCGCGTCGCGGGGATACGCGTGATCGGCCCTGTCGCCCGCGTCCATCCGCACCTCGCGAAGGCGGCCGTCGCCATCGCACCGATGCGGGCCGGCAGCGGGCAGCAGCTCAAGGTACTCGAAGCGATGGCGAGCGGGACCCCCGTCGTCGCTACCTGCGATGTGGCACGCGCGCTCGAGGCAGTCCCCGGTCGCGACCTGGTCGTCGCAGACCGCGCGGAGGATTTCGCCGATGCGGTGCTGCGCGTGCTCGACGATCGCGATCTCGCCGCGACGCTCGCGCGCAACGGCAGCGAGTTCGTCCAACGGCGCTACTCCTGGCGCGCGTCCGCACAGGCGCTCGAACGGGTCTGGCAAGAGGTCGCGGCGTCGCGATTCGACCCGTCACACGAACCTGCGTCCGAGGCGGAACGGGCGCGGGCACAGGCGTGCTAGTCGAGCGGCGGTGCATGCTCCAGGCGCCCGTCGTGCAAGGCATCCTCGAGGGTGCGGACGCGTTCCAGCACGGCCGCGCGCAGTGGCGAAGGCAGTGTCGAAATCGCCGCGGGGCTCGCCCATGCGGTACGCAGGAACGCTGCCTGCGCGCCGGCTTCGTCGCCGAGCGTCCCGCGTGCGCGGCCGAGGTTGAGCGTGAGCTCCGGCCGCTCGCCCGAGGATGCGATCGCCCGCTCCAGCGTCGTCTTCGCCTCGTCGCCACGCTGGAGCAGCAGCAGCGCGATCGCCGTGGCGAGCGGTGCGCGTGGATCGCCGGGCAGCGCCGTGATCGCATCGCGTGCCTCGCTCAGCGCCTTCTCGACCGATGCGGCCGAGCCGCGGCCGTGCAATGCCGCCGAAAGCCGCGCATTCGCATCCGCGAGCGACCATTCGGCGCGGTAGCGGGCCGCTTCCGGCCATAGCGCCGCGCCGGTAGCGAGCAGGGCGGCGGCCACGATGACCCGGTTCACGGGTGGTCTCCGCGGCTGATCAGGCGCCAGGCGCGACCGGCAGCGAGCAGGAGCACGGCTGCGGTCAGCGGAATCTGCATCGGGAACCATGCGAGCGCCGCGATCGCACCGACGACGAGGATGCCGAACAGTACGCCGCACTCGAGGTCCGTGGGCGCGCGTGCGAGCCGCCGCACGAGCCCGTGCAGCATCGCCGCGAGCGCCGCGAGCGCACACGCGACAGCCGGCCAGCCCGCCTCGGCCGCGAGTTGCAGGTAGTCATCGTGGGCGGCCACGAACGTCGCACCGAGCGGATGCACGAAGCGCTCGCGCGTTTCGACTTCCACCGCGAATCGGTGCACTTGTTGCTCGGCGCCGAACGTCCCCGGCCCGTATCCCGTCCAGGGGCGGGAGCGCGCCATGTCGAGCGCGGCGACCCACGCGCCGAGGCGGAACGTGGTCAGCCGCTGGACGTCCTGCACGTCCAGCGGCATCCGTTGCCATGTCGCCGCACGCAGCGTGGGCATGGCCGCGCTGATCGCGCCGAGCGCGACCAGGCCGAATGCGGCGCCGACCGCGCGACGTGCACCGCAGCGCACGGCAAGGAGCAGGCCTGCAGCGGCGAGCAGTGCGACCGCGCTCGTCGCCTGGCGATTGGCGGCGATCGTCGCGATCGCGACCGCGAGCAGCGCCGAACCGAGCGCGCGCTCGCGGCGCAACCTCGTACCGAGCACGATCGCCATGCCCGCGGCGCCAAGCATCGCGCTCGCCAGCGCGACGTAGCCCTCGTTGCCGAGCAGCGCGCCGGTCTGGAAGCGGCCGCCGATCTGCGCGACCGCAAAAGGAAGACCGAGCCCGCCGAACTGAAGCAACGAGAACAGTGCGTTGGAGGCACAGGCGAGCGCGAACGCACCGAACAGCAGGCGTGCGCCCGGTCCGTCCAAGGCTCGCGATGCGCCGATGGGGATCAGCATGAGGCACACCAGGATGCGGCGAAGCGCCGTGCAGGCGATGTCCGCGTGCACCGATGCGACGGCCGCGACGACCAGCCATGCCGCGAGCAGCACCAGCGCTGCGACCATCAGCCATGCGTGGCGTGACCAGCAACGCCAGCGCGGCCAGGCGGCCCCCCAGGCGAGCCCGAGTACGCCGAGCGAGGCGCCGGCGAGCACTGCAAGGCGTTTGGGCGCATCGAACGCCGCGTCCGCGAGCGGGTCGACGAGCCAGGCCGCGCCGGCGATCGCGACGACCGATCCGGATACGAGCAGGCGTCGGGCGAACGGGTTCGCAGGGGGCGCTGTTGTCGCCGAGAGCGTGGGATTCAAAGCGGCTCCTGTCGCGCGTTGCGGGTTCCGGGGTCATCCGCGATGCCGCCGCGCCAGACGCCGACGGCGACCACGAGCTGGATCGCGCCTCCGGCGATCCAGGCGATCGCGCCCGCAAGAATACCCATGTCGGGGACGAGCCAATACAGCACAGCGCACTCGCCGGCGACGATCGCGGCGTTCATGACGGCGAGCGTCGAATACCGGTGCGCGTGCACGAGCAGCATGCCAGCCGGCGCGTACAACGCGTTCATGACCAATGCCAGCATGAGCAGGCGCAGGACGGGTGCGCCCTCGGCCGCGATGGCGGTGTCATGCAGCCACACCGACAGCACGCGTTCGGCGAACAGCGCAATGGCAAGCGCCGGCGCGACGATCGTCGCTGCGAGCACCGCGAGCATCGACGCCGCGGTCGAACGCGGACGCCGGCCCGCCGCGGCCAGCGGCAGGAACGTGCGCAATGCGGGCACCTGCAGGCTCAACAGCGAGAGCATCACGCTGCCGGCCAGATAGTAGACGCCGTAGCGCGACGCCGGCTGCGTGAGCGCGAGTACCACGCGATCGAGCTGGCCACCGACGAGGCCGAGCGCGCTGGCGCCGACGAAGGCCGCGACGCGCGGCGCGCCTTCCGAGGCGACCGCGGCACTGCCGTCACGCGACCGGCCTGCGTCGCCGCGAACGCGCAGGTGGTTGACGCCGAACTCGATCGCACTGACGGTCGCGAACGCGGCAAGGTAGGCCACCGCGGTCGGTTCGCGCACGAGCAGAGAGAGCGCCGCCGCGTGCTTGGTCGCGGTGAAGGCAACGAGGCGCAGATTGGCCTCGCGCTGACACCCGCGCCCGATCAGGAACGCGATCGCAGCGCCGTTGGCGAACTGGAATCCATACTGGACCAGGGCCAGGCGCAGCGCCACAGACAGGCCGGGGTCGATCGTCCCGCGCGCGAGCACGAGCGCGGCCTGGCCGGCAACGACCACGGCGATCGCGATCGCGGCGTACCAGCGCAGGAAGCGCCAGTACTCCAGCGAGGCTCGGGAATCGCGCGATCGGGCCGCATCGCGCAGCAGCAGCGGCGACAGCGCGCCGTCGGCCAACAGCAGGAAACCCTGCAAGGTGAGGCAGAGCGCGAGCTGCCCCCACGCGCCGTCGAGCAGGCGCACGTACAGCGGCACCACGAGCAGCGTGACGAGCGCCGCGAATGCGCTGTAGCCGTAGTTCGCTGCGAGCGCTTCGATCAGGCGCCGCACGACTGCACGCGCGCGATCATGCGATGGACTGCCGCATCGACGTGGGCGCGATTGTCGCGCTCCATCTGCGCCAGGATCGCGGCGAGCGGCGGGCGGAACAGCTCGCCACGGTACTGGTCGAGGTTGGCGAGGACGTGCCCGAGGGTGTCGACGAGCGACTCGTAGCGACTCCACACGATTGCGCGGTGATAGGGAATCTCCTCGCGCAACGGCACGTCCTCGCTGATCACGACCACGCCACGCAGCAGCGCAGGCAGCACGCGCAGCTCCTCGAACGTGTGGTGATGCGGAGTCTGATGGACGTTGACGAGCACGCGCGTGCGATCGTACAGCGCGCGCAGCGCGTTCGCGTCGAATACGCCGCGAACGTTGCGCAGCGGCAGGCCTGCGCGGCGCACCTCGTCGAGGAAGTGTCGGCGTCGCGGCTGCTGGGCGTCGAACATGAGCGTGATGGCCTCGATGTCGCGACCGGCGGCGTCGAACCTCGGCGGATAGAGCAGCGGCGCGATCAACGCCGTGCGCTGCGCGATGTCGTCGTGGACGCCCGACGCGCGCACGTTGACGACGTTGGGGCGGCTGTACTCGACCACCGTGTCGAGCGTACGCAGGTACGCTTCACCGGCGAGGCGAACGAGATAGCGGTCGCTGCCGTCTGCGAGCGGCGTCGTTCCACGTGGCGCGCCCTCGCTGTCGCGGCCCCCGGGAAGCACCAGCGTGTGTTCGCACTGCACATCGATGCGCAGGGTGGGCAGCTCGTCGCCGAACTGCGCCGGTTGCGGACCGAACACCGCGTTCACCGCCGCGTCGGCACGCAAGAAGCCCTCGACGAACAGCCGCACGCAATACCGGTAGTACTCCCGGACGTGGACGGGATAGTTCGGGTCGATCGCGATGCGGCAGCGGCCATGGCGCTCGATGCGGCAGCGCGGGCGCGGCAGCAACGAGGCCAGTTTACGAAGCAGTCGCCGCATGGTCAGAGCACGTCGTCGGGCGCATATCTGCGGCCGACCCGGCCACGCATGCCGTCGAGCCCGCCGCGCAGGAGCCAGCGCGCGCGCCGCGGCGCGAGGGGCGCGAGCGCGAGCGCACGCGCGAGCTTCTTGAACGCCACGATCGCGGCGACGGCGCGACCCGCGTGCTGCCGCGCAAGGCGGATCTCGTTGCGCGATTCGTAGTAACGCATGACGTCCGCGACGCGCGGCCTGCCGAGTTGGCTGCCTCGGCGCGCATGCCATGCACGCGAACCCGGCACGAGCCAGCAGGCTACTCCCGCAGCGCGCAGGCGAAGGCAGTAGTCGATTTCCTCGCAATACATGAACCACGTTTCGTCGAGCCAGCCATGGCGCTCGACCAGCGCGAGCGGCAGCAGCATCGACACGCCACAGGCGGCGGCGACCCGCATCGGCGCGCGTTCGCGCCAGTGCGCATCGAAGCGAAGCTCGCGATCGCGGCGCCACGGCCGGGGCTTCGCGCACGGAGCGACGAACTTCTCGGGAAAGTCGACCACGATCGAGCCGTCGTCCCTGCGGCGAAGCGGCAGGCCGCCATAGATCGCATCGCCGTGTTCGCGCCAGGCCTCGACGAGGCACGCGAGCGCGTGCGGCTCGACCACCGCGTCGCTGTTGAGCAGCCAGAGCGCGTCGGCACCGCAGGCGCGTGCTGCGCGCAGAGCGTGGCCGTGGCCGGTGGCGAACCCGCCGTTGTCCGTGCAGCGAATCACCTCGACGCCGAGCGCGCGAAACCGCGCGGCACTGTCGTCGCGCGACGCATTGTCGACGACGATGACGCGCATCCGTGGGTACTCGATGCGATCGAGCGCGTCGAGGCATTCCAGCGTTCGCGTCGGCGTATTCCAGTTGACGACCGAGACGACAACGAATGGCACTTCGACGGAACCGCTCATCGGCCACCCCGCGAACCCGCGGCGAGATCGACGCCACGGCCGGATGCGCCCGCCGGCGTGGATCGAGCGCCACGGCATGGACCGGCCGCAGGCGCGCTCGCGCGCGACGGCAACGACAGGCGCTGCGTGAAAGGAAGGTTCCCGGCTGAACGTCGCGCTTCCACCCGCGCTCCAAGTGGATCGGCGTCGAGCGGCGGATCCGGCGGTGCGAGTCTAGCGGATACCCGCTCGACGCAGCCGTCGCGTCTAGCCAGGCGCGACGCTCGCGGAATCCCGCTGGACGCCGGTGCGTGGATGCGTGCACCATGCAAGGTTGGACTGTTCCGGCTTTCGGCATGGACGAGACCACCTTCCGGGATCTGCTCGCGCGTCACTGGACCACGCTGTTCGATCCGCACACGATCGAGAAGGGCGCGGACTACCTGCGCCGCGGCTACGTGCTCGGTGCGCACTACGAGGCCGGCGACGGCGAGGGCGCGCTGGTCGGCATGGTCGAGGGCACCGCGCGCGATCCGTACGCGGCCGGCGTGCGCCTGAAGTGGGACGGACACAACGCACGCCTCGACAGCTATTGCACCTGTCCGCTCGAGTTCGAGTGCAAGCACGTCGCCGCGACCGTGTTGTACGAGCTCAAGGGCAAGCCGGCCGGGCAACCGCGCACCGAGCTCGAACCGCCGACGCCGCAGCTCGGCGCATGGAAGGCATGGCTCGACGGCCTGCGCACGCCGAGCGGCGACGCGCGCCTCGCGCGCGCGGACGAACCGGAAGGCTCGGTCTGCGCGATCATGCTGCGCTCGGACGGCAGCCATCCGCTGCCCGCGTTGCAGGCGCAGGTCGTGCGCGTCAAGCCGGGCAAGAAGGGCGGCTATGCGACGCCGCAGCCGCTGCAGCCGTCGTGGGCCGATCCCGCGCCGTGGAGCGGCCTCGACGCGGACACGTTCCAGCTCGTCGCCGGCTTGCGCATGCGTGCGCCCGCATTCGGCGGCAGCGGCGGCTGGTTCCAGCTCGCGAGCGGCGCCGACGAGCCGCTGCTCGAAACCCTGCTCGGTGCGCTGCCGTGCTTCTTCGAGAAGGCCTCCGCCGGGCGCCTCGTACACGGGCCGATGCGCGCGCTGCGCATCGGCTGGGAGGCGCGCGACGACGGCACGCAGAAGCTCGCGCTCAGCGTCGACGGCGCCACGCCGAAGGCGCGCCTGCTGCGCGTCGGCGGGCTGTGGTACTTCGACCCCGTCGCGCGCGAGCTCGGCCGCGTCGACGGCAACACGCGCCTCGCCGAAGCGGTGCTGCGCGCGCCGCCGCTGCTGCCCGAACAGGTGCCGCTGCTGATGGAGCGCTGGCGCGACACGCCGCTGCTCGCCGCGCTGCCGCCGCCGCTGGAAACCGCGGTCGAGCGGCGCACGGTCGCGCCGGTGCCCGTGCTCACCCTGCGCGCGGCGACAGCGGTGAACGCGACCGGTGCGCGTTACCAGGCCGGCTTCGCGCGCCTCGGCTACGACTACGGCGGCGTGCGCCTGCCGATGTTCCCCGCGCCTGCACGCGATCGCCGCCGCGTCGGCGAGCGCGTGATCGAGATCGCGCGGGACCGCGCGAGCGAAGTCGCGGCGAGCGACCGCCTCGAGGAAGTCGGCCTCGTGCCTGCCGAGACGCTCGGCCGCCTGCCCGGCGTACCCGCCGACGCGGTCACCGACAACGATTTCGTGATCGAGCACGGCCGCGGCCAGATCGCCGGAGCCGACCAGTTGTTCGCGCTCGCGCCGCGCCTGCGCGATCTCGGTTTCCGCCTCGAGTCGGACGAAGGCTTCCCGTTCGCGCTGCTCGACGAGCCGACCGACTGGTACGCCGAGGTCGACGAGCAGACCGGCAACCCGTGGTTCGACCTGCGCCTCGGCATCGACGTCGGCGGCGAACGCATCGACCTGCTGCCCGTGCTGCACCGCCTGCTCACCGATCCCGCGTTTCCGCTCGCCGCGCGCAAGGGCGAGCCCGAGGACGCGATGTGGCTCGTGCCCGTCGACGAGCGTCGGCGCGTGCCGTTGCCGCTCGCCAAGCTGCGCGCGCTGATCGCGCCGTTGCTCGAATGGCTGCAGGTACCGCTGCGCGAGGAAGACGGCGCGCTGCGCCTGCGGCGCGCGCAGGCCGAGGTGCTGGAGAAGGTCGCAAGCGGCCTCGAGCGGCCGTGGCGCGGCGGCGAACGCCTGCGCGCCCAGCTCGAACGCCTGCGCGCGCCGCGCGAACCGGCGCGCGAGCCGGACGGCTTCCGCGCGACGCTGCGCGGCTACCAGCGCGACGGCCTCGCCTGGCTCGAATTCCTCGCCGATGCGGGCCTCGGCGGCATCCTCGCCGACGACATGGGCCTCGGCAAGACCGTGCAGGTGCTCGCGCACCTGCTCGCCGAGAAGCACCGCGGCCGGCTCGACCGGCCTGCGCTCGTGCTCGCGCCGACGAGCCTCGTCGCGAACTGGGCCGACGAGGCCGCGCGCTTCGCGCCCGCGCTCGACGTGCTCGTCGTGCACGGCCCGGAGCGGCACGGCCTGCACGAGGCGATCCCGCGCCACGATCTCGTCATCACGACCTACCCGCTGCTGCTACGCGACCGCGACGCGCTCGTCGCGCACGCGTACTCGGTGCTCGTGCTCGACGAGGCGCAGGCGATCAAGAACGCGAGGAGCCAAGCGGCGAAGGTCGTGCGCGAGCTCGACGCGCGCCAGCGCATCGCGATGACCGGCACGCCGCTCGAAAACCATCTCGGCGAACTGTGGGCCGAGTTCGACGCGGTCGAACCCGGGCTGCTCGGCGACGAAAAGCACTTCACGCGCTTCTTCCGTACGCCGATCGAGAAGCACGGCGACGTCGAGCGCCGCGAACGGCTGAACCGGCGCATCGCGCCGCTGCTCCTGCGCCGGCGCAAGGAGGACGTGCTCGCCGAGCTGCCGCCGAAGACCGAGATCGCGCGCCGCATCGAGCTCGAAGGCGACCAGCGCGAACTCTACGAGACGCTGCGCCTGACCCAGCACGACCGCGTGCTCGACGAGGTGCGCCGGCGCGGCCTCGCGCAGAGCGGCATCGTCGTGCTCGACGCGCTGCTCAAGCTGCGCCAGGCGTGTTGCGATCCGCGCCTCGTCAAGCTCGAGGGCGCGCGCAACGTGCGCGAATCGGCCAAGCTCGACTACCTGCTCGACCTGCTCGGCAACCTCGTCGACGAGGGCCGGCGCGTGCTCGTGTTCAGCCAGTTCGCCGAGATGCTCGCGCTCGTCGCGCAGGCGCTCGACGAGCGCGGGCTCGCCCACCAGAGCCTGACCGGCGACACGCCGGGCACGCAGCGCGCCGCGCTCGTCGAGCGCTTCCAGGCGGGCGACGTCCCGCTGTTCCTGATCAGCCTCAAGGCCGGCGGCGTCGGCCTCAACCTCACCGCGGCCGACACGGTCATCCACTACGATCCATGGTGGAACCCCGCGGTCGAGGCGCAGGCGACCGATCGCGCGCATCGCATCGGCCAGGACAAGCCCGTGTTCGTCTACAAGCTCATCTGCGCCGGCACCGTCGAGGAGAAGATCCAGGGGCTGCAGCAGCGCAAGGCCGATCTCGCGCGCGCCGTGCTCGAGGGCGGCAGCACGCAGGCGTTGCGCTTCGACGAGGCCGACGTCGCCGAACTGTTCGCGCCGCTGTAGCCGCGCCAGGCATTCGCCGCATGTGCCGGCGCAGCGCGCCGGCGGGACCGGTGCCGTCCGCGGGCGCTTCGCAGCATGCCCTCCTCACGGGCGCGCGGCGGGCGCGTCGGCCGGCGGCGGCCGGCGATCGCCGTCGTGCGCGCCGCCGCCGGGCCGCGCGTGCGACGACTGCCATTCCGCATAGCGCCGATAGCCCTCGTCGCCGAGCAGTTTGCGCAGACGCTCGCTGCTCTGGTCGACGATGCGATCGGCTTCGTCGCGGTCGCGCTTGCGCTGCGCGTCGATCGCGGCGCGCGACCGGTCGCGCAGCGCTTCGAGCGCGTCGCGGCGATCGCGCAGGATCTTCAGCAGCTCCACCTGCCGCGCGGCATCGATGCCCGGAATCGTCGCGAGCGCTTCGGCCGGCGGTACCTCGGCATGCCCGCGCGGCGGTCCGGCGTGCGGCAGCGGTTGCGCGCCTGCGCTCGCTGCGAGCATCGCGGTCAACAGGGCGGAAAGGGTCTGCGTCTTCATCGAACGGCTCCTGCGAAACGCGGCGGGTCGCCGCCTGGCCACGATCGCAGCCGAGTGCGCAGCGCCGACGCAGGAATCGTGGAGAAGTCGAGGATTCGCACGAGCGCGCCTTGCGGCGCGCGCGGCGGGCGCTATCGTGGCTGCATGTCCCGATCGCGCCCGACGCTGCGCCTGCGCCTGTGGCAACGCCTGTTCATCGCCTTCGCGGTGCTCAGCGGCGCGGTGCTGCTCGGTTTCCTCGCCTGGCAGCAGCACGCGTTCCGCGGTGCGTTCCTCGACTACGTCGACGCGGTCGCGTTGCAGCGGCTCGCGCCCGTGGCCGAGCGCCTCGCGGCGGCGCATGCGGAGCACGGCGACTGGCAGTTCCTGCGCGATGCGCCGCGGCGCCTCGGCGAGTTCGTCGATCCCGGGCATTGGCATGCGCATCCGCGCGACGACGACGGTCCGCCGCCGCCGCCACGAGATGCAGCGCCGCCGCCCGGCGACGCCGCACCGGCCGGGCGCGAGCCGCGACACCCGCCGCGCGGCCCGCCCGACCTCATGCCGCGCCTGTTGCTCGTCGACGCGCAAGGCGAGCGCGTCGCCGGCAATCCGCGCGTGCCCGACGATGCGCCGTCGGTCGCGGTCGTGTCCGGCGGTCGCACGATCGGCCGCCTGCGCCTCGCGCGCCAGCCGGAACTCGGCGATGCGATCGATACCGCGTTCGCGCGCGCGCAGGCGCGCGACGCGGCCATCGCGGGGTTCGCGATCCTCGCACTCGCGCTGCCGCTCGCATTCGCGCTCGCGCGGCGGCTGCTCGCGCCGGTGCGCGCGCTCGCCGAGGCGACCCGTGCGCTCGCGGACGGCGACTACGAGCGCCGCGTCGGCATCGCGCGCAACGACGAGCTCGGCGACCTCGCCGGCGACTTCGACCACCTCGCGCAGACGCTCGAGCGCAACCGCGCCGCGCGCCGCGAATGGGGCGCCGACATCGCGCACGAGCTGCGCACGCCGCTGGCCGTCCTGCGCGGAGAAGTGCAGGCGCTGCAGGATGGCGTACGCGCGCCGACGCCGGCCGCGTTCGATTCGCTGCAGGCGGAGTGCGAGCGGCTCGCCGGCCTCGTCGAGGACCTCTACCAGCTCGCGCTCGCCGACGCCGGTGCGCTCGAATACCGCTTCGAGCCGCTCGATTTCGCCGAGCTCGTGCAGCAGGCCGCGGCGATGCAGGTCGCCGGCTGCGCCGACGCGGGCCTCGCGCTCGAACTGCCCGCGGCGAGCCGCATGCCCGTGCGCGGCGACGCGCGCCGGCTCGGCCAGCTCGTCGACAACCTGCTCGCCAATGCGCGCCGCCACACCGCCTCGCCGGGTCGCATCCGCCTCACGCTGTCGGCGCGCGATGGCGGCGCGCGACTCGTCGTCGACGACACGCCGCCCGGCGTGCCGCCGGACGCGCTGCCGAAGCTGTTCGATCGCCTCTATCGCGTCGACGCGGCGCGATCGCGCGCGCACGGTGGCGCCGGGCTCGGCCTCGCGATCTGCCGCGCGATCGCCGATGCGCACGGCGGACGCATCGACGCCGCGGCGTCGCCCCTCGGCGGCCTGCGCATCGCGGTCGAACTGCCGCTCGCCACGGAGGAACGCGCATGAGTGCGCTCGTGCTCGTGATCGAGGACGAACCGAAGATCGCCGCGCTGCTGCGCGACTACCTCGTCGCGGCCGGTTACCGCGTCGGCGTGCGCGAAACCGGCGAGGGCGCGATCGAATGGGTGCGTGCGCAGCAGGCCGATGCGTTGCTGCTCGACCTCATGCTGCCCGGGATGGACGGCCTCGCGATCTGCCGCGGCGTGCGCGCGAACTCGGAGCTGCCGATCCTCATGATCACCGCGCGCGTCGAGGAGATCGACCGCCTGCTCGGCCTCGAGCTCGGCGCGGACGACTACATCTGCAAGCCGTTCGCTCCGCGCGAAGTCGTCGCGCGCGTGCGCGCGGTGCTGCGCCGCGCGACCGCACGCCGCGATCCCCGACCGGACGCGCTCGAACTCGACGACGATCGTTTCGAGGCGCGCGTGCGCGGCCGGCGGCTCGATCTCACGCCGGTCGAGCTGCGCCTGCTGCGCAAGCTGAGTCGGCATCCGGGGCGCGTGCATTCGCGCGCGCAGCTCATCGATGCGGCGTACGAGGACCATCGCGTCGTCAGCGAGCGCACGGTCGACAGCCACATCAAGAACCTGCGCCGCAAGCTCGCCGACGTCGGCGTGGACCCGATCGCGTCGGTGTACGGGGTGGGCTACCGCTACGAGCCCGACGCGCCGGACGAGGCCTCGACGAGGTCGACGTAGGCGAAGCGCTCCTCGCGCAGCACGAGTTCGCCGCGCGCGAGTTCGATCGGCCGCGCGAACAGCGGCCCGCCATGCACGCAGGTATGGAACTCGCCGTTCTCGCCGCACGGATCGCAGCCGCGCGGCAGCTCGCCGAGCAGCGCCGAATCGTAGTCGCGCCCGCAGAACGCACCGTCGAGCTGGCTCGTGTCGACGCAGCAGACGATCGCGCGATGGCCGCGTTCGACGAACGCGTGCGCGAGGCGGCGCGTGTCCTCGCCCCAGAGCGGAAACACGCCGCTGCAGCCGAGCCGCGCGAGCAGCGCTTCGCGATACGCACGCACGTCGGCGAGGAAGAGGTCGCCGAATGCGATCGCATCGAACCCGGGCCCGCACGCGCGCGCGCGCGCGAGCGCCGCGGCGAACGACGCCTCGTAGGCGGCGTTGTCCGCATCCGGTGCCAGCGTGGCCTCGAACAGCGGCAGCCCCAGCGCGGCCGCCTGCGCGTGCAGGATCGAGCGGCGCACGCCGTGGATGCTGATGCGGTCGTACGCGTCGGTCACGCTCGTGAGCAGGCCGGCGACGCGCCACGCGGGATCGCTCTGCAGGCGTTCGAGCGCGAGCGCGGAGTCCTTTCCGCCGCTCCATGCGAGCAGCAGCGGGCGGCTCATGCGCGCACCGCCGGCGCGGCCGGCGCGCCGCGCCGGTGCCAGAGCAGGATGCGATTGTTCGCGGGCATCGCGACGTCGTCGACGAACGCGAAGCCGGCCGCGCGCGCGAGCGCGTCGACCGCGGCGACGTCGCGCAGGCCCATGTGCGACGCGCGCGCGCGCAGCGACGCGTCGAACGCGGCATTGCTTTCGCTCGTGTGGCGGCCGTCGACGTCGAACGGACCGTAGATCGCGAGTTTCGCATCGCCGGTCGTCGCGGCGGGCAGGGCGGCGAACAGCGCCTCCACCTCGGCCCAGGCCATGATGTGCAGCGTGTTCGCGCTGAATACCGCGTCGAACGGGCCGGGCGGCCACGGTCCGGTCGCGACGTCGAGCGGCAGCGGTGCGGGCGTGTTCGGCAACCCGGCCTGGCCGAGCCGGGCGCGGATGCCGGGCAGGTTGTCGGCGCGATCGGAACACTGCCACGCGAGCGTGGGCAGCGCCGCGGCGAAGTGCACGGCATGCTGGCCGGTGCCGCTGCCGATCTCGAGCACGCGGCGACGGTCTGCGAACGTGTCGCGCAGCACGCGCAGGATCGGTTCGCGATTGCGGTCGCAGGCGACCGAATACGGCAGGTCATTCATCGCGCGAGTGTGCCCGACGCGGCTCGCGGGCGACAGTCGCGGGTCGCGCGGACGCCCGGGCTCGCCGGCGACGATTCCCGCCTTGGCGGCCCGGCGAGGTCGGGGCGCGTCGAGGCACGTGGTGTGCGATCCTTGCGGCGTCACGCCCACGGTGCGCGCATGCTCGACCGGCTCTGGTTCGGCTTCTTCCTCGTCGCGGCGGTCGCCGCGCTCGCGCAGTGGCTCGTCGGCGGCGATGCGGACGTGTTCGCCGCGATCGTCGCGAGCCTGTTCGACATGGCCCGGCTCGCGGTCGAGGTGATGATCCTGTTGTTCGGCACCCTCACGCTCTGGCTCGGCTTCCTGCGCATCGCCGAACAGGCCGGGCTCGTCGACCGCCTCGCGCGCCTGCTCGGCCCGCTGTTCGCCCGCCTCATGCCCGAGGTGCCGCGCGGACATCCGGCGATCGGCCTCATCACGCTCAACTTCGCCGCCAACGTGCTCGGCCTCGACAATGCGGCGACGCCGATCGGCCTGCGCGCGATGCGCGAGCTGCAGACGCTCAACCCGAGCGCGACCGCCGCGAGCAACGCACAGATCCTGTTCATCGTGCTCAACGCGTCCTCGCTGACCGTGCTGCCGGTATCGATCTTCATGTACCGCGCGCAGGCGGGCGCGCACGACCCGACGCTCGTGTTCGTGCCGATCCTGCTCGCGACGAGCGCGTCGACGCTCGCGGGCCTGCTCGGCGTCGCGTTCGTGCAGAAGCTGAAGCTGCGCGATCCGCTCGTGCTGGTGTGCCTGCTCGCGGTCGCCGTCCTGCTCAGTGCGTTCATCGGCGCGCTGCTCGCGTTGCCCGCCGCGGCGCTCGCGCCGCTGTCGTCGCTGCTCGGCAACTTCACCCTGTTCGCGATCGTGTTCGCGTTCCTCGGCGTCGGCGTCTGGCGCAGGGTGCCCGTGTACGCGAGCTTCGTCGACGGCGCGCGCCAGGGCTTCGAGGTCGCGCGCGATCTGCTGCCGTACCTCGTCGCGATGCTCTGTGCCGTCGGCGTGCTGCGCGCGTCGGGCGCGCTCGACTTCGCGCTCGACGGCGTACGCTGGTGCGTGCAGGCGCTCGGCCTCGACGCGCGCTTCGTCGATGCGCTGCCGACCGCGCTGGTCAAGCCGTTCTCGGGCAGCGCCGCACGCGCGATGCTGATCGAGACGATGAAGACGCACGGCCCCGACAGCTTCGCGGCGCTGCTCGCGGCGACCGTGCAGGGCAGTACCGAAACGACGTTCTACGTGCTCGCGGTCTACTTCGGCGCGGTCGGCATCCGTCGCGTCCGCCACGCGGTCGGTTGCGCGCTGCTGGCCGACCTCGCCGGCATCGTGGCGTCGATCGCGGTGTGCTACTGGTTCTTCGGTTGAGTTTGCATGTGCAACGCAACGCGCGGATAATTGCAGATGAACGAACTGCCGGTACCGTCGCGATGGCCACGCCCGCTGCCCGCAAGTCCGCCGCCACGACCGACCCGGCGCGCGTGTTGACCCGTGCCGCGCTGCGCGCGGCCGACATCCTCGACGTGCCGCAGCGCACGCTCGCCGAGATCATCGGCGTCAGTCCATCGACGATTTCCCGCGCGGCGCGCGCGCCGATCGACCCGGCCAGCAAGCCGGGCCAGCTTGCCGCGCTCTGGGTACGCGTGTTCCGCTCGCTCGACGCGATCGTCGGTTCGAACGACGCCGCGGCGCGCGCGTGGCTCACCACCGCGAACGCCGCCTTCGGCGGCGCGCGCCCGCTCGAGCGCATGCGCGATGCCGAGGGCCTCGTCCACGTGCTGCACTACCTCGACAGCGCGCGCGCGCGCCTGTGAGGGCGTCGCGCGCCGTGCGACGACGCGGCGACAGGCTGCCGTACGAACGGAGGCCCGTCGCATGAACATTCCCGCCCCGGACGCGCTGCGCAAGGCGGCGCGTCGCATCAGCATGAAACCGTGGCGCGTCGTCGAGGCGCAACATCGCGCGTCGACGATGCGCCTGGTCGATACGCTGGCCGAACAGCGCGTGCTCGAGGATCTGCTCGAGGCGGGCAAGCCGCCGCTGCCGGCCGAGGCGGCGCCGCTGCACTACCTCCTCGCGACGCCGTTCCGCTACCCGGCGCCGCCGCCCGCGGGCTCGCGCTTCCGCGGCATCGGCGATCCGGGCGTGTGGTACGGCGCCGCGACCGTGCACACCGCGCTGGCCGAGGTCGCCTACTGGCGGCTGCGCTTCCTCGCCGACTCGCCCGCGACCCCGGACCTTCCGCCGGTGCCGCACACGGTATTCCGCGCTGCGGTCGCCGGCCATGCGCTCGTGCTCGCCGATGCGCCGTTCGCGCGCCAGCACGCGCTGTGGGAGGACCGGGCGAGCTACGTCGCGACGCAGGCGCTCGCGCGCAGCGCGCGCGAAGCGGGTGTCGCACTGATCCGCTACGGCTCGGTGCGCGACCCGCAGCATCGCGCCTGCGCGGCGGTGCTGACCCCGAAGGCGTTCCGCAGCCGCGAGCCGCTCGAGCAGCACGGCTGGCTCATCAAGGTCACGCGCGCGCGCGTGCTCGCGCAGACGAGCTTCGGCACCGAGCGCGTCGCGTTCGAGGCAAGCGAGCTCGGTTTCGCGAGTGGGCAAAGCGCAAACGATTGAAACACGAAGGACACGAAGGAAAAGAGAGAGACGCGGATCGACGCGCATGCCTGCCTGGGAGCGAGCCCGTTCCGCGGATGCTGCGCCGTATGCGGCGATGGAGCGAAGTGGAAAAGACTGAAACACGGAGCACACGGAGCACACGGAGAAAGCAAAACAGGGAAGGCGTTTCCTGCGAAAGCTCTTCTCCGTGTGCTCCGTGTGCTCCGTGTTTCAATCTTTCATCTTGATCTTCCTTCGTGTTTCGTTCTTTGCTGTCGCTTCGAGCCTCGCCGTCGCCGGCCGATCATTCGCTGCCGAGCCGGGCCTGGAGGTCGCGCAGCGGGCGGCGGTACTGGTCGCCGAGTTCCGGCTGCGCCGCATGGATCGACGCCGCCTCCGCGGCGAGCGTGCGTGCGGCGGCGCGGTCGCCGTGGTCGAGTTCGGCGGCGGCGAGCGCGGTGATCGCCTCGGCGACCTTCGGGCTCGCGGGCAGCAGCACCTTGCGGCGCAGTTCGAGCGCGCGGCGCAGCGACGTCGTCGCCGCGTCGGCGTCGTGCGCGAGTGCCGCGGCGCGGCCGGCGTCGAGGGCGGCGCGCGCGCTCCACGCCTCGAGCGCATCGGACTGGCCGCTGCGCGCGATCATGCGCGCGGCCGCATCCGCCTGCGCGCGCGCCTCGGTCGCATCGCCGCTCGCGAGGGCGACCTCGGCGCCGAGCAGGCGCCGGTCGAGGCGCTCGAACGATGCCGCGCCGTCGTCGGCCTCGAGCGGCAGTTCGGCGAGGCGCTCGCGCGCGGACGCCGCGTCGCCGCGCGCGAGGGCGAGTGCGGCCTGCAGGCGCAGGTTCGCGGCGAACGCATCGCCATGTCGCGGCTGCTTCGCCTGCGTGCGCAGCGTGGCCGCTTCGTCGAGATCGGCCTGCGCGGGCGCGAAGCGGCCGAGTTCGGTCAGCACGGCGGCTTCGCGTTCGAGGCGCAGCGCGAGGTCGAGGCTGCCCGCGCGATTGCGGCGATCGATCGCGGTCGCCGCCTGCGCGTCGGCGATCGCCGCGCCGAGGTCGCCGACGTCCGCCTCGCAGCGGCCGAGCGCGCTGAGCACCGCGCGCGTGTGGAACGGGTCGTCCGCGCCGCGCAGCTCGATCGCGAGCTGTTTCGCGCCGCGCAACAGGTCGAGCCCTTCCTGCGTGCGACCGATGTCGCAGAGCAGGCCGCCGAGGCGAAGTTGCGTCTGCAGTACGTCGATGTGCTTGGGCCCGCCGTCGCGCCTGGCCATCGTCCAGGCGGCGCGCATGGACCGTTCGGCGCCCGCGAGGTCGAGCTGTTGCGACTGCGCTTCGCCGAGATAGGCGTAGTACTTCACCGCGTTCGGCGCCGCCTCGGGCACGGCCTTGGCGATCTCGATCGCGCGCGCGAACGCGCGGGTCGCTTCCGCCGGCTCGTGCATCCGCAACGACTGGATGCCCGCGCTGAGCAGCGAGTCGGCGAGGTCGACCGACGGCGGCTTGGCGTCGAACAGCCGTACCGCGCGCCATGCGTAGTCGTACGCGCGCGCGGGGTCGTAGTTCCAGTAGTACTCGGCCTCGCGGCGCAGCCAGGCGCCACGCGTCGGCGAATCGACGTCGCCTTCGGCGTCGAGGATGCGCCCGGCTTCGTCGAGCACGGCCTTGCGCTCGTCGTCGGCCGCGCGCGAGCTCTGCATCGCGCTGGCCAGGTGCACGAGCTCGTCGGCGACCTGCGATGACCCCGCGCCGTACACGCGACGCGCGAGCTCGACCGCCTCGCGCCGCACGCGCAGCGCCTCGTCGGCGAGTTCGAGGTCGTCGTAGAGTTGCGCGAACAGCTGCAGCACGCTGAGCTTCGCCTCGGGCACGTCGGCCATCGCGCCGCCGACGCGCTGCGCGCCGAGGTCGAGCAGTTCGCGGGCGGTGGTCTGGCGCGCCTTCGCCGCGTCGGACTGGTTGCGCGAGTTGGCGCGGAACAGGTCGCCGAGGAACGCCTGCACCGCTTCGGCGCGGCGCGCCTGCACCTGTGCGCGCTGCGCCTGCACCTCGGCGCGGCGCGCCTGCCACAGCGCGATGGCGAGCGCGCACAGGATCGCGATCATGAACAGCGCGCTGCTCGCGACGCCGCCGCGATGGCGCGAGACGAACTTGCGCGCTCGGTACCAGCGCGACGGCGGGTGCGCCTGCACCGGCTGCCCCGCGAGGTGGCGTTCGATGTCGTCGGCGAACGCGCCTGCCGACGAATAGCGTCGCTCCGGCTCGGCCGCGGACGCCTTCAGCACGATGTTGTCGAGATCGCCGCGCAGCTGGCGCCGCACCACGCGCGCGGGCGCCGGCAGCAACGATTCGTCGGTATCGTCGCCGACGCGCGAGGACGGCGTGTGCGCGTCGCCGGGCGCGCGGCGCTGGCCGGTCACGAGTTCGCCGAGCAGCACGCCGAGCGCGTAGACGTCGGTCGCGGTGGTGACCTGGCCGAGCGCGAACTGTTCCGGCGCGGCATACGCGGGCGTCATCGCCTGACGTTGCGTGCGGGTCGGCTCGTCGCCCGCGTCGAGCAGTTTGGCGATCCCGAAGTCGAGCAGCTTGACCTCGCCGTCGCGCGTGACGAGCACGTTCGACGGCTTCAGGTCGCGGTGCACGATCAACGCGCGATGAGCGGCCTCGACGGCGCGGCAGACCGCGACGAACAGGCGCAGTCGCGCGTGCAGGTCGAGTCGGCGCGCGAGCACGTATTCGGTGATCGGGACGCCGTCGACGAGCTCGAGCGCGATGTACGGCACGCCCGCTTCGGTGACGCCGCCTTCGATGAGGCGCGCGATGCCCGGGTGGCGCAATTGGGCGAGCGCGCGTCGCTCGTCACGGAAGCGGCGTTGTTCGTCGGACGTGTGCAGGCCGCGGTGCAACAGCTTCAGCGCGACCGCCTGGCGCACGCCCGCCTGCTCGCGCTCGGCGCGATAGACGACCGAGTAGCCGCCTTCGCCGAGGCGCTCGATCAGCGTGTAGTCGCCGACCGTCGCACCGTGCGGCAACGGCGGCGGCAGTGCCTCGACCTCGCCGACGCGGCCGAGCAACTGGTCGAACGGCTGGTCGAGCACGCGTTCGCCGGCGCCGGCGTCGGCCGCGAGCAGGCGCAGCACCTCGGCGCGCTGCGCGCCGTCGCCGCAGTGCGCGGCGAGCCATGCCGCGCGCTCGCCCGGATCGAGCGCGAGCGCGGCCTCGAACAGTTCACGCGGACTGGCGGGTGTGGCGTTCATCGCGGTCCCCTGGGTCGCCGCTCCGTCGCCCCCGATAACGCCATTGCGCCCGCCGCGCGGACATCACTCGAGCGCGGACAGCAGGAACGCGCGCGCGTAGCGCCAGTCGCGGTCGATCGTGCGCCGAGTCAGGCCGAGCAGCTCGGCGACCTGTTCCGGCGACAGGCCGGCGAACCAGCGCAGTTCGACCACGCGCGCCGCGCGTGCGTCGACCTGCTCGAGGCGGGTCAGCGCCTCCTCGAGCGCGAGCGCTTGCTCGGCGCTCTCGATCTGCGGGTGCAGCGCTTCGCTGCCGGTGAGGCTCATGCGGATCCAGTCGCCGCCGGCCTTCTGGCGCATGCGGTCGCGTGCGCGGTCGGCGAGCAGGTGGCGCATCGCGCGCGCGGCGTACGAAAAGAACTGCGCTGGATGTTCGAACGCGAGTTCGCGGCCGGTGTTCACGCGCAGCCAGAGTTCGTGCACGAGCGCGGTGGTATCGAGCGTGCCACGCGAACCGCGTGCGAGCTGGCGGCTCGCCATCGCCTTGAGGCGATCGTAGACGGCGTCGAACAGCGCGCCGAGCGGCTGCGCCTGCGCGACGGATTCGGCCGGCTTGGGTTCGGATGCGGACATGGGATCCCTCGCGGACGCGCCAGAGTGTAGCGCGCCGCGCGGGGCCGGTCCGCCAAGGAGCGGCGCCGCCGCCCCGGATCAGCCGACGGGACGGCCGCGCAGCACGCGGGCGGGCAGCAGGATGATGCCGCGCAGCAGTTCGAACACGCCCTCGACCGCCAGCCCGAGCAGGCGGAATGGCAACAGCAGCAGCCACACGAGTGGGTAGAGCACCAGCGCGAGCAGCGCGAGCGGCCAGCAGAACACCAGCAGCAGCAACCACAGCACGAAGGTCAGCATCGACGTCTCCACGGTACCGGAACCGCTCCGGTGCGCCATCCTCGCATGATGGGGGCGGTGCGCCAGTGTCGAAAGGGCGCCTTGAAATTCGCGCGCTGCGCCGCATCGACGCCGCGTCGCCCCTTCAGCCGTCGATGCAGGCCGCCGGGCGCAGCGTGTGCACGACCTCGGCGAGGCCGCGCTGCGCGCCCACTACCGCGCCGATGTCCCTGTGGGCGGCGGCGACTCGTCGATGACGCCGGCGTGCTTGCGGCATTCGACGTGCGCAGTCGCCTCGCGGCGCTGCTTCAGCGTGATCCTCGCCCGCGCCGCGGTGCGGCTCATCACCTTCAATCGCGTGCCGACGCAGGCTGCACGACGAGTTCGTCGACGTCGGAGACGACCGCGGGCTCGATGCTCGCGGGTGCCGGAAGCGCAGGCTCGACCGGAGGCAGGTGCGCGGTCGTGCGCCAGGCGATGATCCAGCCGAGGCCGACCAGCGCCGCGGAGATCGCGAACGTGACGCCGGCCCACGCGTCGTGCAGGTGCGCGCCGGTGACCGCGGCGAACGCGCGCGTGAAGATCGTCGGCGCGATGATGCCGGCGATGCTCGACAGGCTCGCGACCGCGCCTTGCAGGCGGCCCTGTTCGCTAGGGTCGACGTGGTGCGTCATCATCGCCTGTGCCGCGGGCGTGGAAACGCCCCACAGCGCGGCGATCGGCATCGCGGCCCAGAACCAGTAGCCGGTCGGCGCGAGCGCGTAGAGCGCGAAGCCGAGCGTGCCGCACGCGAGGCCGAGCATGAGCGCGCGGCGTTCGCCGAGCGAGCCGACGATCTTCTTGATCAGCACGCCCTGCACGATCGCCGCGAGCACGCCGACCGCGGCGAGCGTGTAGCCGACCATCTGCGGTCCCCAGCCGAAGCGGTAGTCCGCGTACAGCACGAACGTGCTCGGGTAGACCATGTGCGCGAGCGCCATGAGGAACAGCACGCCGACGAGGCCGAGCACCTGCGGATAGCGCGCGAGCAGGCGCAGCGAACCGACCGGGTTCGCATGGCGCCAGTCGAAGCGCGGCGAGCGCTTCTCCGGCGGCAGCGATTCGGGCAGCACGAACACGCCGTAGACGAAGTTCGCGAGGCAGAGCACGACCGCAACCCAGAACGGCGCGCGCTGGTTGATCTCGCCGAGGAAGCCGCCGATCGCCGGCGCGATCACGAAGCCGATGCCGAATGCCATGCCGATCATGCCGAACGCCTGCGCGCGCTTCTGCGGCGGCGTGACGTCGGCGATGTAGGCATTGGCGGTGCTGAAGCTCGCCGCGGTGATGCCCGAAATGATGCGGCCGATGAACAGCAGCGGCAGCGAATGCACCATCGCCATCATGAGGAAATCGAGGCCGAGGCCGAGGTTCGAGGCGAGGATCACCTTGCGCCGCCCGAAGCGGTCCGACAGCGCGCCCTGCACGGGGGTGAACAGGAACTGCATCGCCATGAACACGGTCGCGAACCAGCCGTACCAGATCGCGGCGCGCGAGACATCGCCGCCGAGGAAGCTCTGGATCAGGTGCGGCAGCACCGGGATGATGAGGCCGAACGACAGGATGTCGATCAGCACGGTCACGAAGATGAAGATCAGCGCGGCACGGCGCGGTGCGGCGGAAGCGATCGGGTCCATGGTGGGGCGGCCGGCAGGCGAAAGCGCGCACGATAGCCGATCCGGAGGCCGCCCGCGCGCCGCGCGTTGCGCGTTCGCGGTTCGCCGTCCCTCGAAGGCGACAAGCCCGGCCGAACCGGAAAGTCCGCGCGCCCGTCGTTCCCGCGGAGCATGTATCCGTGAATGACGTTGGTTGAAGAGAGCGGCCATGGATGGATGCCCTCGATCACGCGAAACCCGTACTCCGCCCCGCAGCCGAAGCGCGCATCCATACGCCGCTCATGGACGAGGGCGAAAATCACCCATGTCCGTCGATGTCGATGAAGCGCAGGAACTCCGCGCGCGTGCGCGCATCCTCGCGGAACGTGCCGAGCATCTGGCTCGTGATCATCGACACGCCGGTTTTGTGCACGCCGCGCGTGGTCATGCACTGGTGGGTCGCGTCGATGACGACGCCGACGCCGCGCGGCTTGAGCACCATGCCGATGCAATGCGCGATCTGCGCGGTGAGCTTCTCCTGCACCTGGAAGCGGCGCGCGTAGGCGTCGACGACGCGCGCGAGCTTGGAAATGCCGACGACCTTGTCGGTTGGCAGGTAGCCGACATGCGCGCGACCGATGATCGGGGCCATGTGGTGCTCGCAGAACGACTCGAAATGGATGTCGCGCAGCACGATCATCTCGTCGTAGCCGGCGACCTCCTCGAACGTGCGCCCGAGGTATTCGGCCGGATCGATCCCGTATCCGGAGAACCAGTCGCGATAGGCTTCCGCGACGCGCTTGGGCGTGTCGACGAGGCCCTCGCGGCGCGGGTCCTCGCCGGCCCAGCGCAACAGCACGCGCACGGCGTCCTCGGCTTGCGCTTGCGTCACGGGCGAGGGCGGCGGGTTCTTCTTCGTGCGCGCGGGCTTGTTCATCGGCGTCGGTGTCGGCGAACGGAGGGGCGTGCAGTCTAGCAGCGACACCCGCGTGGGCGACGGCGCGTCAGCGCGCGCGCGGCTTGCGCGGCGCCGCGGCCGTGCGGCGCGCCGGTTTCGCCTCGACCGGCGCGAGCACCCACGTCAGCGCGACGAGCTTGCCGCGCGGGC
>DASTSE010000351.1:0-6895 GCA_035760865.1 Dokdonella sp.
ACATTCGAGGCGAGCTATCGCACGCAGGACGTGCGACACGACTGGGTCTGGGTGCTCACGCGAGGCCGCATCGTCGAGCGCGACGAAAGCGGCCGCGCGCAGCGCATGAGCGGCACGACCTCGGACATCAACGCGCTGAACCAGGCGCTCGCGGCCCTGCGCACGCTCAACGAGCAGCTCGAGTCGCGCGTCGAGCAGCGCACCGCGGCGCTGCAGAACGCCAACCTCGAGCTGCGCAGCACGCTCGAGCGGCTCACGCTCGCGCAGCGGCAGCTGTTCGAGGCGGAAAAGCTCGCCTCGCTCGGCGGCCTCGTCGCCGGCATCGCACACGAAATCAATACGCCGCTCGGCATCGGCGTGACTGCGGCGTCGCACCTGCAGGAAGAAGCGCAGCGGATCTCGCGCCTGATCGGCGACGGCCGGCTCGGCAGCGCCGACCTCGAGGAGTTCCAGCGCACCGCGCGCGAGAGTTCGGACATGATCCTGCGCAACCTGCAGCGTGCCGATCGTCTCGTGAAGAGCTTCAAGCAGGTCGCGGTCGACCAGTCGAGCGAGGACCGGCGCGTGGTCGACCTCGGCGTGTGCCTCAACGAGATCCTCACGACGCTCGGCCCGACCCTCAAGAAGACCGCGCACCGCGCGCTGCTCGACTGCCCGGCGGGGCTCATCATCGAGACCGCGCCCGGGGCGCTCTACCAGATCGTCACCAACCTCGTGATGAATTCGCTCATGCACGGCTTCGTCGACGGCGAGCCGGGCACGATCCGCATCGGCGTCACGCTCGAGAACCGCATCGTGCAGATCGACTACCGCGACGACGGCCGCGGCATGGACGACGCCGTGCGCGCGCGCATCTTCGAGCCGTTCTTCACCACGCGGCGCGGGCAGGGCGGTTCCGGGCTCGGCATGCACATCGTCTACAGCCTCGTCTCGCAGGTCCTGCACGGCCACATCGACTGCGAGTCCGCGCCGGGGAAGGGCACGCGCTTCGTGATCCGCTTCGGCGGCGAGGTGCTGCAGCAGCGTTCGTGACGCGCGGCCGTTCGACGCGCGGCGATGCGCGATTCGAACGCCTGGGCAGAAGAGCATCGCGGCTTCCGCCGCTCCCACAACAGTGCGGGCGACGAGGCTGCTTGTGGGAGCGGCGGAAGCCGCGATGCTTTGCGGTGGATGGTGCCCGCCGCGCACGGCACGACCTTCCCCGTAGGGCGGTACGCGCGCAGCGCGTGCCGCCGCTCGCAGCCCTCAGCCGTTCTCTCAATCCGGCAATTCGCGCCGCAACGCGAGCGCTTCGTCCCACCGCTCGAACAGCCGATCGACGACGTCCGGGTCGAACTTCGTGCCGCGTTGCTCGAGCATGAAGGCACGGATGCGCACGGGATCCCACGGATCCTTGTAGCAGCGCTTGCTACCGAGCGCATCGAACACGTCGGCGACCATCGTGATGCGTCCGCCGATCGGGATCGCATCGCCCGCAAGCCCGTTCGGATAGCCGCTGCCGTCCCAGTTCTCGTGGTGCGAGGCGGCGATTTCCGCGGCCAGGCGCAGCACGGGCCGGTTCGAATTGCCGAGCAGGCGCGCGCCGAGTTCCGCGTGCGTGCGCATTATGACGGCTTCCTCGGGCGTGTGCGGGCCCGGCTTGTTGAGGATCGTGTCCGGGATGCCGATCTTGCCGATGTCGTGCAGCGGCGCGGCGTAGCGCAAGGTCTCGCACGTCGCCTCCGGAAGGCCGAGCGCATGGCCGAGCATCTCGGCCAGCAGGCCGACGCGGTGCACGTGGTTCGCGGTTTCCTGCGAGCGCGTCTCGGCGGCGCCCGCGAGCAGGTACACCATCTCGAGCTGCGAGGAGAGCAGCTCGTCGTTGAGGTGCAGGTTGTCGAACGCGATCGAGACGTTGGTGCAGAACAGTTCGACCAGCTTGTAGTCGAGCGGCGACAGGTTCCAGGCCTCGCCGACGAAGAGCAGGCTCTCGGTCTGGTGGCTGTCTATGAAGTGCAGCACGTAGTGGTCGCGCCCGAACTGATGGCGCTTGTCGCGGTAGGCGTCGCGCATCGTCGCCACGATCGCGGGCGGCAGCGCTTCGTCGGCGTCGTCGTGCTGCAGGCGCCGATAGTCGCCGCTGGTCGCGGCGATGCGGAAGCGCTCCGGATCGGCTTCCTGGCGGCGGTCGATCGTGCAGTACAGCGCGCCGCGTTCGAGGCCGACCAGTTCGACCAGCTGGTCGAGCACCGCGTTGGCGAAGTCGCGCGTGTCGCGCCGCGCGAAGATGCGCGCCGAGCTGCGGATCACGTTCTCGAGGCCGATGCGGTGCGCCTCGATCGCGCGCATGTCGCGGTACGCGCGCAGCGCCGAATACATCGTCGTCGCGAGACGCGACGCGGTGAGTTCGGTCTTTTCCTTGTAGTCGTTGATGTCGTATGCGGCGATGACCTCGTGCTCGGGCGCCTGTCCGGCCTGGCCGGTGCGCAGCACGATGCGTACGAACGGATTGCCGAGTTCCTCGCGGATGCTGCGCACGAGCGCGAGGCCGGCCTGTTCCGATTCCATGACGACGTCGAGCAGCAGTACGGCGACGTCCGGATGGCGCTCGAGCTCGCGCCGCGCCTCGGTCGCGCTGTGCGCGCTCAGGAACTCGAGCTTGCGGTCGGCGAAGCGGAAGCTGCCGAGCACGAGGCGCGTGACGTCGTGTACCTCCGGCTCGTCGTCCGCGATGAGGATCTTCCACGTCGGCGCAGCGTCGCGCGCCTCGACGGAGGAGAACTGCAGATTGGCGTCCGCTCGGCCCACACTGACCCCCATCAGTGGACGCGGCCAGTGTACTCCTAAGCGACGACGCGGGAAGCCCGTGCGCGGGCGCCCGACGAGCCGTTCAGGACTTGCCGTGGAACAGCTCGCGGCCGATCAGCATGCGGCGGATCTCGTTGGTGCCGGCGCCGATTTCGTAGAGCTTGGCGTCGCGCAGGATGCGCCCGGTCGGGTATTCGTTGATGTAGCCGTTGCCGCCGAGCGCCTGGATCGCCTCCAGCGCGACCTGCACCGCGCTTTGCGAGGCATGCAGCAGGCAGGAGGCGGGATCGATGCGCGACTTGATGCCGCGGTCGTAGTTCTGCGCGACGAGGTAGGCGTAGGCGCGCGACGACTGCAGCGCGGTGTACATGTCGGCGAGCTTGCCCTGCATGAGGCCGAACGTGCCGATCGGCGCGTTGAACTGCTTGCGCTCGCGCATGTACGGCATCGCGACGTCGAGCGCGGCCTGCATGAGGCCGATGGGTCCGCCCGACAGCACGAGGCGTTCGGTATCGAGGCCGCTCATGAGCACGCGCACCCCTTCGTTGACCTCGCCGACGCGCTGGCTGTCCGGAATCTCGCAGTCTTCGAACACGAGTTCGCAGGTGTTGCTGCCGCGCATGCCGAGCTTGTCGAGCTTTTGTGCGGTCGAGAACCCCTTCATGCCCTTTTCGACGAGGAACGCGGTCATGCAGCGCGAACCGGCCGGCCGGTGCGCGGTGCGCATGTAGACGAGCAGCACGTCCGCGTCGGGCCCGTTGGTGATCCACATCTTCGAGCCGTTCGCGATCCACGTGTCGCCATGCAGCTCGGCGCGGCAGGTCATCGAGCCGACGACGTCGGAACCCGCGCCGGGTTCGCTCATCGCGAGCGCGCCGACGTACTCTCCACTGCACAGCTTGGGCAGGTACTTCTGCTTCTGCGCTTCGCTCGCGTTGTGGTAGATGTTGTTGACGCACAGGTTCGAGTGCGCACCGTAGGAGAGGCCGACCGAGCCCGACGCGCGCGAGATCTCCTCCATCGCGACGACGTGCGCGAGGTAGCCGAGATCGGAACCGCCGTAGTCGCTCGACACGGTGACGCCGAGCAGGCCCATGTCGCCGAGCTTCGCCCACAGGTCGTGCGGAAACGCGTTCTCGCGGTCGATGAGGTCGGCGCGCGGCGCGATCTCCTTGTCCGCGAAAGCGCGCACGCTTTCGCGCAGCAGGTCGAGTTCTTCACCGAGGGGAAAGGGGCGCATGACGACCAGCCGTGATCCGGAAAGGCCGGATATTAACGGTTGCCGCCTCGACCGCAAACGCGCGACCCCCGCGCGGATTTGACCGACGTTGCGGTGCCGCCGTAGCCTCGCCACGGTGCGGGGCGCTCAGGGGGGCGCTCGTGGCATTTGTAAAGACGGCGCTCGCCGGCGCGCTCGCATGCGCGTACGCCGCCGTAGGTTCGGCCGATCCGACCTATTCCATCGATGCGCGCCCGCAGGCGCAACCGGCGCGACCGGTGCAGCGGGACCTGAAGGCGTGACAGGTCCAACTGGCGCCACAGGCCCCGCGGGTCCCGCCTATTCCGAACTCGCGCAGCTGACGAATCTGTCGGCGCAGTTCATCGTCGCCGGCAATCCGATCACGTTCGACACGAACACGTTCCTAGCTGGAAACATCAGCCACAATCCGGGGTCGTCGTTCGTATTCGTGAATGTGACCGGCACGTATCGCCTGCAGCTGCGGGTCTACACCTCGACGACGCCATGCACGTTCGCCATTTCGGTCAATGGAACGTCATCCGCGTCCAACAGGTTCCCGTGCGCAGGCTCTCCGTACACCACCGGCGAGGCGATCATCAGCATCAATGCGGGCGACGTGGTGCAGGTCTACAACCTCGGAGGCAGCACGCAAACGCTTCCGGCCGGCGTCAACAACGCGTCGCTGACGATCCAGCGCATCCAGTAGATCGACGATGCGACGTCAGGGCGACGGGACGTGCGACGCGCGCGCGGGCGATTCGATCCGGAATGCGAAGGCAAGCGGTGGGACTCGCGCCTTCGGCGCTGCGTCCCACCCTACGGCGGTCAACGTAGCGCGGCTCTGCCGCGCTCGTTGACGCGAAAGTCGCGGCTGGAAGCCCGATCTTTCGCCAAGAGAAGCCCCGCCAACGAAGCGGAGGCGATGCAAGGATGCATCGCCCGCCGAAGCCGCCTGCGGCTGAGGCGGTCAACGTAGCGCGGCTTTGCCGCGCTCGTTGACGCGAAAGTCGCGGCTGGAAGCCCGATCTTTCGCTTGAGTTACTGCCCGCGCATGCGCCCCAGGAAGCGCGGACCGTTGTTGCCCATCGTCGGCAGCTTGATCTTGCCGATCGCGCTGATGCGCTCTTCCGCCATGCGGTCGGCCGCCTTGTAAGTCGGCACGTTGTCGCGCTCGGCGATCTGGAAGATGCGCGAGAGGTTGTAGTAGATCGTGCGCATCATGCGCATCGCGCGCTCGCGGTTGTAGCCGTCGATTTCGAGCGACACGTTCATGACGCCGCCCGCGTTGACCGCGTAGTCGGGCGCGTACAGCACGCCGCGCTTGGTCAGCTCGTCGCCGATCGCGTCGGTCGCGAGCTGGTTGTTGGCGGCGCCGCATACGATCTTCGCCTTGATGCGGTCGATCGTCTTCTCGTTGAGCGTGCCGCCGAGCGCGCACGGGCTGTAGACGTCCGCGTCGACGTCGTAGATCTCGTCGAGGCCGACTGCGGTGCAGCCGTACTCGTCGACTGCGCGCTGCACGAGTTCCTTGTTGATGTCGGTGACGAACACCTTCGCGCCCTGTTCGCGCAGGAGCTTGATGAACTCCATGCCGACGTGGCCGGCACCCTGCACGGCATAGCTGTACTTGCCGACGTCCTCGTTGCCGTACTTCTTGTTGAGCGTCGCCATCAGGCCCTGCAGGGTGCCGTAGGCGGTGAACGGCGACGGGTCGCCCGAGCCGCCGTGCACCTGGTGCACGCCGGTCACGAATTCGGTCTCGCGGAACACCCACTCCATGTCGTTGACGTCGATGCCGACGTCCTCGGCCGTGATGTAGCGGCCGTTGAGCGAGTTGACGAAGCGGCCGAACGCGCGGAACAGCGCTTCGGACTTGTCCTTGCTCGGGTCGCCGATAATGACCGCCTTGCCGCCGCCGAGGTTGAGGCCGGCGACCGCGTTCTTGTAGGTCATGCCGCGCGACAGGCGCAGCACGTCGTTGAGCGCTTCCGCCTCGCTCTTGTACGGCCACATGCGCAGGCCACCGAGGGCGGGGCCGAGCACGCTGTTGTGGATCGCGATGATGGCCTTCAGGCCGGCGTCCTTGCTGTGGCAGAAGACGATCTGCTCATGGCCGGTCTGCGAGACGGTTTCGAAAATCATGGCTGCTCCTGGCGACGCGGGAAAATACCCGTCCGACCCGTGCGCGTGTCGCGGAACCGGGCGAGGGACGAGCTGCAAGTGATTGATCGGGAACTCGGTTTTTGCGCATTGCCGAAGCGGGCCGGCAAAATGCGGCGCGTAGTGTAGTCCCCCCCGACCGGCGGCGACAGTGGCCGTGGCGGAAGGGGAGGCCCCGTCCCTTGAAAAATACGAACGGTCGTACTATTTTACGTGCATGAGCAGTCAGCCTGCCAACAGCAAGGGCGCCGCGACACGCGAACTCATCATCGATCGCGCCTATGCGATCGCCAGTCGCGAGGGCCTCGAGGGCCTGTCGATCGGCGACCTCGCGCAGGCGGTCGGCATGTCCAAGAGCGGCGTCTTCGCGCACTTCGGTTCGCGCGAGGACCTGCAGCTCGCGGTGCTCGACGAAGGCGGCCGCCGGTTCGGCGAGTTCGTGCTGATCCCGGCGCTGCGCAAGCCGCGCGGCCTCGTGCGCCTGCGCGCGATCATCGACGGCTGGTTCGACTGGGTGCGGGAAAACCAGCACGGCTGCCTCGTGATGTCGGCGATCAGCGAGTACGACTCGCTGCCCGGCCCGCTGCACGATGCGGTCGTCGCGCGCGTGCAGCGCTGGCGCAGCGACACCACCCGCGCGACGCAGATGGCGATCGACAGCGGCGAGCTGCGCGCGGACACCGATCCGCAACAGGTGTCGTTCGAGAT
>DASTSE010000352.1:0-3245 GCA_035760865.1 Dokdonella sp.
CTCGCCGCCGACAAACTGGCCGCGCCAGGCGGTTGCGCCGAGGCCTCGAAGCCCCCACCCATCGCCTGGATGAGCCCGATGACCGCGGCCTGCCGGCTCGACATGAGCTGCGAGAGCGCCTGCCGCGCGTTCAACGCCGTCACCTGCGCCGTGACCACCGTGGTGTACGGCACCTGTCCCTGCAGGTATTGATTGAGCGTGAGCTGCTCGGTGCGATCGGCCGCCTCCGACGCCGCCCGGCGCGCGCCCTCCTGCTCCGCCAGCGAGCGGATCGTCGCGAGCTGGTCCTCGACCGCCTGGAACGCCGCCAGCACGGTCTGCCGGTAGTTCGCGATCGCGACGTCGCGCGCGGCGTACGCGCCCTCGACCCGGGCCTTCGTGGCTCCGGCGTCGAAGAGCGTCTGGGCGGCCGACAAGCCCACCGACCAGAGAGTGCTCGACACGTCGAAGAGCGCCGGCAACGCGATGCCGACCGCCCCGGCCGAGCCGGACAGGCCGAGGCTCGGGTAGTACGCGGCGCGCGCGATGCCGATCTGCGCGTTCGACGCGGCGACGGCGCGCTCGGCCGCCGCGATATCGGGCCGGCGTTGCAGAAGCTCCGACGGCACGACGAGCGGCACCGCGGGCACGTTCGCGTTCCACGACTCGGCCGCAAGCGCGAATGCCGCGGGCGGCTTCCCGATCAGGAGCGCGATCGCGTGCTCGAGCCGCGCGCGCTGCCCGACCGTCGACACGAGGTTCGCCTGCGTCGTCTCGAGCTGCGTCTGCGCCTGCAGCACGTCGGTGCGCTGCGCGATGCCGACGTCGTACTGATTCTGCGTGATCCGCAAGGCGCGCTGGTACGCGTCGACGGCGCTTTTCAGCAGCGCGATCTCGTTGTCCGCCTCGCGCAGCGCGAAGTAGTCGGTCGCGAGCGCCGCCTGCGCCGAGAGCCGCGCGGCCGCCAGGTTCGCGGCGCTCGCCTCCGCGCTGGCCTGCGCGCTCGTCACCGCGAGCTGCAGCTTGCCCCAGATGTCCGGCTCCCAGCTCGCATTGAACGTCACGTGGAACGCGTTGCCGGTGGACTGCGCGGCGCTGCCGCCCGCGCGCGTCGCACCCGCGTCGAGCGCGAGCGACGGGAAGAGCGACGCGCGCTGCTCCCGCACCAGCGCCTGCGCCTGCGCATAGGAGGCAACCGCTGACGCGACGTTCTGGTTCGACACCTCCACCTGCTCGACGAGCTGCGACAACTGCGCGTCGCCGAAAAGCCGCCACCAGGCACCGCGGTCGAGCTCGTCGGCGGGCGCTGCGGGCAGCCACATCGAGTCGGCCGCGGGCGCTTCCTTGAACGCGGCCGGCACGTCGACGCTCGGGCGCTCGTACGGCGGTGCGAGCGAGCATGCCGCGAGCAGCAGTGCCGCGCACACCGGCACTACCGTGCGACTAGGAGGTGGCGGTTGCATCCTCACGCCGCACCTGGGGCGTGTGCGGCCGCATCGCTGCCGGCGCGGCTCAGATGGCGCTCGTCGACGTTGCGCGGTCGCAGCCGGTCGAGCAGCAGATAGACGACCGGCGTGGTGAGCAGCGTCAGCAGCTGGCTCGCGATCAGGCCGCCGATGATCGCGACGCCGAGCGGCTGACGCAACTCGGCGCCCTCGCCGAAACCGATCGCGAGCGGCAACGCGCCGAACGCCGCGGCGAGCGTCGTCATCAGGATCGGGCGAAACCGCAGCAGGCTCGCCTCGCGCACCGCTTCGCGCGACGACAGGCCGCGCGCACGCTCGGCTTCCAGCGCGAAGTCGATGATGAGGATCGCGTTCTTCTTGACGATGCCGATCAGCAGGAAGACGCCGATCAGCGCGATCAGCGTGAAGTCCATCCGGAAGAGCAGCAACGCGAGCACGGCGCCCACGCCCGCCGACGGCAGCGTCGAGAGCACCGTCACCGGATGCACCAGGCTCTCGTACAGCACGCCGAGGACGATGTAGATCACGATGAGCGCCGCGGCGATCAGCAGCACCTGCTGGCCGCTCGTCTGCTGGGCGAGCAGCGCGGTGCCGGCGAACGCGCCGCGCACGCTCGCCGGCAGCGCGATGTCGGCCTCGGCCTGCGCGATGGCCTGGCGCGCGTCGTCGAGCGTCGCGCCTTCCGCGAGGTTGAACGAGATCGTCGTGGCGAGCTCGGTATCCTGATGGCTCACGGACGTCGCCGCCGGGCCTTCGACTAAGCGGGCGATCGCCGACAGTGGCACGAGGCGCGTCGGCGTGTTCGAGAGCACGTTGCCGCTCGACGCGTTGCGCAGCGCCGGGTTCGGTGAGACCGGCACCGCCGCGGATGGCACCGCGGTTCCGGTCGCCTCCGATGCCGCCGGCGCGCCCGCGCTTTCCACCGCCACGACGCGCCCGCCCTCGTTCACGAGCGCGGTGCCCGGCACGTACACGTCGCGGAGCGCGTTCGGGCTTTGCGTGTACGGAGGCGCCCATTCCATGACGACGTGATACTGGTTGATCTCGGTGTAGATCGTCGCCGCCTGGCGTTGCCCGAAGGCGTCGTAGAGCGCCGCGTCGACGGCCTTCGACGTGACGCCGAGCCGGTGCGCGGCGTCACGATCGACGACGACGTTCGTCTGCACGCCGTTCTCCTCGATGTCGTTGTTGACGTCCGTCATTGCGCGATGCGCGGCGAGCGCTTCGGTGAGCTTGCGCGTCCACTCGCGAAGCTCGGCGCCGTTGCCGCCTTTCAGCGTGTACTGGTACGTCGCGTTGCTCGAGCGTCCGCCGGCGCGAACGTCCTGCACCGGCGAGAGGAAGACGCGCAGCCCCGTGACGCGCTCGAGTTGCGGACGAAGCCGCGCGATCACCGCGAGGCCGCGGTCGGTGCGCTCGGACACGGGCTTCAATTCGACGAACATGAAGCCGCCGCCGGCACGCGCGCCCCCGATGAAGCCGACGACGGTCGCCACGGCAGGGTCGTGCCGCACGATGTCGACGACCTGGCGCAGCTTGTCGCCCATCGCGTTCGTGGAGATGCTGCGGTCGGCCGACAACCCGCCGCTCAACTGCCCCGTGTCCTGCTGCGGGAACAGGCTCTTCGGGACGGCGATGTACAGATACGCCGTGAGCCCGATCACGGCGAGCAGGATCAGCATCACGACGCGCTTGCTCGCGAGCGCCCAGTCGAGACTCTGCGCGTAGCGCGCGAGCAGAAAGTCATAGGCGCGCGTCAGGCCACGGGCGACGCGGCTCTCGCGGGCCGGGGCCGTACCG
>DASTSE010000353.1:0-13395 GCA_035760865.1 Dokdonella sp.
GTCGTCGGCTGGGCGACCGTGGTCGACTTCTCGCTGCCGTAGAAGTCGCCGCCGTCCATGTGTGCGACGTGCGTGTTCGAATCGGCGCTCCACGCGCCCATCCTGTGCGGGTGCTTGCGCGCGTAGTTCTTCACCGACAGCGGCGCGAGTCGATCGGTATTGCCTTCGCGCTGCACCGGGTTGTCCGCGCTGCCCTTGACCCTGTCGTAGCGCGCCTTGACGTCCTTCTCGCGTGCGTCCTTCGGCTCGTCGGGGTATGCGGGCAGCGGCCAGCCCTGCGCCTGCAGTTCCTTGATCGCCGCCTTGAGCTGCGGCACCGAGGCGCTGATGTTCGGCAGCTTGATGATGTTCGCGGCCGGCGTCGTCGCGAGGCGACCGAGTTCGGCGAGGTCGTCGTCGACCTTGCGCTCGCCGAGCAGGTCCGGGAACTGGGCGAGGATGCGCGCGGCGAGCGAGATGTCGCGCGTCTCGACCGCGACGCCCGCAGTGCGCGCGAACGCCTGCACGATCGGCAGCAGGGACTGCGTGGCGAGCCACGGCGCTTCGTCGGTGAGCGTGTAGATGATCTTCGGACTGTCGGACATGGGGCGGATCAACCTCGTCGTGGGCGTCGCGCCGCGGCGGCGCGCGTTTGTCGGAAACCGGATACCGGTACGCCTCGGCCGGCGGGCGTCGGTCGACGCGATCGCGGGAGGCAAGCCGCCCATTGTCGCGCGTTCGGCGCCGCCGATGAAGCGCGGGGGAGTCGCGGGTCCGATCATGCGCGTCGGCCGGACGGTTCCGCGCACCCCGTCGCCGGGCTGAACGGCATCCGCGTTTCGCTGCGGCGCACGATCCTTGCGCGGCCATCGCCATGCTAAGTTTGGAGTGCGGCTCCGATGTGCCGCCGATCGAACGATCGGGGATGCGGCGCACGGCAACGCCGTGGAGGATCTGCTATGCGCATCGGTTTCGTGGTGGATTCGGCGTGCGACCTGCCCGGCGACTACCTGCACCGGCACGGCTTCACGATCCTCCCGATCACGACGCGCATCGACGAGGCGACCCTCGTCGACGATCGCGACCCGGCCGTGCGCCAGCGCTTCCTCGACGAGGACCTCGGCACGCGCGCGCACGCGGCCGAGACCGAGCCGTTCGGGGTCGAGGAGATCCGCGACCTGTTCCTGCGCCGCCTCGTCGTCGACTACGACTGCGTGTTCTGCATCACCATCGCGTCGTCGCGCAGCGGCATCCACGCGAACGCGAGCAAGGCGAGCTTCGCGATCCTCACCGACTATCGACCGATCCGCCGCGACGCGGGCGTGACCGGCCCGTTCCTCATGCGAGTGATCGATTCGGAGAACCTGTTCGCCGCGACCGGCGTGACCGCGGTCGAGGCGGTGCGCCTGCGCGAGGGCGGCATGAACCCGGGCCAGATGCGCGAGCGCCTCGAGTACATCGCGCACAACACGTTCGGCTACATGATCGTGCGCGACCTCTACTACATGCGCGCGCGTGCGCAGAAGAAGGGCGACCGCAGCGTAGGCTGGTTCAGCGCCGCGCTCGGCACCGCGCTCGACATCAAGCCGCTGCTGCGCGGCTATCGCAATACGACGTCGCCGGTGGCGAAGGTGCGCGGCTTCGACCATGGCGCCGAGACGCTGTTCGCGTATGCGGCCAAGCGCGTGCGCGCGGGCCTGCTCACGCCGACCCTGTGCGTAAGCTACGGCGGCAAGCTCGACGAACTCGACGCGCTGCCCGGTTATGCGGACCTCAAGCGGACGTGCGAGCAAAGCGGCGTCGAGGTGTACGAGGCGCCGATGAGCGTGACCGGCATGGTCAACGTCGGCACCGGCGCGGTCACGATCGGCTTCGCCGCGCCCGAACACGAATTCGGCAGCTGACGTCGGATCGACCCGCGCAAGCCGCGGATGACGCCGGCCCCTGCCCTCCGCTCCAGCGACCCGCCTTCGCCGTTGGCACCGCTGCTGCGGCGCAGTCGGCCCGGCGCGCCTTGATCCGCTTACGCGTTCCGTCCGCTGCCTCGGCGGCAACGGATGCCGATGTCGTCGTTGCCTCGAACGCGTGCGGCCGAAGCCCGGCCGGAAACGGAGAAGGGCGCGATCGCTCGCGCCCTTCCCGTCGCAACCGTAACCGGCGATGCGCTTACTTGACCGAGAAATCCTTCGTCGCGACGGACGTGCCGTTGAGCGAGATCTCGACCTTGTAGTTGCCGGCCGGCCAACCGTCGGGCTTGCTGATGTGGAAGCTCGTCACGGCCGGGCCGTTCGGCGCGATCGTCTGGCTCGACTCGTTGACGGTCTGGCCGTCCTGGTACGTCCACTTCGCGTTGAGCACCGCATTCGGTGCCGTGCCCGTGGTCGACACCGCGGCGTAGATCGTGTCCTTCGGCGCGAACGTCGTCGTCGGCGTCGTCACCTTCTGGTCCGGGCCGACCGCGGAACCGAGGTCGACCGACGCGACCGCGACCGGCGCGGGTGCGGGCGCTGCAGCCGGCGGCGGTGCCGGTGCGGGAGCCGGGGTCGAAGCGGCCGGTGGCGGCGCCGGGGCCGGGGCGGGTTCTTCCTTCTTGCCGCAGGCGGACAGCGCGAATGCGCCGGCGATCGCGGCGATCAGGGTGAGCTGGCTGCTTGGCTTGATCATCGTGGTTCCTCCAGGATGGCGGGCGTTCAATCGTTGGCGGCGGGAATCTTGAGGACCTGGCCCGGCTTGATCAGGTCCGGATCGTCGAGCTGGTCGCGATTCGCTTCGAAGATCCGCTTCCAGTCGTTCGCATGGCCGTAGAAGTGCTTGGCGATCTTCGACAGGCTGTCGCCCTTGGCGACCGTGTAGGTCTGCGTCGCGGCGGGTGCGGTCGATTGCACGCCGGATTGCACGTTGCTGAAATCCGCTTTCGGCGCCGGCGGCGGAGCGGTCGACTGGCCGCCGCCCTGCACGTTGGAAAAATCCGGCTTCTTCGGCTCGTTGGCCATCGTCCGCCCTCCTCTCCGTTGCGGGACTGCGCACATTACACCCCCTCGCGCTTAACGGCGAATGAGTGCGCGGTGCGGCGTCGAACGGCGCCGCACTACTGGCGTGCGCCGCGCGGGTTCGGCGCCGCCGCACCCGTGTTGGCGCGCCACGGATTGATGTCGAGCCCGCCGCGGCGCGTGTAGCGCGCGTACACCTCGAGCGCCTGCGGCGCGCAATGGCGCACGAGGTCGACGAAGATGCGTTCGACGCACTGCTCGTGGAAGCCCGCGTGCTCGCGGAACGACACCAGATAGCGCAGCAGCCCTTCGCGCTCGATGCGCGGACCGCGATAGCGGATCTGCACGCTCGCCCAATCGGGCTGGCCGGTGACGGGACAGTTCGACTTCAGCAGGTTCGACACCAGCGTTTCGGCGATCGGCGCTCCGCCCGCGCGCAGGTATCGCGCATCCGGCGGCCCATACCCGTCGATGTCGATCTCGAGCCCGTCGATGGATTCGCCCTCGAGTTCGTGCAAGGCGAGCGAGGCGAAGCGCGCGGGCGGCAGCAGCGCGACCTCGACCGGTGTGCCCGCAGCGGTGGAGAGGTCGTGCACGAGGCGATCGCGCACGGCGTCGATCGAAGCGAGGCGTTCCTGGTTGAAGCTGTTGAGGTAGAGCTTGAACGACTTCGACTCGACGATCGCGGGCGAATGTGCCGGCACGCGGAACTCCGCCAGCGCGATCTCCGGCTTGCCGCGCGCGTCGAGCCAGGAGAGTTCGTAGGCGTTCCAGACGTCGACGCCGTCGAACGGCAGGGTCGAGTCGAGACCGAGCTCGGCGCGGCCGATCGCACGCGCGATCGGAAACAGCAGGGTCGGGTCGTAGCGGCTCGCGTACGCGACGGCGCGGCCGAGCGGTCCGTGGGTGTCGATGGTCGTCATGGGTCGAGCTTAGCGCGCGTCGGCGCGCCACGCGCAGTCGTCGCCGAGCTCGGCGAGCGCGGCGTAGCCGCGCACGTCGGCGATCCGGCGCCAGGCGACGCCGTGAGCGGCGAGTGCGCGCTCGAGGTCCTGCCGGCGCTCGGGCGCGACCAGCAGCAGGCGACAGCCTTCGCGCTCGGCCAGTTCGCTCGGCAGGTCCTGCGCCTGCGGCTCGCGCGGCCGGTCGGGCAGGTCGAGCCGTTCGATCGCGCTGCCGAGATAGAAGCGCAGGCCGAAGCGCGGCGCGTCCTCGACGAACGCGACCTCGTGCGGCCGCGGCGACAGTTCGCGGTCGATCGCCTGCGCGAGCGCGCGGTCGTCGGCGTCGACGTCGAGCCACGCGGGCAGCGCGCGCAGGCCGACCATCGCGACGCACCATGCGGCGAGCAGCGCGAGCTGCCAGCGCCGCGGCCGCCACGGCGCGAACTCGCGCGCGACGACGAGCGCGAGCGGCGCGAACAGCGGCAGCACGTACAGCGGCAGGCGCGAGCGCGCGAGCATGAACACGACCAGCGGCAGCAGCAGCCAGCAGGCGAGCAGGCGCGCGCCGGCGTCGATGCGCAGATGCGCGAGCGCGTCGCGACGATGGCGCCACGCCGCCGCGAGCAGCAGCGGCAGCCACGGCAAGGTGCCGACGAGCAAGGTCGGCAGGTACACGCGGAACGCGCCATACCACTGCGCGTTGCGGTGCATGCGGTCGCTCGCGACGCGGTTGACGACTTCCTCGACGAGGAAATAGCGCATCACGCCCGGCTCCTGCCACGCGACGATCGCGTACCAGCTGCCGCCGACGACGAGGAACACCAGCAGCGCGTCCCAGCCGAACGCGCGCCACACGCCGCGTCCGCCTTCACTCCAGGCCGCGAACAGCAGGCAGCCCGCGAATGCGAGCAGGCCGGGCGGGCCCTTGGTGAGGAACGCGAGCGCGAGCGCGAGGCCGAGCAGCATGCGCGCACGACGCGCGGCGCGCGCGTCGGCGGCCCACCACAGCTCGACGAATGCGGCGACCGAGAGCATCTCCCACAGCGCGAGCAGCGTGTCGGTGGTGACGAGATTGGATGCGGCGACCGGGAATGCGAACGTCGCGTAGACGAGCGCAGGCAGCCACGGTTGCGCGGGTACGAAGCGCCGGCCGAGTCGCCCGAGCAGCAGGACCGTCGCCGCGAACGCGAGCGCGCCCGGCAGCCGCGCGGCGAACTCGCTGTGGCCGACTGCGGCGAAGCTCGTCGCGATGCTCCAGTAGGTCAGCGGCGGCTTGGACCAGTGCGGCACCTCCGGGTGCAACATCGGATGCAGCCAGTCGCCGTCGTCGAGCATCATGAGCGCGACGTCGGTGTAGCGGCCCTCGTCGGGCGAATACAACGGCCGCACGCCCTGCAGCAGGCACGCGTACAGCGCGAGCGCGAGGAGCGCCAGCAGCGCGCGCGCGCGCGTCGACGAGACGCTCATGGCCGATGCTCCCGCGCGAGGTAGTCTTCGCTCTGCATCTCGATCAGCCGCGATTCGGTGCGCGCGAACTCCGCGCGCAGGCGCTCGCCGTCGTAAAGGTCGACGATCGCCGCCGCCGCGGACAGCACGAGGTTGACGCCGCGATCGTACACCTCGTCGACGAGCTCGACGAAACGCCGCGCGGCGTCGTCGGTTTGCGGGGTGAACTGCGGCACGTTGGAGACGAGCAGCGTGTGGTAGCCGCGCGCGAGTTCGATGTAGTCGGCGACGCCGCGCGGGCCCTCGCAGAGCGCGGCGAACTCGAACCAGATCGCGCCGTCCGCCTCGGCGCGCACGGGCACCGCGCGATCGTTGAGCACGAGCTCGAAGTGGCGGCGCACCTCGCCGTGCGCGACGCGCTGGAACGCCGCCTGCAACGCGCGTTCGGCCGGCGCGCCCGGCGGCGTGTAGTACACCGGCGCCTGCTTGAGCGCGCGCAGGCGCCAGTCGGTCGGCGAAGCGAGCTCGATCTCCTCGCAGTGCCGCTCGAGCAGCGCGATCGCGGGCAGGAACCGTTCGCGCTGCAGGCCGTCCCGGTATAGGCCGTGCGGCGGCGTGTTCGAGGTCGTGACGAGCACGACGCCGCGCTCGAACAGCGCGCGCAGCAGGTTGCCGAGGATCATCGCATCGCCGATGTCGCCGACGAAGAATTCGTCGAGCACGAGCACGCGCAGCTCGGCCGCGATCCGCGCCGCGACCTCGACGAGCGGATCGCGGCGGCCCTCGAGCCGCCGCAGCTCGGCGTGCACGTCCTGCATGAAGCGGTGGAAATGCACGCGCCGCTTGCGCACGTTCGGCAGCGCGGCAACGAACAGTTCGGTCAGGAACGTCTTGCCGCGACCGACGCGTCCCCAGAGGTAGATGCCGCGCGGCGCGGGCGCGCGTTCGCCGCGCAGGCGCCGCCAGAGCGAACGGTTCGGCACGTGCGCAAGTTCGCCAGCGAGGCGGTCGAGCGCAGGCAGCACGGCGAGCTGGGCCGGATCGCCCTGCCATTCGCCCGCGGCGACGCCGAGACGATAGCGCTCGCCGGGCGTCGCGGCCGTGCCGTCGCCTTCCGCACCGTTCATGCGCGCGCGGGCGGAAGGTTGGCGGCGAGCGCGTTCTTGAGCGCGCCGCGCAGGTCCATGAGGCGACGATGGAAGAAGTGGCCGGTCTCGGGCATGCGGATCAGCTGCTGCGGCGGCTGCAGCGCCTGCGCCCACGCGAACACGGCGCCTGCGTCGACGACCTCGTCGTCTTCGCCCTGCACGATCAGCCATGGGCAGGTCGGCGCGCCGATCGTGGAAAAATCCCAGCGTCCGACCGGCGGCGCGATCAGGGTCAGCTGCGCAGGTTCGAGCCGCGCTGCGGCACGCAGGGTCACGTAGCTGCCGAACGAGAAGCCGGCGAGCCAGAGCGCGTCGTCCGGGCGCTGCGCGCGCAGCCACGTCGCGATCGCGACGAGGTCGTCGGTCTCGCCGACGCCGTGGTCGTGCGCGCCTTCGCTGCGACCGACGCCGCGGAAGTTGAAGCGCACGGTCGCGAGGCCGAGTTCGAGCAGCGCGCGCTCGGCGATCGTGACGACCTTGTTGTGCATCGTGCCGCCCTGCAGCGGATGCGGATGCGCGACGATCGCGACGCCGCGCCGCAGCGGTGTGTCGGTCGGCGACGCGCAGGCGATTTCGATCATGCCGGCGGGGCCCGGCAGCAGCAGGCTCGACGACCCGGATGGGAACGCCGGTGCGGTGGCAGGAGTGTGGTTCATCCGCGAATGATACGTGGATGGCGTTTGCGCCATCCATTTGCGTACTACCGGATGCCCACCGAGGAGCCTCCGCCATGCACGCCCGCCTGCCGACCGCCGTCGCCCTTGCCGCCGCCTGCGCCTGCGCGCGCGCTGCGACGTTCACCGCCAACCAGGAAGCCGACCTGCCCGACCTCATCCCCGGCAACGGCTTCTGCAACGTGTTCCCGCAGGCGGGTCCCGGACCGTGCACGCTGCGCGCGGCGATCATGGAAACCAACGCGCTCGCGGGCGCCGACACGATCGACCTGCTGGCCGGTTTCCACTACACGCTCGACCGCGAAGGCCAGGGCGACGACACCGCGGCGCTCGGCGACCTCGACCTCACCGACGACCTCACGATCCGCTTCTTCGCCTCGGGCGAGCGCCCGGTCGTGTCCGCCGCCGGCATCGACCGCGTGCTCGACGTGATCGCGGGCAACGTGACCCTGCTCGGCTTCACGATCTCCGGCGGCAACGCGACGAGCGCCGCGGCGACATCGGGCGGCGGCGTGCTCGTGCGCTCCGGCGCCGGTTCGGTCGACCTCATCCTCATGCAGGTATCGAGCAACACCGCCGAACTCGGCGGCGGCCTCTACAACGCCGGCTCCGACACGCGCGTGAGCGGCTCGATCTTCCGCAACAACATCTTCCACGGCGACAGCACGGCGACGCCGTCGGGCAGCGCGATCCGCAACCGCGGCAACCTCGAGGTGTCCTACAGCGCGTTCTACTACAACAGTGGCATCCCGATCGTGGCGCCGGATGCGCCCACGGGCGTGGTCACGCCGACCGCGAACGCGATCGACAGCGAACCGCAGGGCGCCGGCTCCGGCGCGGTGCGCATCGCCAATTCGTCGTTGTTCTGGAATGCCGGCACCGCGATCAACATCGACGACGGCGCGCTCGAACTGTCGAGCGTGACGATCGCCGGCAACGGCGAGCGCGGCTTGCGCATGAGCGACGGCAGCGTGCTCATGCACAACTCGATGATCGCGCGCAACGTGCTCTCCGACTGCTCGATCGCTGTCGGCGTCGCGACCGACACGAACCGCTACAACCTCGATTCCGACGACACCTGCGCGCTGTCGGGCGGCGGCTCCAACCGCGTCGGCGTCGATCCGCAGCTCACGCCGCCGGTCGACCACGGCGGCCCGACGCTGACGGCCTGGCCGGCGCCGGGCAGCATCGTCATCGACCACGGGCATCCGCTGTTCACGGCGACCGGCTGCGAGGACGACGACCAGTCGCTCGCCGACCGTCCGGTCGACTTCGACGGCGACGGCGCCGCGCTGTGCGACATCGGCGCGGTCGAGCTGCAGGGCGACGTGATCTTCTTCGAACCGTTCGACCGCATCTGAGCCGCGAACGCGTGCGCAGCGCGACGGCCCGCGCGACAATCGCCGACGTGACCGCCGCGCCGCGGCGGGGCGCGGGGCATGCGATGGAGACGAGCGACGCCGGACTCGCCGAACGCCTCGCCGATGCCGGCTACGGCGACGCGCGCGACCTGCGCGCGCTGCTGCCGCAGGTCTACGCCGAACTGAAGCGGATCGCGCACCGCCAGCTGTTCCGGCACGTGCCGGGCGCGACCCTGTCGACGACCGTGCTCGTGCACGAGGCCTATGCGCGCGTCGCCGCGCACGGCGCCGAGGCGCGCCTGACGCGCGAACACTTCCTCGCGCTGTCGGCGCGCGTCATGCGCCAGATCGTGATCGACCACGCGCGCGCGCGAGCGAGCGCGAAGCGCGGCGGCGGCCTGGCGCCGGTCGAGCTCGTCGCGGCCGACGCGCGCGACGCCACGCTCGATGACGCGCTGCTCGCGCTCGACGACGCGCTCGCGCTGCTCGAGCGCGTCGATCCACGCCTGCTGCGCCTGATCGAGCAGCACTGGTTCATCGGACTCGGCAGCGACGAGCTGGTCGAGCTCAGCGGCCTGTCGCTGCGCACAGTGCAGCGCGAGCTCAAACGGGCCAAGGCGTGGCTGGCCGAGCTGCTCGCGCCATGAACGCGCACTGGGACGCCGAACGCTTCGGCCGCATCGACGCCTTGCTGCAGCAGGCGCTCGAGCTCGCCGGCGAAGCGCGCGAACGCTTCCTCGCCACGCTCGATGTGTCCACCTCGGCGACGCTCGCGGCCCTGCTCGCCGCGGCCGAGGCAACGCACGACCCGCTCGCCGCAGCGCTCGATGCGCGCATCTGGGGCGCGCTCGCCGACGACACCGCCGCGGGCGAGCGGTTCGGCGCCTGGCGCGCGATCGGCACGCTCGCGCACGGCGGCATGGCGCGCGTCCTGCTCGCCGAGCGTGCGGACGGCGCGTTCCAGCAGCTTGCCGCGATCAAGTGCCCGTGGCCGGGCATCGTCGCGTCCGGGCTCGCCGCGCGCTTCGAACAGGAGCGGCAGATCCTCGCGCGCCTCGAGGAAGCGCGCATCGCGCGCCTGCTCGACGGCGGCGTGCGCGGCGACGGTACGCCGTGGCTCGCGCTCGAGTACGTCGACGGCGTCGCGATCACGACCCATTGCGACGAGCGCCGCCTCGGCCTCGCCGCGCGACTCGCGCTGTGGTCCGACGCGGCCGCGGCGGTGGCCGCCGCGCACCGGCAACTGATCATCCATCGCGACCTCAAGCCCGCCAACGTGCTCGTGAGCCGCGACGGCGCGGTCAAGCTGCTCGACTTCGGCATCGCCAAGCTGCTCGACCCGCAGGGGTTCCCCAACGCGGCGCCGGCGACGCTCGGCGACGCGCGCGCGCTCACGCGCGAGTACGCGAGCCCGGAACAGCTGCGCGGCGACGCCGTCACGACCGCGAGCGACGTCTACCAGCTCGGCCTGCTGCTGCTCGAGCTCGCGACCGGTGTGCAGCCGTACCGCACCGCGGCCACCTCCGCGGCCGAGTGCGAGCGGCGCATCCTCGAGGACGATCCTGCCGCGGCGTCGGCGTTCGCCGTGCGCGGTGACGACGCCGAGGCGCGCGCGGCGTTGCGCTCGACCACGCCGAAAGCCCACGCGCGCCGGCTGCGCGGCGACTTCGATGCGATCGTGCATCGCGCCCTGGCCAGGTCCGCCGGCGAGCGTTACGCGACCGTCGATGCGCTGCGCGAAGACGTCGCCCACTGGTGCGCGGGTCGCCCCGTGCGCGCGCGGCGCGCGGCGCCGCTGCAGCGCGCGCGCCAATGGCTGCGGCGCCACCGCGTGCTCGCGCTCGGCATCGCCGCGGCGACCGCGCTCGGCAGCGCCTACGTGCTCGCGGTCGTGTCGCAGGCGCGCCGGCTCGAGCAGGAAGCCGCGATCAACCGCGCGCTGCGCGACTACCTCGTCGGCTGGTTCCAGACCGCCGACCCCGGCGACATGAAATCGAACGATCCGCGCGCGAGCCAGATGCTCGCCGACGGGCTCGCCAACGCGCGCCGCGACCTCGGCGCGCAACCCGAGCTGCAGGCGGCCGTGATCGGGCTCATCGGCGAGGTGTACATGGCGCGCGGCGAGTACGCGCTCGCCGAGCCGCCGATCCGCGAGGCGCTCGCGCTGCATGCGTCGCTGCCCGATCTCGCGCCGGAATGGCGCGGCGCGGGCAAGGCGAGCCTCGCGACCCTGCTGCATTTCAGCGGCCGCTACGCCGAAGCCGAGACCCTGTTCCGCGAGGCGCTCGACGAGCGCGTCGCCGCGATCGGCGAGGACGCGCGCTGGACGCTGTCGACGCGACACTATTACGGCGACCTGCTGCACAGCCGCGGGCGCTACGCCGAGGCCGGCGCGCAGCTCGAACGCGCGGTCGACGGTGCGCGCGCGACCGTCGGCGAATCCGATCCGCTCACCGCCGCGATCGAGCGCAACCTCGCCGACGTGCGGCGCGACGCCGGCGACTACGACGAGGCCGAGCGCCTCTATCTCGCCGCGATCGCGACCCAGCTCGCCGCGCACGGCGAGACGCACCCGAACACGATCGCGAGCCGGCTCGGCTACGGCCGCCTGCTGCTCGACCTCGGCCGCTACGACGAGGCCGCCGTGCAGATCGAACCCGCGTTCGCGCGGCTCGCCGGCGACTTCAGCGCGACCTCGCCGGCGACCGTCTACTGGGAACGCGTCGTCGCCGAACTCGAGGAGGCGCGTGGCGCGTTCGACGACGCCGCGCGGCGCGTCGAGCGCATCGACGCCGACCTGCGCGGTCGCGTGCCCGACGGCCACATCATCCATGGCTACACCGCCCTCGACGCGGGCTATGTCGCGCTCGCGCGCGGCGACACGCGCGCGGCGGCCGTGCACTTCGCGCGTGCGCGCCGCGTCTTCGACGGCGTGCAGCCGCTCGGCCATCCGCGGCGCATCGAAGCGGCGCTCGGCGAGGCGCTCGTCGCCCGGCGCGACGGCGATGCGCGGCGCGCGGCGGCTTTGCTCGACGACGCACTGGCGCAGGCGCGCGCAGAGCTCGCCGCGGATCATCGCCTGTTCGCCGCACTCGCCCTCGCGCGCGGCGCGGCGCCGCCGTCCCGGTTGCCGGCGGGACTCGCACCGCTGCGCGTGCAGCGCGCACTCGCCCCGGGAGGTCCTCCATGAGATCCACACCACGACGTGGCACGAGGCGCCTGCGCGCGTTCGCCGCCGCACTCGCCTGCGGTATCGCGCGGGCCGGCATCGCGCCGCCGCCCGACCTCGTGCTGCGCGACGGTTTCGAAACGCCGGACTCGGCCGATATCGCACCGATGTCGGACGAGTTCTCGTCCGCGGCGACCCTCGGCAACTGGCAGCGCATCTGGCGGGCCGAGTACTGGGGCCGCGATCCGCTCGAGCAGCTCGACATCGGTGCGTCGCTACCGGGCTGGATCACCTTCGTGCCGTGGACGAGCACGTGGTACGAGGACTACGTCGGCGAACTCGCGTTCCAGCTCGTCGGCGGCGACTTCGTCGCGACCACGCGCGTGCGGGCGCGCGCACGCGACGGCAACGGTGCCCCCGGCGGCAGCCACGGCGGCGCGGCCGGATCGGAGTTCTCGCTCGCGGGCATTCTCGTGCGCGCGCCGCACGAGGACGTCGCGTGCTGCGACGATGCGTGGTGGCATGCGGGCGCCGAGCGCTACGTGTTCCTCTCGTTCGGCGCGGCGGACCAGCCCGGCACGTACCAGCTCGAAGCGAAGACGACGCGCGCGGCGATTCCGCCCGAGACGCACAGCGTGTCGAACCTCGAGATCGCGTCCGCGCAGGCCGACGAGGAAGAACTGCGCGTCGCGCGCATCGGCGGCGCATTGCTGCTGCTCGTGCGCGATCCCGGCGCGTCGTGGACCGTGCACCGTCGCTGGCGGCGCGACGATTTCCCGCTCGCGCTGCAGGTCGGCATGACCGTCTACACCGACTGGGCGATCGCGTCGACCTATCCGTACGCCGAACACAACCGCACGCGCATCGAACACGCGTGGCAGGATCCGCAGACGCCCGCGGACCCGGACCTGCGCGCGCAGTTCGACTACTTCCGCTTCGTGCGCCCGCACGTGCCGGCGCCGCTCGCGGGACTCGATCTCACCGATCCGGCTGCGGTCGGCGACGCCGATCTGCTCGCATTCCTCGGCGATCCGCTGCCCTGACGACGCCGCGATTTGACGGCGTCGCGGTGCGCGCCGACGATCGCGGCATGAACCTGCTCGCGCATGCGCTGCTCGCCGGAGCGGACGACGACGTCCGCTTCGGCAGCCTGATCGGCGATTTCGTGCGCGGTGCGATCGATCCCGCGCTCGCCGCGGGCGTGCGCGCGGGCATCGCCCTGCATCGCGTCGTCGATGCATACACCGATGCCCATCCGCGCGTCGCCGGCGCGCGCGCACGTTTCGCGCCGCCGTTCCGCCGCTATGCGGGCATCCTGCTCGATGTCTGGTTCGACCACCTGCTCGCGCGCGACTGGCCGCGCTGGGGTAGCGGCCCGCTCACGGCGTTTTCGGACGACGTGCGCGCGCTGCTGGATCGCCGCGTGGACGAGGTTCCGCCGCGCATGCGCCGATTCGTCGAGTACCTGCGCCGCAACGACCTGCCCTCGCGCTATCGCGAACGCGCGATGATCGCCGACGTGTTCCGCGGCCTGTCGCAGCGGCTGTCGCGCGAGAATCCGCTCGTCCATGCGCTGCCCGTGGTCGAGGCGCAGGCGGAGGCGCTCGAGGACGATTTCGCGGCGTTCTTTCCGGATCTGCTCGCGTTCGCGGAGCGCGAGCGGGCGCGGTTCGAGATGACGTGA
>DASTSE010000354.1:0-16509 GCA_035760865.1 Dokdonella sp.
CACGGCGGCGATGGCGAGGTTTCGAAACGGCCGGATCATGCGCCGAGCTTGGCAAAAACGCGTTGCCGCCGCCACCGCCGCCGCGCGAACGCAGCGTCGCTGGGTGGAGATCATTCCACGTGCTGGGTGCCGTCCCGGGCCGCGTCGAGCGCGATCCGCGCGACGCGCTCGATGCGCTCGCGCGCCGGCTCGGCGAGCAGCGCGCGCACGCGCGTCTCGACATCGGCGGCATCGAGCTCCGACCGTTCGTTCAGCGTCGCGGCGAGCGCTCGGCCGACGCTGTCGAAGACGAGTCCGTATGCGATCGCGTGCAGCACGCCGCCGCCGAGCGTGCCGAGGCCGGGGAACGCCTTCATCGCGTTGCCGGCGATCGCGAGCACGAGCGCGGTGGTGTTGCGCACGGTGAGGCCGACGCGCGCGAGCAGCGCCTCGACGTCGAGTTCGCGCACGGCGACGCCGTGGATGCGCGCGAGTTCGCGCACGAGGGCCGTGCCGAGCGCGCCCTGGATCAGGATGTCGCTGCCGGGCGCGACGGCGGCGAGTGCGCCGACGACCGCGCGGCGCGTGTATTTCGTCACCGCGTTCTCGGCCTCGCGGCGTGCGGCGGCGCGCGCGAGTTCGTCGCCGCGTCGGCCGACTTCGGCGAGCACCGCCGCCTCGCGCGCGGGCTCGAGCGCATCGGCGCCAGGCGCGACGATCGCGGCGAGGGCGCCGAGCAGCGGCGCGACATCGGCCGCACGCTCGCGCTCGACCTTCTCGCGGCGACCGTCGGCGAGCGTGCGTTCGTAGCGCTCGCTGCCGCCGGCGCTGATCGCGACGATCGCGCGCGCGTGGCTCGCGTAGCGTTCGTGGAAGCGGGCGACCAGCGCCTTCCGCTGCGCGTCGTCGTAGAGGTCGGCCTTGTTGAGGACGAGCACGAGCGGCTTGCCGAAGCCGGCGAGCCATCGCAGTTCGGCGTCCTGCGCGCGGGTGAGGTCGGACGCGGCGAGGTAGACGACCGCATGCGCGCGCAGTGCCTCGTCGCGCGCGAGTTGCTCGCGCACGGCGCCGTCGACTTCGGCCGTACCCGGTACGTCGGCGAGGACCAGCTCGCGACCGTCGCCGAGGCGCCCGCGATGGTGGACGACGTGGCGCGTGGTGCCGCCGCGCACGTCGATGTCGGGCGCGGCCGCGGGCGCGAGCGCGCGGACGAGGCTCGACTTGCCGGTCGAGATCTCGCCGAACAGCGCGACGTACAGTTCGCCGCTCGCACGCCGGCGGTCGAGTTCGGCCAGTTCCGCTTCGAGCGCCGCGGTTTCCACCGCGCGCTCGCGCAGGCGTTCGATGCGCGTGTCGACATCGGCGCGGGACACCGGCGGCGTGGCCGGAGCCGCGGCGGGGTGGCGCGCCGGTCGCGCGAGCCGCCAGAGCAGCCAGCCGAGCACGCCCGCGAACGCGGCCGCGGCGGCGATCAGCGGGACGCGCAGCCACAGCGGCAGTTCGACGAGGCGCTGGTAGAACTCGAGCAACCCGTTGAGCGTCATGACGACGAGGCCGAGCAGCAGCGCGGCGCCGAGCGCGAGGGCGGCGAACAGCACGAGTCGCAGGGGCAGGCGGGTCCGCGGCATCGGCCCATCGTACCGGCTTCGGCGCGAGGCCGACGATCCTGCTGCGTTGCGCGGCGCCGGTGCGGCCATTGCACGTGTCCACTTTGGGATTTGGTCTATGGCAGTATCGGCAGGGGAGGGTTCGATGCGCCGTTCGTTTCGCCGCTTGACCGCATGGCTGTTCGGGGTCGCGTGGCTCGTCGCCGCGCGCGCGGCGGCGCCGCCCGCGCCGCCGCAGTTCGTGCTGCTCGGCGTCGCCGACGGCGTGCCGTCGAGCCTCGTCTACAAGGTCGTGCAGGACCACGAAGGCTTCATCTGGATCGGCACCCAGGACGGCCTCGCGCGCTACGACGGCGTCGGCTTCCGCGTCTACCGTCACGATCCGGGCGATCCGACCTCGCTCGCGTCCAACGACGTGTCCGCGCTGCTCATCGATCGCGACGGCCGGCTCTGGTGCGGCGGCGAGGCGTCCGGGCTCAACCGCCTCGAAGCCGACGGCCACACGTTCACGCATTGGGGGCATCGCCCGAACGACCTCGCCACGCTCGGCAGCAACGACCTGTTCTCGATCGAGCAGGACGCGTCGGGCGCGATCTGGGTCGGGACCTACCTCGGCGGCCTCAATCGCCTCGAGCCCGACGGCACCTTTCTGCACGTCGACCACGATGCCGAGGACGCGGCGAGCCTGCGCTCGAGCAACGTCTATGCGCTGCTCGGCGACGCGCGCGGGCGGTTGTGGATCGGCACCGATGAAGGCCTCGACGTGCGCGACGCGCAAGGGCGCCTCACGCATGTCGAGTTGCCGCCGATGGCCGATCGACCGGGGCCGTCGATCATCATGAGTTTCCTCGCGGAGGCGGACGGCAGCATGCTCGTCGGCACGCGCAAGGGCCTGTTCCGCGTCGACGGTGATCTGCGCTATCGCGAGGAACTCGCATCGACGACACCCGCGCTGATGGTCTCGGCGCTCGCGCGCGACGGCGACGGCGCGCTCTGGATCGGCCAGCTCACCGGCATCGCGCGACTCGACGCGCGCGGCCTCACGCGCTACAGCACCGAAGAGGCCGCGCCGGGTGCGTATCCGGGCACGCGCACGATGGACATCCTGCGCGACAACGAAGGCGGCCTCTGGTTCGCGGTGCACGACGGCGGCATTGCGCGGCTGCCGCCGCACTGGAGCAATTTCGCCGCGTTCCGCCATGCGCCGGGCGACGCGTCGACGTTGACGCGCGCGCGCGTGAAGGCGATCGCGCTCGACGGCGCGCGCGCGGCCTGGGTCGCGAGCGGCAGCGACGGCGTCGACCGCATCGACCGCATGAGCGGCGAGCTCGAGCGCTGGGGTCCGCGCCTGCACCTGCCGAACAAGCGTATCGAGGCGCTGCTCGCCGACGAGCACCACCTGTGGGTCGGCCAGCGCACCGAACTGCGCCGCTATTCGCTCGACACGCTCGCCGTGACGGAGCTGCCGGTCGACGTCGCGCGTGCGGACACACTGCCGCAAGGCACGGTCGACCAGCTCGTGCGCGGCGCCGACGGCAGCGTCTGGGTCGGCGTGCTCGGCGGCGGCATCGCGCGCGTCGCCGGCGAGCCCCCGCGCGTCGTGCGCCGCTATACGCCGGCCACGCACGACCTCGGCGATGCCGACATCACGGCGCTCGCGCTCGATCCGCATGGCGACCCGTGGGTCGCCACCGCGAGCGGCGTCGAGCGGCACGTTCCCGGGCGCGACGTGTTCGAATCCGTCGCGGGCGGACCGAACGAGCGCATCCACGCGCTGGCCTTTGCGCCCGACGGCACCCTCTGGCTGCATCGGCTCGGCATGCTCGAGAGCTACGCCGTCGGCGACGGCACGATGCTCGTGAAGCAGCGTTTCGACGCGGCCAAGGGCTGGCCCACCCTGCAGGCGCACGCGCTCGCGGTCGCCGGCGACGGCACGCTCTGGGTGACGTCGCCGCGCGGGCTCTGGCGCGTCGATCCCGTGCGCAAGCAGATCCGCCGCTTCGATGGGCGCGACGGCCTGCCGAGCCAGGAGTTCATCGCAGGGGCGCTCGCCAAGGCCGACGACGGCACGCTGTTCGGCGGCACGCTCGGCGGGCTCGTCGCGTTCGATCCGTCCGCGCTGCGCTTCGATGCGCCACCGCCGCGCCTGCTCGTGACCGCGCTCGACGTGCAGCGTGGCGGCGCGACGGTCGCGCTCGATCCCGCCCGGCCGATCGAACTGCAGCGCGGCGACGTCGACCTGCACGTGGTCGCGCGCGCGCTGAGCTACGCGAACCCGTCCGCGAACCGCTACCGCTTCCAGCTCGGCGGTTTCGACCAGGACTGGATCGAAAGCGATCGCGGCGAACGCATCTGGTCGCAGCTGCCCGCGGGCGACTATCGGCTGCGCGTCGGCGCGACCAGCGCGGCGGGCGTCGGCGTGGAGCTCGCGCCGCCGCTCGTCGTGCGCGTCGCGCGCGCGCCATGGGCGACGCCGGCCGCGTACTTCGTCTACCTGCTCGCCGCGGTCGCGGTCGCGCTGCTCGCACTGCGCGCCTACCGCCAACGCGTGCGACGCCGCCACGCGCTTGCCCTCGGCGAGGAGCGGCGCCGCGCGGCCGAACAGGTCGCCGAGGCGAAGTCGACGTTCCTCGCGACGATGGGGCACGAGATCCGCACGCCGATGACCGGTGTGCTCGGCATGAGCGAACTCCTGCTGGGCACGCCGCTCGACGCGCGCCAGCGCGGCTACGCGCAGGCGATCCACCAGTCGGGCCAGATGTTGTTGCGGCTCGTCAACGACAGCCTCGACATCGCGCGCATCGACGCCGGCAAGTTCGTGCTCGAGGACCACCCGTTCGACCCGGTCGCGCTCGGGCGCGAAGTGGTCGAGCTCGAGCAGCCGGTCGCGCAGGGCAAGGGCATCGCGCTCGGCCTGCGCGTCGCCGAGGCCGTGCCCGAGAAGGTCTGGGGCGACGCGCTGCGCATCCGCCAGATCCTGCTCAACCTGCTCAGCAACGCGCTCAAGTTCACCGAGCAGGGCCGGGTCGAACTCGCGCTCATGCGCTACGGCGACCGCTTGCGCTTCCGCGTGTCCGACACCGGACCGGGCATGGCGGAGGAACTCCAGGCGCGCCTGTTCAATCGGTTCGAGCAGGCCGCGGGCGTCACGCGGCGGCACGGTGGCAGCGGACTCGGCCTCGCCATTTGCCGCGAGCTGACCGTGCTCATGGGCGGCACGATCGCGGTCAGCAGCCGCCTCGGCGAAGGCACCACGTTCGATGTCGACCTGCCGATCTACGAGGTGCCGGTCGACGCGGCGCGCGCCACGGCCTCGGCGGCGCCCGCACCGCCGCCCGTCGCGCTCGACGTCCTGCTGGTGGAGGACGACGAGACCGTCGCCGAAGTCGTCACCGGCCTGCTCGGTCGCCTCGGCCACCGCGCGGTGCATGTCGTCAACGGACTCGCCGCGCTCGCCGCGTTCGAAACGCGCCGCTACGACCTTGCGCTCGTCGACCTCGACCTGCCCGGCATCGACGGCCTGCAGCTCGCGCGCCTGCTGCGGTCGCGCGGGCGGACCGACCTGCCGCTGGTCGCGGTCACCGCGCGCTCGGTCGGCGACGAGGAAGCGAAGATCCGCGCCGCCGGCATGGACGCGCTGCTGCGCAAACCGATGACCAGCGCGATGCTCGCCGAGGCGATCGCGCTGGCCGGCGCCGCCCGACGCTGACCCCGCCATTCGTCGCCGTATCGTCCTCGTGCGCGCGGCGGCACCGCGGACGCCTCTTGCCGAGGGCGTCCCGGCGGACTACAGTCATCCTCTGGACGGATGTGACTATGTATCTCTGGAACCAGTTCCGCCGGGTCATCGCGACCGGCCGGTGTCGCTGCTAGGGGGCAATCACAACGGTTCAAGCGCGGCGCGTGCCTTCGCCGCGCGTGCTCGCGCGTGTGCCTGGGCACGAGGGGAGCCGGACCGCGGTCCGGCCGCTGACGAAGATCCGCATCGGCTGCCGCCGGTGTCATTCGGGGAGAGATCCATGACGTTGTTGAAGCACTGTCGTTTGGCGAGTGCGACGCTGGTCGTGCTCGGGCTGGCCTGGTCGGCCAGCGTCGTGGCCGCAGGGCCGCGCACGAAGGAAGAGCAGCTCGCAGGGAAGATGCAAGTCGGGGCGTCGTATCAGAACGACGTTTCATTGCCGCTCTACATCATGGCCACGAACTGGCGTGAGCACGACATGGAAGAGGCCGCGAACGAAGCGGCCGAGAATCCGGCGTGGGGCTTCCCGAAGCAGCACGTCGACAGCGTCGACCCGATCGTGCAGCACACGATGTCGCCGGTCTCGCTGATGCCGCTGCCGATCCTCAGCTTCGACGGCCAGCCGAACGGCTGCGGCTGCGCACCGCCGGATACCGACGGCGAGGTCGGCGCGACGCAGTACGTGCAGATGACCAATGGCGGCGTGCAGGTCTTCGACAAGACGACCGGCGCCTCGGTGCTCGGTCCGGTCGACACCGGGTCGTTCTGGACCGGCTTCGGCGGCGTCTGCGAGACCGCCGGCAACGGCGATCCGATCGTGCTGTACGACCAGATCGCGCAGCGTTGGGTGATCAGCCAGTTCGCCGGCGCGAACCTCACCGACGAGTGCATCGCGGTGTCGACGACGTCGGACGCGACCGGTACCTACAACCGCTACGGCTTCCACCTCGGGTCGGACTTCTACGACTACCCGCACATCGGCGTGTGGCCCGACGGCTACTACATGAGCGACAACGTGTTCGACGGTGCGACGCAGGCCTACAAGGGCCCGCAGCCGTTCGCGTTCGATCGCGCCAAGATGCTGACCGGTGCTCCGGCGACGTTCGTGACGACGGCAGCGCCCCTCGGCGCGAGCTTCGCACCGATGCTGCCGGCCGACCTCGACGGTTCGCAGTTGCCGCCCGCAGGCGCGCCGAATCCGTTCGTGCTGTTCCCGGATTCGGGCAAGTACGATACGTACCGCTTCCACGTCGACTTCACGACGCCGGCCAATTCGACCTTCACCCTCGTGCCGGGCAGCCCGACCGCTGCGGGCTTCACCGCGCTGTGCACGTCGACGCGCGCGTGCGTGCCGCAGCTCGGCGGCACCGGACCGGATGCGCTGGACGCGATCGCCGACCGCCTGATGTTCCGTCTCGCATACCGCAACTTCGGCGACCATGAATCGCTGGTCGGCAACTTCACGGTCAGCTCCGCCGGTGTCGCCGGCATCCGCTGGTTCGAGATGCGCAGTGCGACCAGCGGCACGCCGACGGTCTTCCAGGAAGGCACCTACCAGCCCGATACGACCTGGCGCTGGATGGGCAGCGCGGCGATGGATGCGAACGGCAACATCGCGCTCGGTTACAGCGCGTCGAGTGCGTCGATCAACCCGCAGCTGCGCTACGCCGGCCGTCTCGCGGGCGACCCGCTCAATACCCTGCCGCAGGCCGAAGCGCACCTGTTCGATGGCACCGGCAGCCAGTCCGGCACCGGTAACCGCTGGGGCGACTACAGCGACCTCACGGTCGACCCGGTCGACGACTGCACGTTCTGGTTCACGAGCGAGTACTACGCTGCGAATGGTCAATTCGACTGGAAAACGCGCATCGGCAGCTTCAAGTTCCCGAGCTGCAGCCTCGCACCCGGCTTCAGCCTGAGCCCGACGCCGGCGAACGTGTCGGTCTGCGCGGGCACGCCGGCGGCCTACTCGGTCGCGGTCGGCTCCGTGTCGGGCTTCACCAACGCCGTCACGCTCGCACTCGCGGGCAATCCGGCGCCGAGCAGCGGCACGTTCACGCCGAACCCGGTCACGCCGGGTGGCTCGAGCGCGCTGTCGATCAACACCACGGGCGTCGCGTCGGGCACGTACCCGATGACGATCAACGGCACTGCATCGGGCGCGTCGAACCAGTCGGCGAGCATCAACATGACCGTGTTCGCGGCCGTGCCGGGAGCGCCGTCGCTGACCGCGCCCGCGAACGGCAGCAACGGCGTCGTACTGCGTCCGACGTTCACGTGGTCGGGCAGCAATACCGAGTCGTACACGATCGATGTCGCCACCGACGCCGGCTTCGGCTCGATCGTGCTGACGCAGACGGTGACGGGTACGACGTTCACGCCGACGGTCGACCTGTCCGGCAATACGACGTACTACTGGCGCGTGACCCCGTCGAACGGCTGCGGTGCGGGTACGGTCTCGCCGACCTTCAGCTTCACGACGGCGAACCTGATCTGCCGCAGCCCTGCGCTCGCGATCCCGGACAACAACCCGACCGGTGCGAACGACACGCTGGTCGTGACCGATCCGTCGGGCGCGACGCTGACCGACCTCAAGCTCGTCATCAAGGCGACGCACACCTGGGTCGGCGACCTCAAGTTCACGCTGAGCAAGTCGCCGGGAACCTCGACCGTCATCGATCGTCCGGGCTACACCGGCAGCGGCTTCGGCTGCAGTAGCGACAACGTCGACGTCCTCATCGATGACACCTCGGGCACGCTGGTCGAAAGCCAGTGCAACGCGACGCCGCCTGCGCTGTCGGGTAACGTCAAGCCGAACAACCCGCTTGCACCCGCGTTCAACGGCCAGACCCTGGCCGGCACGTGGACGCTGAATGTGTCCGACGGCGCGAGTGGCGACACCGGCACGCTCGACCAGTGGTGCCTCGTGCCCGCGACGAGCGGAGGTACGACGTACACGGTCGGCGGCACGGTCGGCGGCCTCAGCGGCAGCGGCCTCGTGCTTTCGCTCAACGCCGGTGCGCAAACCCTGCCGGTCGCGGCCAACGGTGCGTTCACGTTCCCGACTGGCATCGCCGACGGCGCGGGCTACGCGGTGACGGTCGACACGCAGCCGTCCGGCCAGACCTGCTCGGTCGCGAACGGCAGCGGCACGATCTCGGGTGCGGATGTCACCAACGTGACGGTCACCTGCGCGAGCAGCACCTACTCGGTCGGCGGCACGGTCAGCGGCCTGCTCGGCGACAGCGTGACGCTGTCGCTCAATGGCAGCGAAAGCCTGCCGGTGGCGAGCGACGGTTCGTTCACGTTCGCGACGATGCTCAATGACGGTGCGTCGTACGCCGTCACGGTGCAAACGCAGCCGGCCTCGCCGCCGGAGCTGTGCACGGTAAGCAACGGCAGCGGCACGATCGCCGGCGCGAACGTCACGTCGGTGCAGGTGAGCTGCCTCGACCGGATCTTCGCGAACGACTTCGAACTGCCCTGACGGCTCCAGGAGGTCGCTCCCCGCCCAGGCGGAGGAGCGACCCGTTCTCCGGAACTTCGCGGCCCCGTATCCCGGGGCCGTTTTTTTTTGCGCGACACCCGGCGACTGCCGTGAGTTCGCGCGCGACCGCGCGTATCACCCCGCATCCGGCGCCACGCGATCGTGCGTGCGCCGCTCTTCCACCGGATGGGGTGCCCATGAACAAATGGCTGAAGCGGACGGCAATCGCGCTGATCGGAGCGCTCGCTCTCTGGATCGGCGTCGCGCTTGCGCTGGTCGCGACGCCCGCGCCGGCGTTTCGCGGCAAGGCGTTCGAAGTCGCCTCGCGCGCAAGACCGGCCTGCTCGCCGTCGCCGGATACGGCCTGCTACACCGCACGCGACGGCACCGTGCTGCACGCGCTGCGCGAAGGCGCGCCCGCCGACACGGTCGTCCTGCTCCTGCACGGCGTGCTCGGCGACGCGGACGCGATGCGCCCGGCGGCGCGTGCGCTGCATGCCAGGACAGGCGCGACCGTGCTCAGCCTCGACCTGCGCGGCCACGGTGCGTCGGGCGGTGCGTTCGGTGACATCGCCTACGCCGGGCAGTACGAGGACGACGTCGCCGATGTCGTCGCCGCGCTGCGGCGGGAGGCGCCGCAAGCACGCGTACTGCTCGCGGGTCATTCGATGGGCGGCGGCATCGCCGTGCGTTACGCGGCGCGCACCGGCGTGCCCGCGGTGGACGGCTACCTCCTTTATGCGCCGCACCTGGGCGATCGCGCGCCGACGACGAGGCACGACGACGTCGCCGCCGCGGGCGCCGAGGCGCCGATCAAGCTGCATCTGCGGCGCACGATCGGATTGCTCATGCTCGGCGCCGTCGGCGTGCATGCGTTCGACGACCTCGGCACCTTGTACTTCAACGTTTCAAGCGCCGACGGACCATTGCACTACAGCTTCCGCGCGATGATCGGCTGCGCGCCCGACGACTACGCCGCGGCGATGCGCGCCGACGACAAGCCGATGCTGATCGTCGCCGGCAGCGCGGACGAAGCGTTCGACGCGTCGGCCTATCCGGCCGCGGCACGCCTGCATGCGAACGGCGAGGCGGTCGTCGTCGACGGCGTCGACCACGACGGCATTGTCACCGATGCGACCGCGCTCGCCAGGATCGACGGCTGGCTGCGCACGCGGGTCGCTGCCGCGCGCACCGGAGGCTGAGCGGTCATGCCGCGGCGCCGTCGAGTTCGACGATGCGCGGCGAGGCGATGGCGTCGTCGATGTGCAGTTCGCCGAGCGCGATCGGCAGGCGAAAGCGACGCCGCCCTGCGCTGCCCGGGTTCACATGCAGGATGCCGGCGTGATGCTCGATCGACGGTCGGTGCGAATGGCCGCTCACGACGACGTGCACGGCCGCCGCGCGCGGGTCGATCGCGAGGCCGGCGAGATCGTGCAGCAGATGGATGCGAACGCGCTCGAAGACGACGTCGGTGCATGCGGGCAGCGCGTCGGCCCAATCGCCGTGGTCGTTGTTGCCGCGCACCGCCGTGACCGGGGCGATGCGTGCGAGCGCGGCGAGGATCGCCGGATCGCCGATGTCGCCCGCGTGCAGGATGTGGTCGCAACCGTGCAGGAACGCGAGCGCCTGCGGGCGCAACAGGCCGTGCGTGTCCGAAATCAGGCCGATCCGCATCATCGCGCCGAAGGCCCGGGCGGTACCACGCGCACGGCCGACGCGAGGGTGACGTCGGCAGGATTCGTCATGCCGACCCGCCAACCGACGTTCGCACGTGCGAAGGGCGGGCGCTGGGGCACCCGGCTCGGGTCCGGCACGGCGGCAGCCATCATCGTTGCGACCGCGCGCGCGTCGCCGTCGTCCGGGGCGTCCGGCGCGACGTGCGGCTGCGCGCGGACTTCGGCGCGTGCGCCGCGCAGGCCTGCTGCAGCAGGGTGCCCAATGCCGCAGGCGTGACCCGCTCGAGCCGCACGAGCACCGCCGGATAACCGTCGTAGTGCGGCTCGGTGAAGAACACCAGCGGATCGGCGAGCAGCAGCATCTCTTTCGCGTCGAGGTCGGCCACGCGCACGGCGAGTACGCCGGGGTTGACGACGCGCGGCTTGCGCGGATGGATGCGCTCTCGCCACGGCCAGGCGATGCCCTTGTAGGTGTCGCCGCGGCGCACGGAGAACTGGAGCGGGCCGTCCTCGCGCGTCTCGGGCAGCGCGAGCGCGAGCGTGCGGACGTCGTCGTGGGTGAGCACCGTCGCGGATCTCCTCGCAGGACGAGATCCCGAGTCTACGCCGCCTCGCCGGCTCGCACGAACGCGGGGCCGGGGCTCAACCGACCGCGTCGCCCGAACGGTGCGCGATCCATGCGCCGACGAGCGCGGACGCGTACGGGATCGCCTGCGCGGCGAGGATCGCGATCCAGAGCCGGCCTTCGACGTAGTTGATGCCCGACGAATTGATCATGCCGACCACGCAGGCGACGAGCGCGAGGAACAGCAGCAGCTCCTCGCTGACCGAGGTGAACGGGTTCGGCTTCTTGCCGATCCGGCGGCTCTTCGCGGTGCGGATGAACTCGCCCTTCTTGCGCCACAGGCCCTCGAAGATGCCGCGCGCGATCGCGTGCGACAGGCTCATGCTCGCGACCGACGCCGCGATCGTGTCCTTCCACGAACACGGCACGCGCACGCGGTAGAGGATGATGCCGAACGCGGCCTTGAACACGAAGAAGCCGATCAGCGGCACGAGGAACAGGTACATCGGCAGCGTGAACCAGCGCGGCGCGAGCACCATGCCGAGCGTCCACAGCATCGCCATCAGCGTGAACACGAGGTGCAGCGCGTCGCCGAACCAGGAGAACCAGCCGGTGAGGAAATGGAAGCGCTGGCCGCGCGTGAGCGTGGACGCCTTCGAGGTCATCCAGTCCCAGCGCGCCTTCATGATCTGCATCGCGCCGAACGCCCAGCGGTAGCGCTGCGACTTGTACGCCTTGAAGTCGGCCGGGGTGAGGCCCTTGCCCATGAGTTCGTCGACGTAGACGAGCTCGTAGCCGGCCTTCATGAGGCGCAGGCCGAGTTCGGCGTCCTCGCAGATCGTCCACTCCGACCACGCGCCCGTGTTCGCGAGCACGTCCTTGCGCACCATCGTCATCGTGCCGTGCTGGATGATCGCGTTGCGTTCGTTGCGGTGGTGCATGCCGATGCGGAAGAAGCCGTCGTACTCCCAATTGGTCATGCGCCGGAACGCGTTGTGCTCCCACTCGCGATGCGCCTGCGGACACTGCACGACCGCGACCTTGGGGTCGGCGAAGTAGCCCGTCAGCGCGCGCAGCCAGTCGGCGCGGACCTCGTAGTCGGCGTCGACGACGGCGACGACCTCGGCGCGCGGATCGGTGGCTTCGAGCCCGAAGTTGAGCGCGCCCGCCTTGAATCCGGGCCACGGCTCGAGATGGTAGAAACGGAACTTCGAACCGAGCTTCGCGCAATGCGCCTCGACCGGCTTCCACACCTCGGGGTTCTTGGTGTTGTTGTCGAGGACGATGACCTCGTAGTTCTCGTAGTCGAGCGCGGCGAGCGAATCGAGCGTGAGGATGACCATCTCGGGCGGCTCGTTGTAGCAGGCCAGATGGATCGACACGAACGGCTGCGGATCGCCCGCGTGCGGCACGAGCGGACGGAACTCGCGCAGCCAGCGCGGGCGCCACAGCACCTCGGTGAACTCGAAGCCGTTGATGAGCAGGATCAGGATGATCGCGAGCTGCGCCGGGAACAGCAGCAGCAACATCGCCCAGTCGAGCGGATCGAGATAGAAGTCGTACGGCAGCGTCGCCATCCAGACCAGGATCGACGCGCTGAGCTGGATCAGCGCGAGGAAGAACGCGATGCCCATCGCGCGGAAGCGGATGAAGTGGCGCGCGAACCAGAACATCGGCAGCAGCGCGATCAGCGATGCGAGCCCCGCCTTCCACGGCCAGATCGGATCCTCGATCACCGTTCCCGTGAACGAGAACTTCGGCTGGCGGCTCGCATTGAACACGCCCCAGTACGCCTCGACGCGGCCGCCGATGCCTTCCTTCCACGGCTGGTCGATCGCTTCCATCACGTAGTAGTCGATCTTCTCGCGCGCGGCGACGTTGAACCAGTCGCGCAGGAAGTGCGCCTCGTCGGCGAGCGACGGCTGCGCGTACTCGCGACGATTGCCGTTAGACGGCCAGCCGACCTCGCCGATCACGATCGGCTTGTCCGGGAACAGCCGCTGCAGCTCGCGGTACTGTCCGAGCACGAAGCCGACCGCATCCTTGCGCGGCACGCGTTCCCAGTACGGCAGGATGTGCACGGTGATGAAGTCGACGTGCTGGGCGAGCTCGGGGTGGCGCTGCCAGGTGTCGAGCGGTTCGGCCGTCGACACGGGCACCTTGAGCTGCGCGCGCGCGCGATCGAGGTAGCCGATCAGCGCCTTCACGCTCGTGTCGCCGCGCAGGATCACCTCGTTGCCGACGATCACGCGATCGATGTTGTCGTTCTTGCGCACGACCGCGATCAGCGCGGCGAGCTCGCGCTCGTTGCGCTCGGCGCGACCCTCGATCCACGCGCCGGCCATGACGCGCAGGCCGTAGAACCTCGCGATGCGCGGGATCTGCGGGTTCTCGGCGGTCGAATACGTGCGGATGCGCTTGGTGTACTGCGACAGCATGCGGATGTCGCTGTCGAGCTCCGCTTCGCTCGGGAAGATGAGCTTGGTCGGGTCCTGGTAGCGCTGCGACGGGTTGTAGGCGAAGCCGGCGATGTCGCCGCGCCAGTCGGCGATGTGCACGGGCCGGTTGAGATAGCCCCACAGCCCGAAGTTGAGCGCCGCGACGACGACGGTCATGGCGAGCGCGCGCCAGAACGACTTGCGCACGACGGGAGGAGACGGGACGTTCAAGCGGACTCTCAACTTCGGCGTAAACGGGCGCAAAACGCCCCGCAGCATAACGGAACGCCGCGCGGCGCCTCAATGCGCGGCGTAGAGGATGCGCGCGCCGTGGACGACGCATCGGGGGCGAACGGGTTCCAAGCAGGTCCTCTCGGGCCGCCGTGACCCGGCTCTCTGCGTGGACCCGCCGCACGCGCTTCGAGGTCGCCGGCGGCATCGCGACCTCGTCGTCGCGACGCTGCGTTTGGCTCGTGCGGATCAGGGTGTGCAGTAGACCTCGGCCGAAGCGTTCGTTCCGCCGGCGCTGCCGATCCTGCAGGTCCATGTCGTGTTCGAGCTGCGATACGACGACGAAATCAGGTCGTTGGTCGGGTCGGACTTGCAGCCGCCGCTGATCGCGATGCCGCTGCCGCAGGTGGCGACGATCACGTTGTCGCCAGCCACCGTCGCAGACAGCGCAGTCGTGAACGTCGTGAGCGACGGGACGCCGCTGGGTCCGGTGGCGCCCGTCGCGCCGGTCGCGCCGGTCGAACCGGCAGCGCCCGTAGCGCCCTGTGGTCCGGTGGGGCCCGCGGGTCCGGCGGCGCCGGCTGCGCCCGTTGCGCCGGCAGGGCCGGTCGCACCGGGGGCGCCCGCGGAGCCGGTTGCCCCTGTCGCGCCCTGAGGCCCAGCAGGCCCGGTCGCTCCGGTGGCACCCTGCGCGCCGGCCGGCCCGGTCGCGCCCTGAATCCCGGCGGGGCCCGTCGCTCCCACCGTGCCCTGGGCGCCGGTCGCGCCGGTGGCACCGGTCGGACCCGCGGCACCGGTCGGACCCGCGGCACCCGCTGGGCCGGTCGCACCCATCGCGCCGGCGGGACCCGTTGCGCCGGCGGGGCCCGTTGCGCCGGTGGGACCCGTTGCGCCGGTGGGGCCCACGAGACCTCCGGATGCGCAGGGGCCGATCGCGCCCGTGGCCGTGCCGAAGCAGACCGGATCGGTCTGCGCGGAAGCCGCCGGGAGGCCGGCGATCGCCAGGTTTCCATTCGCATCGATCGTGAACATCGCGGTGTTTGACGCGTTGTTCACAATGAACCCGCCGCCATTGGCGGTGGTCACGGTGACATCCTGGGCGTTCGCTTGGACGCAGGCGAATGCGCCGCATACGGCGACGGCGACGGCGGTGGGGCGAATCCGCGGCAGATACATGGGTAGCTCCGATGTGGACGGTGCACGACGCCGCAGATCGGAAAACGGTCCGATTGCACGGCGCCGGCAAGGCTCCGCGGGGGCGCACGAGCAGCGACATTGATAGTCGCTCTCGGCATTCGACGCAAGCACGGGCGTCCGCAACGCGCCGACGCGAGTCGCCCGCGATGCCGGACGCGCTACAGCGCTCGCCGGAAGGCCGGCACGAACCACGCGTTGCAGGACGTAGGGTGGGACGCAGCGGCGCGATCACGTCCATGGCGTGCGAGTCGCGCGACCGCGAGTCCCACCGCTACCCGCCAGCGCCGTCGCCCGCTGCCGGCGGGACTCGCCGCTGCGCGGCTGCGTCCCCACCCTACGGGACCCGAAGGAAACAACCTTTTCGCGAAGCGAACCAACCCTCACCCCGCCGGCCGCTTGCGCCGCAACTGCGCGAGCACGATCGGCGCCAGCGCGAGCACGGCCATCCCGAGCAGCGGCAGCAGCACGCTGCGATGGGCGAACAGGTCGAGCGAGACGGCGCCTTCGCGCGCGATCGTCTCGGTGAGTCCGGCGCCGAGCGCGGTTTCGAACGCGATCATCACGCTGCCGCCGGTCGCGGTCGCGAACAGGAACAACCACAGCGGACAGCCGAGGCCGGCGAGCGCGATCGTCACGCCGCCGAACGGGAAGAACGGCACGAGCCGCATGAACATCGCGTAGCTGACCGGGTAGGCGAGGTAGCCGCTGCGCACGCGCTCGACCCAGGCGGGCGGGCTGCCACCACCGCCGGCGGCGAACGCGGCGCGGCTGGCGAAGAACAGGATCAGCGCGCCTATCGTCGTGCCGATCGCCGACAGCAGCGTGCCTTCGACGATGCCGAACAGCATGCCTCCGGCGAGCACGACGACGATCGCGCCAGGGATGCCGGTCGCGATCGCGAGCGTCATGAGGCCGACCTGCGCGAGCGCGGCGAGCCACGGATGCGCTTCGATCGCGCCGCGCAACTGCGCTTCCTCCTGTGCGACGCGATGCGGATCGAAACGGTCGAGCGCGCCGCCGAAGAACAGCGCGACACCGATCGCGATCAGCACGAGCAGCGGCAGCAGGGCACGCAGGCGTTTCATCGTCGTCCATGAGGGGGCCGCTGGAACGCAGCGGTGGCGTCGGGCGCCAAGGATAGCGGCAGCCGCATGCGGCCGGTACCGGGCGCGCTGCGCGTCACGGAACGCGCGCGTAGACGGTGACTTCCTCGCGGTCGTGGTAGAGCTGCTTCGCGCGCAGCTCGATGCGCCTGCCGCGCGCCGCGAGCGCGTCGGCGACGAGGTCGAGGCACTGGCGCACTTCGTCGTAGCGCTTCTTCATCGGCAGCTTGAGGTTGAAGATCGCGTGGCGGCACAGGCCTTCGGCCAGCCAGTGCGCCATGAGTTCCGCGACGCGGCGCGGCTGCTCGACCATGTCGCAGACGAGCCAGTCGACCGCGCGCGGCGGGCGATACCGGAAGCCGTCCGCGCGCAGGTGGTCGACGAGGCCGGAAGCGAGCAGGGCCGCGTCCATCGGTCCGTTGTCGACCGCGGTCACGTGCAGCGAACGCGCGACGAGCTGCCAGGTCCAGCCGCCCGGCGACGCGCC
>DASTSE010000355.1:0-14316 GCA_035760865.1 Dokdonella sp.
CGGCTCGCGCGCGAACTCGCCGACGTCGCGTTCGAGCAGGCGATCCGGCTGCCGCAGCGCTGGACCGACGCCTGGGGGCGCGAGCACGCCGAGATGATCGGCCGTCCGGTCGCGATGCACGCGATGCGCGGCATCAGCGCACATGCGAACGGCTTTCACACCTGTCGCACGCTGCACCTGCTGCAGATGATCCTCGGCGCGATCGACACGCCCGGCAGCTTCCGCTACCAGCCGCCGTACCCGAAGCCGGTACCGCCGCCGAACCGGCCCGGCAAGGCGCGCAAGGCCGACGGCACGCTCGATGCCGGCCCGCTCGGCTACGTGCACGCGCCCGAGGATCTCGTCGTCGATGCGCGCGGCGAACCGCGGCGCATCGACAAAGCGTTCTCCTGGCAGCACCCGTTCGCCGCGCACGGCATGCTGCAGAACGTGATCGCGAACGCGTGCGCGGGCGATCCGTACCGCATCGACACGCTGTTCCTGTTCATGGCGAACATGGGTTGGAATTCGGCGATGAACACGAGCGCGACGCGCGCGATGCTGTGCGAGCGCGATGCCGCGAGCGGCGAGTACCGCATTCCGCACGTGATCTACGCCGACGCCTACGACTCGGAAACCGTCGCGTTCGCCGATCTCGTGCTGCCCGACACGACCTACCTCGAGCGGCACGACTGCATCAGCCTGCTCGACCGCCCGATCTCCGACGCCGACGGCGCGAGCGACGCGATCCGCCAGCCGGTCGTGCAGCCCGATCGCGACGTGCGCCCGTTCCAGGACGTGCTGCTCGACCTCGGCGCACGCCTGCGCCTGCCCGGGCTCGTCGACGCGCACGGCGCGCCGAAGTATCCGCGCGGCTACGCGCAGTACATGGTCGAGCACGAACGCGCGCCCGGCGTCGGCCTGCTCGCGGGCTGGCGCGGCGCCGACGGCACGCACGAAGGGGTCGGCACGCCGAATCCCGACCAGCTCGCGCGCTACGTCGAGCACGGCTGCCACTGGCACCGTGAAGTGCCCGCGGCCGGGCGCTACTACAAGATGGCGAACCGCGATTACCTCGAGTGGGCGAAGTCGTTCGCGTTCGTCGGCTCGACCCAGCCGATCGTGCTGCAGTTCTACGCCGAGTCGTTGCAACGCTTCCGCCTCGCCGCGCGCGGGCACGGCGCCATGCAGCCGCCCGAGCGCGAGCGCGCGCGCGTGGAGCGCTACTTCGATCCCCTCCCGTTCCACTATTCGTCCCTTCCCCCGCTCGCGGGCGAAGGCGCCGAAGGCGAACCGAGGGAAGCGGCGTCGCGCGACGCCCCTCGCCCCGGCCCTCTCGCGCAGGCGGGAGACGCGGACATTGGCTATCCGCTCGCCGCGATCACCCAGCGGCCGATGTTCATGTACCACGCCTGGGGCTCGCAGAACCGCTGGCTGCGGCAGATCGCGACGCGCAACGTCCTCTACGTGAACCCGCGCACCGCGGCTGCGCACGGCGTCGCCGACGGCGATTGGATCTGGCTCGTCGGCGAACGGGGGCGCCTGCGCGTGCAGGCGCGCACGCACGCGGGCACGGCGCCGGGCACGGTCTGGACCTGGAACGCGATCGGCAAGCGCAAGGGCGCATGGAAGCTCGATGCCGATGCGCCCGAGAACGTCGACGGCTTCCTGCTCAACCACCTCATCGACGAGTCGCTGCGCGACCGCGACGGCCATGCGCGCTGCGCGAACGCCGATCCGGTCACCGGCCAGGCGGCGTGGTTCGACCTGCGCGTGCGCATCGAGCGCGACGCCGAGCCGCGGCGGCACGGCCACCGCATCGAACTCGCCGGAGCCACCGGATGAGCGGCGCCGCATGGGCCACGCTCGCGATCGTGATCGGCGCGATCGCACTGTTCGCGAGCGAGAAGGTGCGCATCGACCTCGTTGCGCTGATCGTGCTCGTGCTGCTCGTCGCGCTCGGCCTGGTGAAGCCCGACGAAGCGCTCGCCGGCTTCAGCAACGAAGCGACGGTCACCGTCGCGGCGATGTTCGCGCTCAGCCTCGGCATCGAACGCTCGGGCGCGCTCGAGCCGCTCGGGCGCGTGCTCGCACGCGTACGCAGGCCGTGGCTGCTCACGCTCGCGCTCATGCTCGCGATCGCGCCGATGGGCGCGTTCGTGAAGAACATCGCGCTCGTCGCGACCTTCCTGCCGCTCGCGCTGCGCGTGTGCGCACGCACGCGAACCCCGCCCGGGCGCGTGCTGATGCCGATGGCGTACGCGGCGCAGATGGGCGGCGTGTGCACCCTGATCGGCACGTCGTCGAACCTGCTCGCCGACAGCCTCGCGCAGAAGCATGGGCTCACCCCGTTCGGCGTGTTCGAGTTCACGCGCATGGGCGCGCTGCTCGCGCTGGTCGGCATCGTCTATCTCATGGTGATCGGCCGCTGGCTGCTGCCGCGACACCTGCCTGCGGAAGCCGCGAACGCGGGTGAGCTCGGCAAGTACGTGACCGAGCTGCGCGTACGCGAGGGTTCGCCGCTGGTCGGCCAGACGATCGCCGCGGCGAAGCTCGGCGAAGGCTACGGCGTCTACCCGCTCGAACTGTTGCGCGGCGACCAGCATCTCTGGTCGCCGCGCGAGCAGCGGCTCGAGGCCGGCGACGTGCTGCTCGTGCGCGGAGACTGGGAGAAGATCGAGGACCTGCGGGCGCGCGCGCAGCTCGACATCGACCCCGAGAACCGCTACGGGCCCGAGCACGGCCGCACGCGCGTGCTGATCGAGGCGATGGTCAAGCCCGACAGCCCGATCGAGTACCACACCCTCGGCGAGATCGACGTGTCGCGCGAGTACGACGCGATCGCGCTGGCGATTCGCCGCCGCGGCGAAGTGCTGCGCAATGCGCTCAAGGACGTGCGCCTCGCCGGCGGCGACGTGCTGCTGCTGCTCGTCGACGAAAAGGCCGTCGCCGCGGTGCGCGGCGACGAGCGCTTCGTCGTGCTCAGCGAACGCGACGACGTGCGCCGCACGCCGCGCCGCGCGGTGGCCGCGATCGCGATCATGATCGCGGTGATCGCGGTCTCGGGCCTGCACCTGCTGCCGATCCCGGTCGCCGCGATCGCCGGCGCGATCGCGATGGCGGTCGCCGGCTGCTACGGCACGCGCGATCTCTATGCGGGCATCGACTGGAAGATCATCGTGCTGCTTGCGGCAATCCTGCCGCTCGGCACCGCGATCGAGAACAGCGGCCTGTCGCAGGCGCTCGTCGACGCCGGCATGGGCTTGATCGGCTCGCACGGCCCGCTCGCGGCGCTGCTCATGGTCTACCTGCTGACCGCGCTGCTGACCGAACTCATGGGCCACAATCCGTCGGTCGTGCTCATGGTCGGCATCGCGGTGTCGGTCGCCCACGCCGTGCACGCGGACCCGCGTCCGTTCGTCGTCGCGGTCGCGTTCGCGGCGGCGACGTCGTTCGCGACACCGGTCGGCTATCCGACCAACACCATGGTCTACTACGCGGGCGGCTACCGCTTCGTCGATTTCATGAAGGTCGGCATCCCACTCATCGCGATGTTCTGCGCGTTGTCGATGTTCCTCATCCCGATCTTCTGGCCGCTACAACCATGACCAGCCTGCCGCCGCCGAGCGCGAAGAAGCTCGGCCTCGTCATCGACCTCGACACCTGCGTCGGCTGCCATGCGTGCGCAGTCGCGTGCAAGGAATGGAACGACGGCGGCCAGTTCGGCCCGTTGCCGGACGAGGACGCCTACGGCGCGCAGCCGCACGGCGTCTGGTTCAACCGCGTGCACAGTTATGCGGTCGAGGGGTCGGGATTCGGGATCGGGGATTCGGGATTGGGAAAAGCCAAAGAGCCAGGCGCGACCTCCGCTGCTTTTTCCAATCCCGAATCCCCTATCGCCAATGCCGGCCTGACCGTGCATTTCCCGCGCTCGTGCCTGCACTGCGAAACGCCTGCGTGCGTGACCGTGTGCCCGACCGGCGCGAGCTACAAGCGCTCCGAAGACGGCATCGTGCTCGTCGACGCCGACAAGTGCATCGGCTGCCAGCTGTGCGCATGGGCATGCCCGTACGGCGCGCGCGAGTTCAGCATCGAGCGCGGCACGATGCAGAAGTGCACGCTGTGCGTCGACCGCATCTACAACGAGACGCTCGACGAGGCGGATCGCCAGCCCGCGTGCGTGATGGCCTGTCCGACGCGCGCGCGCCACTTCGGCGACCTCGGCGACGCGCAGTCGCCGGTGTCGAAGCTCGTCGCCGACCGCGGCGGCTACGCACTCATGCCCGAATACGACTACAAGCCCGTCAACCGCTACCTGCCGCCACGGCCGCGGCGCGACGGCTGCGCGGATACGCCGACGAAAGCGGCGCCGACGGAGGCGCTCGACCGCGCGCAACTTCCGGGCGTGCTGCGCTGGCTCGACCGCGTGCTGTCGCGCTGAGACGACGACGATGCGGCCGACGTTCTCGATCATCTGCTTCACCGTGCTGTCCGGCATCGGTTACGGCGCATGGTTCCTGCTCGGCCTCGGCTGGACGATCGGCCCCATCTGCAAGCCGGGGATGCTTTACGCCCGCGGCGAGACTCTCGATCAGTGCTCCGCGCCGTTCGCGACGCCTGCGGGACTCGCGGTCGCGTTCCTGCTCGTGAGCGCCGCGTTGCTCTGCTCGCTCGGTCATCTCGGCAAGCCGCGACGCGCGTGGCGGGCATTGTCGCAGTGGCGCAGCTCGTGGCTGTCGCGCGAAGGCATCGCCTCCTTGCTGACATTCATTCCAGCAAGCATTCTGCTTGCGCAATCGATCGGCATCCCCTGGCTGCAGTGGTCGGCCACGGGCGGGCATGCCGCAGCGAGCGGGTGGTTCGGTACGGAGCGGTCCGACCTCGTGCTCGGTTCGTTGCTCTCGGCCGGTTCGGCGCTCACGGTGATCTGCACCGCGAACATCTACGCGCGCCTCGAGCCGATCCGCGCGTGGCATGAGCGCCATGTCGTGCCCGCCTATCTGCTGCTCGGTCTTTACGGCGGCGGCATCCTGCTGCTCGCCGCGACGACGCTCGACGGCCGGATGTGGCTTCGCGACCGACAGCTCCTGCTCATCGGCACGACGGTGCTCGCCGCGATCGGCGCCTGGATCAAGCTGCGCTATTGGCGTTCGATCGACGCGCAGCCTCCGGTCACGGCTGGCCACGCCACCGGGCTCGAAGGACTCGGTGCCGTGCGCGCGTTCGAGGCGCCGCACACCGAAGAAAACTACCTGTTGCACGAGATGGCCTTCGTGCTCGCACGCAAGCACGCGCGCAAGCTGCGTCGGATTGCGCTCGTCGCGGCATTCCTCGTCCCCGCTCTGCTCGCCTCGCTCGCGCTCGCGCTGCCGGCGGCGCAGAGTCCTGCCGCATGGTTCGCGCTCGCGAGCGGCGTCGCCGGCCTGTTCGTCGAGCGCTGGCTGTTCTTCGCCGAGGCGAAGCACGCGGTGATCGCGTACTACCAGCGTTGAGCGGCCGCGTCGACACCGAAGTCGACCGCGGGGTCGCGAACGTTCACGCCCGATTCAATGCGCTTGCCTACCATCCGCTCCCCGGGGGCCGCTGACGCGGCCCTTTGCATGTCCCGAGGAGAGAGGTACACGAGATGAAGAAGACCCTGCTGACCGCCGCGATGCTCGCGGCGCTGCCGGCTTGCGCGTTCGCCGACGACGGCTGGTCGGGCTCGGGCGAGCTCGGCTTCGCCGCCGCGCGCGGCAACGCGAAGTCGGAGAACCTCAACGCGAAGCTCGCGTTCAAGAAGGAAGACGACCAGTGGAAGGACAACTTCTACCTCACCGCGCTGCGCAGCAAGGGTGAAGTCACCGTCGCTACGCTCGTCGACGGCCAGGTGCAGAACGTGAAGAACTACGACACGACCGCGAACCGCTACGAAGCGGGCGCGTCGGCCGGCTACAAGTTCGACGAACGCAGCTACCTTGTCGGCGCGCTGCGCTACGAGAACGACGACTTCTCGCCGTTCGAGTACCAGGCGGTCGTCTCGCTCGGCTACGGCTACACCGTCCTCAAGAACACGAGCAACGAGCTGTCGTTCGAAGCCGGCCCGGGCTACAAGCGCTACAAGCCCGTCGACGTGCTCGGCCCCGAGACCGCGGGCGATCCGCCCGTGCCGGTGCGCCACACGTTCGACTCCGAAGGTGAAGTCGTCGGCCGCGGCCTCGTCGCCTACAAGCACCAGTTCAACGAGACGACCTCGTTCGTCGACACGCTGCTGGTCGAATCCGGCAGTGACAACACGTTCCTGCAGAACGATGCGGGCCTGCAGGTCGCGATCAACAAGTCGTTCGCGCTCAAGGCCGGCTACCAGGTGCGCCACAACTCCGATGTCGCCCCCGGCATCAAGAAGACCGACCAGCTGCTAACGACGAACCTCGTCTACAACTTCGGCGGCGGCTGATCATGGACTACCGGCGCCGCCGTGCGCGGCGCCGGATGTCAAGAAAAGCACACCTGAAACACGAAGGACACGAAGAAGACCGGGAAAGGGAAAAGCCTCTAACACGGAGCACACGGAGCACACCGAGGAAAAGCTTTCAATTCTCTTGCTTTCTCCGTGTGCTCCGTGTGCTCCGGGTTTCAATCTCTTGTTTCGCTCTCCCTCATGTCCTTCGTGTTCAATGTTCCGCTCTACCCGTACGCAGGATCTCGTCCGCGCCGCGCTCGCGCAGCAACGCGGCGACCTCGCGGCCGAGCGCCTCGGGTGCGTCGCGCGCGCCGCGCGCCTCGGCACGGATGAGGCGGCCGCTCGCGGCGTCGCCGACGAGGCCCCACAGCACGAGGCTGCTGTCCGTTTCGACGCAGTAGCCCGCGATCGGCACGTTGCAGCTGCCGTGCAGCTCGAGGTTCATCGCGCGCTCGGCGGCGACGCAGCGGCGCGTGTCGGCGTCGTCGAGCGCGCTCACGATGTCGTGCACCTCGGCGTCGCCCGCGCGGCATTCGACCGCGATCGCGCCCTGCGCGACGGCCGGCAGCCAGTCGGGCGCCGCGAGTCGCTCGGCGATTCGGCTGCCGAGGCCGAGCCGCTCGATGCCGGCGCAGGCGAGGATGATCGCGTCGTAGTCGCCCGCATCGAGCTTGGCGAGGCGCGTATTGACGTTGCCGCGCAGGTCGGCGAGTTCGAGATCCGGCCGCAACGCGCGCAGCTGCGACTGCCGGCGCAACGACGAACTGCCGACGCGTGCGCCGCGCGGCAGCTGCGCGAGGCGCGGCCAGCGGTTACTGATGTACGCGTCGGCCGCGTCGGCGCGCTCGAGCACGGCGCCGATCGCGAAGCCGGGCTCGAGTTCCATCGGCACGTCCTTGAACGAGTGCACCGCGATGTCGGCGCGGCGCTCGAGCATCGCGACCTCGAGTTCCTTGAGGAACAGCCCCTTGCCGCCGATCGCGGCGAGCGGGCGGTCGATGATCTCGTCGCCGCGCGTGGTCATCGGCACGAGCTCGACCGCGACGTCCGCGTGCGCGGCGCGCAGGCGCGCGGCGACGTGCTCGGCTTGCCACAACGCGAGCGCGCTCTGGCGGGTGGCGATGCGCAGGGTCTTCTTCATAGGGTGCGGATCAGCTTGCGCAGCGCGGGCAGGTTGCGGCGGCTCACTTCGAGCGCCGTCGGCACGCCGTCGACATTGGCGAGCAGCCGGCCGTCGGGCGTGCGCGTGAGGCCGGTGAGCTTCGCGCGGGCGACGAGGCAGTTGCGATGGATGCGCACGAAGCGATCCTCGAACTCGTCCTCGAGCGCCTTCAGGGGCTCCTCGATCAGCACCGTGCCCTTGGCGTGGTGGACGACGACGTACTTGTCCTCGGCGAGCAGGTAGGCGACTTCGGCGACCGGCACCAGCACGAGGCTGCCGCGCACGCGCGCGCACAGGTGCGTGCGCGTGCTGCGACCGGCGCCGAGCGCGCGCTCGACCTCGCGCGCGTCCTCCCCGCTCCAGCGACGCGCCTTCGCGAGCGCGGCGCGCAACCGTTCGCTGCGCACGGGCTTGAGCAGGTAATCGATCGCGTTGGCCTCGAACGCCGCGAGCGCGTGGTCGCCGTACGCGGTGCAGAAGATCAGCGCGGGCGGCGATTCGAGCGCACCGAGATGGCGCGCGACCTCGATGCCGTCCATGACCGGCATGCGGATGTCGAGCAGCACCACGTCGGGCGCGAGGCGCGCGACCGCGTCGAGCGCGTCGCGGCCGTTGCCGGCCTCGCCGACGACCTCGACGTCGCCGATCTCGGCGAGCAGCGCGCGCATGCGCTCGCGCGCGAGCGGCTCGTCGTCGACGACGAGCGCCTTCATCGGACAGCGGCCTCGGGCAGGCGCACGCTCACGGTGTACACGTCGGGTCCAGGTTCAACGCGGAGCTCGCCGCGCGAACCGAAATGGTACTCGATGCGCGCGCGGATGTTGGCGAGGGCGACGCCGTTGCGACGCGCGGGCGCGTTCGGCGGCAGCGGGTTGGTCAGCACGATCTCGACACCGGCCTCGAGCGGGCGGCCGCGTACGCGCAGCGTGCCGCCGTCGCCGCGCGGCTGGATGCCGTGGTAGATCGCGTTCTCGACCAGCGGCTGCAGCAGCAGCCGCGGCAGGCGGAACGCGCGCGGCACGCCATCGATGTCGATCTCGATCCGCAGCCGCTCGCCCAGGCGCAGTCGTTCGATGTCGAGATAGCGCTCGACGAGGTCGAGTTCCTCGCCGAGCGTGCCGTGGTCGTCCTCGGCACCGAGCGCGGCGCGGAACAGTTCGGAAAGGTCCTCGACCGTACGCTCCGCGTCGGCCGGCCGCGTGCGGATCAGGCTCGCGATCGTGTTCATGCTGTTGAACAGGAAATGCGGACGGATGCGCGCCTGCAGCGCGTCGACCTGCGCCTTCGCCGCCGCACGCACGCGCTCGCGCCAGCGCTCGAGCACGAACAGGTAGCGCAGCAGAGCGGCCGCGATGAGCGCGCAGATCGCCGCGTTGACGAACACGAATCGCTCGCCTTCGCCGAGCGGCGCGGTCAGACGCAGCCCGAGCGCCTGGTCCATGCGCAGCACGACCGCGCTGCCGAGCGTGGTGACCGCGACGCCGACCGCCCAAGCGGTAAGGAAACCGGCGCGCTCCGGCAGCCGCTGCAGGAACCCACGCATCGAACACAGCACGACGGCGTTGAGCAGCGCGAGCCACTGCACGTAGACGCTGAGCACGCCAAGCCGCGGCAACCAGCCGCGCTCGCCCGCGTCGGGCACGAGCACGATCACGAGCGCGACGAGTTCGGCGACGACCATCAGCGCGAACAGGGTCGGGCCGCTGCAGAACTGCGGCAGCCAGTTCGGTGTCGTGGTGGCGCTGGTATTCCGCACCCGCGGTCTCCCGTGCTTCGCAGGCATGCCGCATGGCCGCGGCGGCCGACGGACCGTCGCGGCCGAAGCCGCTCCTACATTATCAAACGGTCATGCGAGGCGCGTGCCGATCCACGCCCGCAGGTCGGCGATTTCCTGCGCGCAGACCTGGTGCGCCATCGGGTATCGGTGCCAGTCGACGCGATAACCGAGCCCGACGAGCGCATCGCGGCTGATCGCGCCGAGCGGTTCGGGCACGACCGGATCGTGGCTGCCGTGCGCCATGAAGATCGGCGCGTCCGCGTTGGCGTCGCTGCGCTCGGCCGAGGTGCGTTCGGACAGCGGCAGGTAGGTCGACAACGCGACGATGCCGGCCAGGCGCCGCGGATGGCGCACGCCACCCGCGAGCACGATCGCGCCACCCTGCGAGAAGCCCGCGAGCAGCACGCGCGCGGGCGCGATGCCGCGCTCGCCTTCGCGCGCGATCAGCGCATCGAGCTGGGCGATCGACTCGCGGATCCCGGGCTCGTCCTGCTTGTCTTCGATGCGCGCGCCCTTGATGTCGTACCACGCGCGCATGCGCATGCCACCATTGATCGTGACCGGCCGGACCGGCGCGTGCGGGAACACGAAGCGCAGCGGCGGCCATGCGCGGTCGACCAGTTCGGGCACGATCGGCGCGAAATCGTTGCCGTCCGCGCCGAGGCCGTGCAGCCAGATCACCGCGTGGCTCGGGTTCGCGGCGGTTTCGGTTTCGACGCAAGGCAACAGGGTCACGACGGCACTCCGGCAGGGCAAGGCGCGTAGGCTGCCCGCGCGGCGCGGGTTTGCCAAGCGGCGCGGCTGCGACGCAGTGCCGGATATCACGGGGCGCCTGTGCTAGCGTGCGCGCGCCCTCTCCCGCGCAAGGCCGACGCTCGCCATGTCCGCCCGCACCGGCTTGTTCGCCTCCGTGTTCTGCCTGTTCGCGGCCGCGAGCGCCGCGGCGACCTCGCCCGCCGACTTCCTGTACGGCCACGCGACCGACGGCAGCAACCTGCCGTTCCGCTACTTCGTGCCGCCCGGCTACGACGACGCGCAGGCGTATCCGCTGATCCTGTTCCTGCACGGCGCGGGCGAACGCGGCAACGACAACGAGGCGCAGCTCGGCAACGGCGCGAACGGCGCGCTGCAGCTGCTCGGCGACGCGCAGCTCGCGCTGCAGCCGGCGTTCATGATCGCACCGCAGTGCCCGACCGACGGCTGGTGGAGCGGCGCGACGCTGGCCAGCGCGATCGGCCTCGTCGACCAGATCGCGGGCGAGTACCACATCGATCCCGACCGCGTGTACGTGACCGGCCTGTCGATGGGCGGCATGGGCACATGGAGCGCGGTGACCGCGCAACCGGACCGCTTCGCCGCCGCGGTGCCGATGTCGGGCAACGGCGACACCAACGCGGCGACCACGGTCGCGAACCTGCCGTTCTGGTTCTTCCACGCGGCGAACGACCCGACCGTCGCGGTCGACGGTTCCGACAATCTCGTCGCGGCGCTGCGCGATGCGGGCTCGAGCACGATCTACACGCGCTACGACAGCGGCGGCCACGGCATCTGGAGCGTCGCGTACGCGCATCCGCTGCTGTTCCCGTGGCTCGTCTCGCAGATGCGCGGCGGTTCCGGGTCGCTGCTGCCGCCAGTGCTGCGCATCACCTCGCCGACCGCCGCGGGCGCGCTGTCGACGGAGAATCCGATCATCGACCTCGGTGGCAGCGCCGACAACGACGGCGGGCCGATCGAGTCGGTGAGCTGGGACCGCGCGGGCGGAGGGTCGGGCGCGGCAACGGGCACGACCGCATGGAGCGCGGGCGGCATCGCGCTCGTCGAAGGCGCGAACCTCCTGCGCGTGACCGCGACGACGCCGAGCGGACACGCGGCATGGGGCGGCCACACGACCTTCAACGATGCCTTGCGCGCGACGCGCACCGGGCCGCCGCCGCAACCGGGCGCGGTCGTCGCCGCGATCAACGCGGGCGGCGACGCCTACCTCGCCGCCGACGGCACGCCGTACGCGGCCGACGGCCTGTTCAGCGGAGGCAGCGTGCAGGTATCGACGCACGCGGTCGACGGCACCGACGACGACGTGCTCTACAACGGCTGGCGCTACGGCAACTTCGCCTACCATATCGCGGTGTTCGACGGGCCCTACACGGTCGAACTGCAGTTCGCCGACACGTACAACAGCGGCGCGGGCCAACGCATCTTCGACGTCGCGATCGAGGGCGCGACCGTGCTGCACGACTTCGACATCATCGCGAGCGTCGGCGCCGACGTCGCGACCGTGCGCCGCTTCGATGTGGACGTCGCCGACGGCATGCTCGATCTCGTGTTCACCAACGGCAGCGCCGGTAGCGCGCGTATCGACGCGATCCGCGTGGTCCGCGCGGGCGGCGACTCGATCTTCGCGAACGGCTTCGACGGCTGAGGCGGTCGGCCGGAACAGGGCCGGGGCCGACGCCGAAGCCAAGCCAAGCCAAGCCAAAGCTTTCGACACGAAGGACACGAAGGACACGAAGGAAAAGCACAAGAAGAGTAGAGATTGAAACACGGAGCACACGGAGCACACGGAGAGAGCAAATCCAGAAGAGTTTTTCCTTCGTGTGCCCGGTGGGCTTTTTCGCGTTCCGCCTTTCCTTCGTGTCCTTCGTGTTTCAGGCTTTTGTGTTGGGGCTGCCGTTGAGCCTGTGACCGCCCCCCCCTTTGCACGGTGCTTACTTCCGGGCCGGTACGCGGCGGGCGCGAGACGCTATCCTGTGGGCTTTACGTGCCCGCGGAGCCCCGTATGGATCGTCTCGCCGTCGCCTGTATCGTCGCCCTGCTCGGTTTCGCCGCCGCACCCGCGCAAGCGGCCCCGACGATCACGCTCGAGCAGGCGATGGCCGATCCCGACTGGATCGGCGCGCCGGTCGAGAGCCCGTACTGGAGCGTCGACGGCAAGAGCCTCTACTACGACCTCAAGCGCAGCGGATCGCCCGTGCGCGACCGCCATCGCATCGACCTCGGCGACGGCCGCGATACGATCGTCGACCCGGCCGCGATGGCAGGCGCCGACGGCGGCGACGCCGTGTACGACCGCGCGCGCACGCGCGCCGCATTCGTGCGCAGCGGCGACGTGTTCATGCGCGACCTCTCCAGCGGTCGCCTCGTCCAGGTCACGCGGACTCCCGACGAAGAGGCGTCGCCCCAGTTCTCGGCCGACGGCCGCAGCCTGCAGTACCGCGTTGGCAACGCCTGGTTCCGCTACGACATCGCCGGCGCCGTCGGCGGTCCGGCCGCGATCGTCAAGGCGGAGAAGGATCCGGAAGCCAAACAGCCCGACGACCTCGGCGCCGACCAGTTGCGCTGGTTCTCGACCTTGCGCAAGGACAAGGCGGACCGCGACGCGCGCAGGCAGCACGGCGAGGCGTTCGCCAAGGGCGATCCGACGCGCGCGCCGCTGCCGTTCCATCTCGGCGACGACGTCAGCATCGAGGGCACCTCGCTGTCGCCGAACGGGCGCTGGATGCTCGTGGTCACGTCGCCGAAAGGCTACGAGAAGGGTCGGCAGGGCAAGCTGCAGCGCTTCGTGACCGAGTCCGGCTACGAGGAACAGGAGGACGAGCGCACCCGCGTCGGCCGCAATGATCCCGCACCGCAGTCGCTCGTGCTGCTGGACCTGCAGGAACACACGCAGCGGGCGCTGTCGAGCGAGGACCTGCCCGGCATCCACGACGATCCGCTGAAGGCGGTGCGCGAGGAGAACGCCGCGCGCAAGCGCGAACTCGAGGCGGGCGCCGGCGTCGACGCGCACGCCGGCAAGGCGAAGGACAAGCAGAAGGACAAGGCGAAGAAGGACCCGCGCAAGGACGAACCCGCGGCCCGCGCGGTCCGCATCGTCGCCGACGGCGAGGACGGTGGTGGCGGCGGTATCGCGTGGAGCGCCGACGGCGCACAGCTCGCGATCCAGATCCGCGCGATCGACAACAAGGATCGCTGGATCGCGACGGTTGACTTCGACCGCGGCAAGCTCGTCAGCCAGCATCGCCTCACCGATCCCGCCTGGATCAACTGGAACTTCAACGAGTTCGGCTGGGAACGCGACGAGCGCACGCTCTGGTACGTGTCCGAGGAAAGCGGTTTCGCCCAGCTCTACGCCAAGCGGCCCGGCGGCAAGGCGAGCGCGCTGACGAGCGGCCGCTTCGAGGTGTCGGCACCGGTGCCGTCGCCCGACGGGCGCTGGTTCTACCTGCGCTCGAACGCGGAGGCGCCGTATCGCTACGACGTCTACCGCGTCGCGGTCGGCGGCGGCAAGCTCGAGCGCGTGACGAACCTGCACGGCATGCAGCAGTTCGCGCTCTCGCCCGACGGCACCCGCCTCGCCGTGCTGCACTCGAGCGCGTACGTGCCGGCACAGCTCGCACTCGTCGCCGTCGACGGCGGCGCCGCGCGCGAGCTCACCGATACGCGCACGCCCGCGTACAAGGCGCGTACGTGGATCGAACCGCGCATCGTCGAAGTGCCGTCCACGCACACGAAACAGCCGATCTACGCGAAGTTCTACCAGGCGAAGGATTTCGACGCGTCGAAGAAGCACCCGGCCGTGCTGTTCGTGCACGGCGCCGGCTACACGCAGAACGTGCACGAGCAGTTCCCGTACTACTTCCGCGAGCAGATGTTCCACAACCTGCTCGCCGAGGAAGGCTACGTCGTGCTCGACATGGACTACCGCGCGAGCGAAGGCTACGGCCGCGACTGGCGCACGGCGATCTACCGCGACATGGGCCATCCGGAGCTCGAGGACCTCGTCGACGGCGTGCACTGGCTCGAGAAGAACGCGGCGGTCGATCCGCGGCGCGTCGGCGTGTACGGCGGCTCGTACGGCGGCTTCATGACGCTGATGGCGATGTTCCGCGCGCCGGAGGTTTTCCACGCCGGCGCGGCGCTGCGCCCGGTGACCGACTGGACCCAGTACAACCACGAGTA
>DASTSE010000356.1:0-9195 GCA_035760865.1 Dokdonella sp.
CCCATGCATCGCATCCTTGCGCGAGCAGCGCGGCGACGACGCCGGTCAGGACGTCGCCCATGCCCGCGCTCGCCATGCCCGGGTTGCCCCAGGGGCATACCGCGACGCGGCCGTCGGGCGCAGCGACGAGACTGCCCGCCCCTTTCAGCACGACGATCGCCGAATGCATGCGCGCGAGTTCGCGCGCCGCGGCGAAGCGATCGCGCTGCACCGATGCGACGTCGCAACCGAGCAGGCGCGCGGCTTCGCCCGGGTGCGGCGTGAGCACGACCACCGCCGGAAGCGGACGCGGCGCCGCAGCGAGCACGTTGAGCGCGTCGGCGTCGAGGACGAGGCGCTTGCCGCTCGCGAGGGCGGCGTCGAATAGGCTCCGCCCCCAGTCGCGCACGCCGAGGCCGGGCCCGAGCGCGAGCACGCTCGCGCGCTCGAGCAGCGGAGCGAGCGCGGCGGCATCGTCGATCCCGCGCGCCATGAGTTCAGGGCGCGTCGCCTGGATCGCGACGACGTGCGCCGCGCGCGTCGCGATGCTCACGAGACCTGCACCGCACCGCAAGGCCGCCTCGCCGGTGAGGCGGATCGCGCCGCCGAAGCCTTCGTCGCCGCCGACGGCGAGCACATGGCCGAAGTTCGCCTTGTTTGAATTGGCGCAGCGCGGCGGCAGCACGCGCCCGATGTGCGCATCGATGAGTTCGGCGTCGACCGCGACACCCGCATAGGCGTCCGCGGGCAGGTCGAGCGTGGCGAGCTCGCGCGCGCCGCACTGGTCGCCCGCGTCGGCAGTGAACTGGCCGCGCTTCCATCCGACGAAGCTGACCGTCGCATCGGCACGCACGCACGGCCCCGTACGCGCACCGGTATCGGCGTCGAGTCCGGACGGCACGTCGAGTGCGAGCACCGGCGCGCCCGCGATGCGCTCGACCAGCCGCGCGGCGACGCCGTCGAGCCCGCGCGCGAGGCCGGTTCCGAACAAGCCGTCGACGAGCACGTCGCCGTTTGGCGGGACGGAGTGCTCGTCGGCGAGCCGCGTACGCCCGCCCGACTCGGCGAACGCCGCGCGCGCGTGCGCCGCGACGCCTCGCGATGCCGCGCTCAGCGCGAGCAGGTCGACATCGAAGCCGGCCTGCACGGCCAGACGCGCCAGCACGAAGGCGTCGCCGCCGTTGTTGCCGCTGCCGGCGAGCACGCCGATGCGGCGTGCAGCGGGCCAGCGTCGACGCAGGCTCGCGAACGCCGCCGTCGCGGCGCGCTGCATGAGATCGTAGCCGGCGATGCCGCAGCGGTCGGTCGCCGCGCGGTCGATCGCACGCACCTGCGCGGCCGTATACAGGGACAACGAAGGATCGTGCGTAGGCATTCGCACATTCTAGGCAACATCCGAGCGAACCGTCATTCGCGCCTGGCGGCGGTACTCCTCCTGGTCGCCGGCTGCCGGGTTCGCGCACGCGCCGCCCGCGGCGCGTCGCCGGGCGTGGCGCAGACGGCGCTATTCTTGCGCGAGGAACCTTCGCGCCGATGACCGACTACGCCACGCTCGCTTCCGATATCCGCCGCTGGGGCGAACAACTCGGCTTCCAGAAGATCGGCATCTCGGGAATCGATCTCGCCGAGGACGAGGCGCACCTGCTCAACTGGCTCGAGTCGGGCCATCACGGCGAGATGGACTACATGGAACGGCACGGTACCCGCCGCAGCCGGCCGGGCGACCTCCTTCCGGGCACGCTGCGCGTGATATCCGCGCGCCTCGACTACGCGCCGCCGGGCGTCCGCGATGCCTGGGACGTGATCGGCGACGGCGAGCTCGGCTACGTGTCGCGCTACGCGCTCGGCCGCGATTATCACAAGGTGCTGCGCGGGCGGCTGCAGAGGCTCGTCGACCGGATCGGCGCGGTGGCCGGTCCGTTCGGTCATCGCGTGTTCACCGATTCGGCCCCGGTGCTCGAGAAGGCGCTCGCGCGCAATGCGGGACTCGGCTGGATCGGCAAGCACACGTTGCTGCTGGATCGCGACGCCGGTTCCTGGTTCTTCCTCGGCGAGATCTACACCGACCTGCCGTTGCCGACCGACGCGCCGGCAAGCGCGCATTGCGGCACGTGCACGCGTTGCATCGACATCTGCCCGACGAGGGCGATCGTCGCGCCCTACCGCCTCGACGCGCGACGGTGCATCTCGTACCTGACGATCGAGCTGCGCGGGGCGATTCCCGAAACGCTGCGCCCGCTGATCGGCAATCGCATCTTCGGCTGCGACGACTGCCAGCTCGTCTGCCCGTGGAACAAGTTCGCGCAAGCGACGAGCGAAGCCGACTTCGCGCCACGCAGCGGGCTCGAATCGCCACGCCTGGTCGAACTGTTCGGATGGAGCGAATCGGACTTCCTCGCGCGCACGGAAGGCATGGCGATCCGCCGCACCGGGTACGAAGGCTGGTCGCGCAACATCGCTGTCGCGCTCGGCAACGCCCCGACCCGATACGATGTCGTGCAGGCATTGCAATCACGCGCCGAAGACCCTTCGGCGCTCGTGCGCGAACACGTCGCCTGGGCCCTCGCACAACACGAAAAGAAGAAACGCATCGAGTCAGGCGTCGGCCCCGCTTGAGCTCGCGCCGACGCGTGCTTCACGTGAAAAGTGCGGCCATGGATGGCCGCTCTCGAACCCCGGCAAGCCTCACGGCTCACGCCACTGGAAATCCCATCCTCCGCGGTCATGGACGACCGCAAAAGCTAAGCCGCCTGCTTGGGAATCGAGCGGTTCGTATGCGTGATCTTGTTGTGCCGGTCGACGTAGACGAGTTGCGGCTTGTGCTGCTCGGCCTCGGCCTCGCTGTAACCGCCGTACGCACAGATGATGATGATGTCGCCGGGCTGGGCGCGATGCGCGGCGGCGCCGTTGATCGAGATGACACCCGAGCCTTCGTCCGCACGGATCGCGTAGGTCGAGAAGCGCTCGCCGTTGTTGACGTTGTAGATGTGGATCTGCTCGTACTCGCGGATGCCCGAGGTGTCGAGCAGGTCGCCATCGATGGCGCAGGAGCCTTCGTAATGCAGTTCCGCGTGAGTCACGCTGGCGCGATGGATCTTCGCCTTGAGCATGTTCAGGTGCATGGGTCGTCGCCCCGTTGTTGCGTGCGCGCAACATGCGCAGAGGCATCAGTATAACAAAAGCCTTGTGCAGGGCAGCATGACGCCGGGTCCCGGGTGGCCCGGATGGACCCAAGTCATTGATTCGTGCGGTCAACGGGCACAAAAAAAACCCTCGCGCGATGATCGCTGCGAGGGTCTTAATCGGAGTGACGATTACCTACAATGCGCCCTGCGTGTCCTCGGAGCCGCGATGTGTTGCGGAAACCCCTAACGACGGTGGGGAGAATACCACAGGCCGCAACGAAAAAGCTACGCCTCCGCGATCGACAGGTTGTCGATGAGGCGGGTCGTCCCGAGGCGCGCGGCCACGAGCGCGACAAGGTCATCCGGCGCGTCGCTCTCCGCCGGCGCGCCAAGGTCTTCGGCACGCCGCAGCACCGCATAGTCCGGCGCCAGACCGTGGCTCTCGAGCGCGGCCCGCGCATCGCGTTCGATCGTCGCGATCGGCGAACCCGACCGAACCCCGGCGCGCATGGCCTGCAGCACGGCGTGGATCGCGCCCGCGCGCTCGCGCTGCGCGGAATCGAGGTACTGGTTGCGCGAACTCATCGCGAGCCCGTTCGCTTCCCGAACGATGGCCGCACCGATGATGGCGATCGGATAGCCGAGGTCGCGCACCATGCGGCGGATCACCAGCAGCTGCTGAAAGTCCTTGCGTCCGAACACGGCAACGTGCGGCTGCACGAAATTGAAAAGTTTTGCGACGACGGTCGCCACGCCGTCGAAATGCCCGGGCCGGACCGCGCCCTCGAGCACGTCGGCGAGTTCCGGCACGACGACCTTGACGGTGCGGGCCGAGCCGAATGGATACAGATCCTCGACGCGAGGCAGGAAAAGGACGTCGCAGCCGTGCCCGGCGAGCCCGGCCGCGTCGGCCTCGGGCGTGCGCGGATAGCGCGCGAAATCCTCGTTCGGTCCGAATTGCGTCGGATTGACGAACACGCTGGCGACGATCACGTCGGCATGCGCGCGCGCGACTTCGAGCAGCGAGAAGTGGCCCGCGTGCAAATTGCCCATCGTCGGCACGAAGCCGATGCGGCGTCCTTCGCGCCGCAGTGGCGCGAGCCACGCGCGCAGGTCGTCCGTGGAAACGCAGGTGCGCATCAGCAGCCCCCATCGGAGTCTTCGCGCGGCGGCCGTGTCGCCGCCCGGTCGATCGTCGCCATCGGTTCGCTCGTCGCTCTTGCGGCTCGTCGCCGCGCATCCCGCCTGGACATCCGCCCGCCTAGTAGGCGTGCTCCGCCGCCGGGAACTCGCCGCTGCGCACCGCGGCCGCATACGCAACGATCGCGTCCAGCACGGAGTGTGTGCCGGCGAGGAAGTCCTTGCTGAAACGCGGGCGCTTGCCCGGCGTGATGCCGAGCAGGTCGTTCACCACGAGCACCTGGCCGTCGCAACCGGCACCGGCGCCGATGCCGATGGTCGGTATCGCGAGATCGCGCGTGATATCGGCAGCAAGCGTGGCCGGGACGCATTCGAGCACGAGCAGGTCGGCGCCCGCGTCCTGCACCGCGCGCGCATCGGCTCGCAAGCGGGCCGCGGTCGCATCGTCGCGCCCCTGCACCTTGTATCCGCCCAGGCGATGCACCGCTTGCGGCGTCAGCCCGAGATGCGCGCAGACCGGCACGTCATGGCGCTTGAGCGCGTGGATGATCGCGCAGACCCAGTCCGCGCCCTCGAGCTTGACCATCGCGGCGCCTCCCTCGGCGAGCAATCGCGCGGCGTTCGCGAGCGCGAGGTCCTCGCTCCGGTAGCTCATGAACGGCAGGTCGGCGACGAGCAACGGGCGACGCAGGCCGCGCGCGACGCACGCCGTGTGATAGACCATCGCGTCCATCGTCACGGGCAGCGTGCTCGAATGGCCCTGCACCACCATGCCGAGCGAATCGCCGACGAGCACGAGGTCGACGCCGGCCTCGTCCGCACGCGCGGCGATCGCGGCGTCGTACGCAGTGATCGAGACGATCTTTTCGCCGCGCTGCTTGCGGGCTTGCAGGTCCGGAACGGTGATCGGAACGGCGGGCGCTGGATGGGCGTACATCGTCGGGACCTGCGGGCGTGGCCTCGCATTATCATCCGGGCGGCTGCGCGACCGGAAGATGCGGCCGCGTCGTCAATCGAGGCGAACGACCTCGCCGGCATCGATTGCGGCGAGCAGGTCGCGCACCCTTCCCGCGCCGGCGACGACGAAATCCGGCGCGATCTCCGCGAGCGGCACGAGCACGAACGCTCGCCGCGCGAGATGCGGGTGCGGCAACGCGAGGCCGGGCTCGTCGATGCGTGCGTCGGCGAAGGCGAGCAGGTCGAGGTCGAGCGTGCGCGGTCCCCAGCGCATGCCGTCGCGAACGCGCCCCTGGCTTCGTTCGAGCTCGAGCAGCGCTTCGAGCAGATCGCGGGGAGCCAGTCGGCTTTCGAGTTCGGCCACCGCATTGACGAACGCAGGCTGGTCGGCCACGCCCCAGGGGGCGCTGCGATACAACGAAGAACGCGCGACCAGTCGCGTCGACGCCAGGGTGGCCAATGCGTCGAACGCGCGCTCGACCTGGCGCCTCGGCTCGCCGAGGTTGCTGCCGAGCGCGACGAACGCGCGTTGCGCGTCGCCGGGCTCAGTCACCGCTGTCGGCGGCGGACGCCACGCCTGCCTTCTTGCGCCGCCGCCGGCGCGGACGCTTGCGCTTCGCCGCGGGCGGCGGCGCGTCGCTGCTCGCAGGTGGAGCCGCGGCAAGGCGCTCGGCGAGCTGGCCGTGGTCGAGTTGCTGCGCCTCGGTCCACCATGCGGCGAGCTCGGCGAGTTCGGGCGACTCGTCCGCGCGCAGAACGAGGAAGTCGTAGGCGGCGCGAAAACGCGGGTGTTCGAGCAGGCGGAACGCGCGCTTCTTCGTGCGCTGGGCGAATCGCGGCTGCATCGACCAGATCTCCTCGACCGCGATCGTGAAGCGCCGCGGCACGGCAACGCGCTGCGCCTGCTCGCGCAGCACGCGTTCGGTCGCGTGCGACCATGCCGCACCCGCATCCGCTCCGTTCTCGATCGCCGCTTGCGCGGCACGCCGTACCGGCTCCCACAGCAGCGCGGCGAACAGGAAAGCGGGCGTGACCGGCTTGTCGTCGCGCACGCGCGCGTCGGTGTTGGCGAGCGTCTGTTCGACGAGGCGGCGGAAATGCGTCGCGTCGCCTTGCGCGAGCACGCGCGCCGTCGCGGGAAACACGTGCTGCAACAGGCCATGCTGCTCGAGCGCCTGGAAACTGGCGAGACCGTGGCCGCTGAGGAACAGCTTGAGCGACTCGTCGAACAGGCGCGCGGGCGGCGCTTCGGCGAGCAGCGGCCCGAGCGCGGCGAACGGCGCGGCGGTCGCGGGCTCGATCGTGAAGCCGAGCTTCGCGGCGAGACGCGCCGCGCGCAGCATGCGCACGGGATCCTCGCGGTAGCGCTGCTCGGGATCGCCGATCAGGCGCAGCACCCGGTGCTGCAGGTCTTCCATGCCGCCGACCGAATCGAGCACGCGGAAATCGGAGATGTCGTAGTAGAGCGCGTTGACCGTGAAGTCGCGCCGCACGGCGTCTTCTTCGATCGTACCGTAGACGTTGTCGCGCACGAGCCGGCCGTCGACGAGGTGGCGATCGCCGCTGCCGTCGTCGCTGCTGCCGCGGAAGGTCGCGACTTCGACGATCTCGCGGCCGAACACGACGTGGGCGAGACGGAAGCGGCGGCCGATCAGACGGCAATTGCGGAACAGTGCGCGGACCTGTTCCGGCGTGGCGTCAGTCGCGACGTCGAAGTCCTTCGGATGGCCGCCGAGCAGCAGGTCCCGCACCGCACCGCCGACGAGACAGGCGCGATGGCCCGCCTCGTGCAGGCGATAGAGCACGCGCAGCGCGCCGGCCGAAATGCTCTTGCGGGAAATCGCGTGCTCGGCACGCGGGATGATGCGGAACGAGCCGGGTATGGGCGCTTCCTGTACGTTGGGTTCCGACGTCATCCGCTGCTTCTGCTCCGATGGTTTGCCGCGCGTTACCGATTCGTTATACTACGCAGCTCGGCAATTCCCAACACGCTCCCTTCGTCTAGTGGCCTAGGACACCGCCCTCTCAAGGCGGGAACACGAGTTCGAACCTCGTAGGGAGCGCCATGGGTTCTGCTTTGCGATCGTCCCTGATCGCTGCCTGACCCGATGTCTCAGGCCCATTGCCGCGTATTCGACGATCCGGTCCAGAGCGGCCATCCACGGCGGCACTTCTCACGGACGGCCCTCTGCCGGGCTGCTTCGGCATTCCATGTCAGCCTCGTTCGCGCGTTGCAGGAGCGGCTTCAGCTGCGACGCCCTGGGCCAGGGTCGCGCGCATCGCTGGAGCACCGCGAGCTCAGGCTGATCGCGGCTGAAGCCGCTTCTACGAACCATCAGGTCGCGAGTGCGAGGCATGACCGCCGCGGCGCGCTCACTTACAATGCGCGTCTCGCCACCGGATTCGACTTCCATGCCCTTCGTCGTCATCGAGAACTGCATCAAGTGCAAGTACACCGACTGCGTCGAGGTCTGTCCGGTCGACTGCTTCCACGAAGGTCCGAACTTCCTCGTGATCGATCCCGAGGAGTGCATCGACTGCACGCTGTGCGAACCGGAGTGCCCGGCCAAGGCGATCTACCCCGAGGACGACGTGCCGGCAGGCCAGGAAAGCTTCATCGCGCTCAACGCCGAGCTCGCGAAGGCATGGCCGGTGCTGACCGAGCGAAAGGACGCACCGGCCGACGCGAAGGAGTGGGACGGCAAGCCGGGCAAGCTCGCCTTGCTCGAGCGCTGATCACGGTCGCACGCGCGATCGCGCCGCCGGACCTGCGGTCCGGCGTATCACATCTCGACGAAAGGCTCAGGAAAGGCGCTCGCGCAACGTCTGCAGCAGCGCACGCGCGGCGTCGCGCGACGCTTCGTCGTTCGCGCCTTCGACGCTGACGCGGCTGCCGGCTCCTTCGGCGCCCACGCGTACGGTGAGCTGGACTCGGGCCGTGGTCTTGTTGCCGGCACGGCCGAACGTGATCGCGCGCTTGAACCAGCCCGGCTTCGTCGTCGTCGTGCCGGTCGTTTCGACCGCATAGGAATAGCCGGCTTCGTCGCGACCGACGATCGTCGCCGCGCCGGAACGCTCGATTGCGAGGCCCACGCGCGCCCACGTGCTCGCGACGGCATCGGCAACCGTGAGGCCGTCGCCGCTCAGCAGCGCGCCTGGCGCCGTCGCAACGACCGGCGGCGGTGCCGTCGGCGCCGCCGCGTCGCCCGCGGGTGCGGACGCGACCGGCGCGGCCGGGCGCGCGCTCGCTGCGGGCACCGTCAGCGCACCGGCGCTGTTCGGCGTATCGAGGTCGGGCGGTACTTCCAGAGGCCGCGATTCGACCGCGCGCGTGTACTCGTCGTTCTTGCGCTCGAAATGGCGATGCAGGAAACCGCAGCCACCGAGCAGCGACGCCGACACGAGGGCCGCCATCAACGCAAAAATGTTCCGTCTCACAGATACCGTCCCGTCGTCAGTGATTCCCAGGGTCCGTCGACGATGCCGCGGCGATCGCGGGCCTGGACAGCCGCCAGCGAGGACACATCGCGCCGTACACCGGATCATGGCGGCGCGCTGCCGTCTCGCGGCCGGCCGGGCAAGCCGGAACAGCGGGCGCGTTATCGTCAACCGACCTAGTCTACCCGACTGCGGGAGCGTCCTCGACCCGTCCGAGTTCGGCGAGTACTCGATCGGCTTTCCGACGCAGGGGCGCGGAAAGCTCCGTCAGCGGCAGCCGCGGGACCGACGAGCCGAAGCCGAGGCGCGACAGGCACCACTTGAGCGGGATCGGATTCGGCTCGAGGGCAAGCACGTCGTAGAGCGGCTGCAGGCGCCGGTCGAGCTCGCCCGCCACCGCTTCGTCGCGTCGCGCGCAGGCGTCGCACATCGCAGCGAAAAGCGCCGGCTCGACGTTCGCGGCGACGGAGATCACGCCGTCGGCGCCGGCGAGCTGCGCGCGCGCGCAGGTCGGGTCGTCGCCCGAAAGGATGCTGAACGTCGGCGAGCGCAACGC
>DASTSE010000357.1:0-7669 GCA_035760865.1 Dokdonella sp.
CGCCGGCATCGGCGAACGCCTCAAGGCGAACGAGCAGGCGCTCGCCGACGTGCAGGAGCGCCTCGCGACGCTTTCGCTCGGTATCCCGAACCTGCCGCACGAATCGGTGCCGGTCGGGAGCGACGAGAACGCGAATGCCGAACAGCACCGCTGGGGCACGCCGCGGGTATTCGATTTCGCGGTCAGGGACCACGTCGAGCTCGGTGCGCACAAAGGCTGGCTCGACGGCGATACCGGAGCGAAGCTGTCCGGCGCGCGCTTCACGGTGCTGCGCGGGGACCTCGCGCGCCTGCATCGCGCGCTCGCGCAGTTCATGCTCGACCTGCACACGGGCGAGCACGGCTACCTCGAATGCAACGTGCCGCTGATCGTCAACGCCGATGCGATGCACGGCACCGGCCAGTTGCCGAAGTTCGAGGAGGACCTGTTCGCGACCCAGGTCGGCGAGACGAGGCGCTACCTGATCCCGACAGCGGAAGTCTCGCTCACCAACATCGTGCGAGAGGACATCGTCGAGGCCGATCGGTTGCCGCTGCGGATGGCCGCCCATTCGCTCTGCTTCCGCGCCGAAGCCGGTTCGCACGGGCGCGACACGCGCGGCATGATCCGCCAGCACCAGTTCGAGAAGGTCGAGCTCGTGAGCATCGCGAAGCCGGCCGACAGCTTCGACGAGCACGAGCGCATGACGCGCTGCGCAGAAGTCGTGCTCGAACGACTCGGCCTGCCGTACCGGCGCATGCTGCTCTGCACGGGCGACATGGGCTTCACCGCGACCAAGACCTACGACCTCGAAGTGTGGCTGCCTTCGCAAGGCACCTACCGCGAGATCTCCTCGTGCTCCAACTGCGTCGACTTCCAGGCGCGCCGCATGCAGGCGCGCTGGCGCAATCCGGAAACGGGCAAGCCCGAACTCGTGCACACGCTCAACGGCTCCGGCGTCGCGGTCGGTCGCGCGCTCATCGCCGTGATGGAGAACTACCAGAACGCCGACGGCTCGATCGGCGTGCCCGAGGCGCTGCGTCGTTACATGGGCGGGGCCGATCGCATCGCCTGAGCCGGGTTCGAAATCGAACCGGGGCTTGTCGCCCATGGCGTGTTCGCGCCGCGTCGAGTGGGGGATTCCGTTCCGCAAGGCACGGAATCGGGGAAGCGCCGCGATCGATTGCCGCGACGTCGAGTCGCACCTATGATCGGGCGGATGCGCACGCCGTTGCGATGCGGCCGAAGTCGGCGCTCCGATCGAAGATTCCGTCCGTGAGGGATGGGCACATGTGGCCTGGTCCGGCGTCGTTCCTGAAGAAGCTGCTCGGCATCCATCACCAGTCGGGCGTGAAGCCGCTCGCGTCGATGCGAGCGGTCGGTTGGCGCCGGCACAGCTATTGGGTGCCCGAAGGATTGCTCGGCGCCGATTCCGTCTGCTACTGCATCGGCGCGGGTGAGGACATCTCCTTCGATGTCGAGCTGCAGGCGATCTACGGCTGTCGCGTCGTGATCTTCGATCCGACCCCGTACGGGATCGATCATTTCGCCGAACTCGAGCGACACGTCGCCGCGGGCGAGCCGTTCCGCACGAAGGCGATCCAGCATCCGTACACCTACCAGGTGACCGCCGACCAGCTCGCGCGGATCGCGTTCGTGCCGGTCGGCGTGTGGGACGAGAAGACCGTGCTCACCTTCCGCGATCCGCAACAGCACGACTACGCGTCGTATTCGGCGTGCCTGTTCGAGGATTCGGAAAAGACCATCGAAGCGCCGGTGGACCGCCTCGGCAATCTCATGCGGTCGCTCGGCCACCGCTCGGTGGACCTCGTGAAGATCGAGATCGAGGGCGCCGAATACCGCGTCATCGATGCGATTCTCGCCGACCGGCTCGACATCAAGGCGATCCTCGTCGAGTTCGACGAGATGTATCACCCGAAGAACCGCGCATTCCATTTCCGGATCAAGCGCAGCTGCTCGCGCCTGCGCAAGGCCGGCTACGTGCTCGTCCATTCGACCCCGAACTTCAAGCGCACGTTCGTGCGCGCGGACGTCTATCGCGAGCTGAAGGCGCGGGAGGCGCGGTCGACGGGCGAGACGGTGCGCACGCTCGCGGCCGGGCGCGATTGAGCGGTGCGGGTCGCGTGCGCGGTGCAGGCGACGACGACAGGGCCAGGCCGCCCGCACGCGAGCAATCGTGCACCGGTGCGTTCGAACGCCGGCCTCCGCGGACGACTTCGATGCCGCGTCGTTCCTGGGCCGGGCGCGCCGCCGCGCTCACGTGGCGCCGTCACGGCGATTCGCACGGGACTGCCGCCACGGCGCGGCTCGCCGCTTCGCAGCTCGCTCCGCCCTACGTACCCGCGTCGCACGCGGCCGCGCGCGACAGCAGCAACGCGCGTTCGCGCTCGTTGCGCGTGAGCGCGGCGGCGCGTTCGAATTCGCTGCGCGCTTCCGCGCTGCGACCGAGCTTGGCGAGGAAGTCGCCGCGCACGCTCGGCAGCAGGTGGTAGTTCTGCAGCGACGGTTCGGCCGCGAGCGTGTCGACGATCGCGAGGCCATCGGCAGGGCCGTTCGCCATCGCGACGGCGACCGCGCGGTTGAGTTCGACGATCGGCGACGGCGCGACGCCTGCGAGCACGCCGTAGAGCGCGGCGATGCGCGCCCAGTCGGTCTCCCCGGCGGCGCGTGCGCGCGCATGGCACGCGGCAATCGCGGCCTGCAGCGCGTAGGGCCCGAGCGACCCGCCGAGCCGGTCCGCGCGTGCGAGCGCGGCGAGGCCGCGCTGGATCGCGAGCCGGTCCCATAGCGCGCGATTCTGCTCGAGCAGCAGGATCGGCTCGCCGTTCGGGCCGACGCGCGCGCGCGAACGCGAGGCCTGGATCTCCATCAGCGCGACGAGACCGTGTACCTCGGCCTGCTCCGGCATGAGTCTGGCGAGCACGCGGCCGAGCCGCAGCGCATCCTCGCACAGGTTCGGACGCATCCAGTCGTCGCCCGCGGTCGCCGAATAGCCTTCATTGAAAACGAGGTAGATCACCTCGAGCACGGCCGCAAGGCGCTCGGCGAGCTCCGGTCCGCGCGGCACCTCGAACGGCACGTCGGCGGCGGCGAGCGTCTTCTTCGCGCGCACGATGCGCTGCGCGATGGTCGCCTCGGGCACGAGGAACGCGCGCGCGATCTCGTCGGTGGTCAGGCCACCGAGCACGCGCAACGTGAGCGCTACGCGGGCGTCCTTCGACAACACGGGATGACAGGACGTGAACACGAGGCGCAGCAGGTCGTCGCCGATGTCGTCGTCGAGCGCATCGGTGATGTCGGCGTGACCCTCGTCGTGTTCGGCGACGAGGTCGTGCCCGAGTTGTTCGTGCTTGCGCTGCTGCAGTTGCTGGCGCCGCATCTGGTCGATCGCGCGACGCTTCGCGGTCGCCATGAGCCATGCGGCGGGATTGTCGGGCATGCCCGCGGCAGGCCAGTTCTCGAGGGCGGCGACGAGCGCGTCCTGGGCGAGTTCCTCGGCGAGGCCGATGTCGCGCACCATGCGCGTGAGGCTCGCGATGAGCTTCGGCGACTCGATGCGCCAGATCGCATCGATCGTGCGGTGGAGAGGATCGGTCGGCATGGCCGCCGATCAGACCATCTCGGCGCGTGCGGCACAAGCGCCGAACGTGCGCGTTTGCGTGCGGACCGGCGCACCGCTGCGGCCGAAGGCCCGTCCGGTTCGAGCGGTCGCTTCATCGCCTCACCTCGTGCGCCGCGTGCCCGAACGCGCGTGCCGCGCCGGGCTCACGCGGACTCCGCCGCCGGCTTGAGCTTCGCGAGGCCGGCCTCGAAGCCCTTTCCGATCATGCGGTCCATGTCCATGAACACCTGCATGACCTTCGACAGGAAGCGGTTCGGGCCGTGCATGACCCAGTCGACGATCGTCGTGTCGCCGTCCGCTGCGAACGTGAACGTGGCGATGTCGTGCGCTTCGAACGGCCTGATGAAATGGAGGCGAATCGCGATCCGCGAGTACGGCGTCGACTCGACGATCTCCATGCGGCCGGTGCCGACGTCCTTGTTGCCGCTCCACGCGTAGGCCGCGCCGGCGCCGCTCGTGGCACCGCTCAAGGTCCGTTTCATCGACGGATCGCGTTCTTCCCAGGGCGACCACTCGCGCCAGCGGCGGAAGTCGTCGACGAGCGGGAATACGCGTTCCGGTGCCGCGCGAATCACGGTACCGCGTTGCACGCTGAACACGGCGGGTCCAGTCGACGCGGTGACGAGCAGGGCGGCGGCGAGCAGTACGAGGATCGTGACGACGATGAGCATGGCAGGGCTCCGATCGTGGGCGACGTACAGCGGGAAGGTTCGAGCGGCGGGCTTCAGCCGTCCGCGTGCAGGGTGCCGAAGTCCTCGGCTTCGTAGAGCGGGCGGATCTCGAGTTCCGATTCGCCCTGCTCGAACGGGTTGGGGCAGCGGCGCGCCCATTCGATCGCCTCGTCGAGCGACCGCACCTGCCACAGCCAGAAGCCCGCGACGAGCTCCTTCGCCTCGGCGAACGGCCCGTCGATGACGGTGCGCGCCTTGCCCGAGAAGCGCACGCGCGCGCCGGCCGAGCTCGGCTCGAGGCCGTCTGCGGCGAGCAGGATGCCCGCGTTCGCGAGCTCCTCGTTGAACTGCGCCATCGCCGCGAGGAGTTGGCGGCTCGGCGGCTCGCCACGCTCGGACGAATCGGTCGCCCGCACCATCACCATGACTCTCATGATTCTCTCCCCGGTCGTGGTTCCGCGCCGGCGGGTGCGGGCAGCCCGGCCTTCTTCGGGGATGACGAACGGGAGAACCGCCGATCGACACGCGCGTGTGTCTGGAATGCCACGAAGCGCCGTTTTCATGGATGCGGCAATGCGTGTCGCGGACCGGAGGCTCCGGCCGCCTCGCGTCCGCAGGAGGCGGCGCTGACCGTCACACGGCTACACCGAGGGAGGGATCGGCAATGAAAGGCATTTCATGGCTCGCGGCGCTGGCGCTCGCGATCGGCAGTCTCACGGCGCAGGCGTTCACGACGATCGGAGGGCCCTCGGTCGGCTTGTGGGCGCATCCGGGCGATGGCGGCCGCGGCTTCAACATCGACCTTCAGGGCGACACGATGATCGTGACGACCTTCATCTACACGGGCGGCGGCGATCCGATCTGGTACCTGTCTTCCGGCACGTACAACCATGCGACGGGCCGCTTCACGAGCACCTACGACAGCTATTCCGACGGGCAGTGCTTCGGTTGCCCGGCGTCGCAGCAGCCGGACGTGCACATTGGCGCCGCCGGGACGATGACGATCCAGTTCCACGACAACCAGTCGGCGACGCTGACGACGCCGGCGGGATCTCTCGAGATCGCCAAGTTCAACTACGGCTTCCCGTCGTTGACGGGGATGCTCTACGGCGAATGGACGTTCAGCCTGAACGTCGGCGGCATCGTCGACGGCGACTGGATCGTATTCGATCATCCTTACACCGGATCGGACGGCACCGTGTATGCGGCCGGCCACAGCGACGACGGACTCGCGCATGTCGCGCTCGGCACCTATTCGGCGTCCGCACACCGGTTCATCGTCGCGGCGATCCAGTCAGGCAACTACGTGCATTCGTACGTACTCGGCATGGACGACCGCCGCGGCCTCGGCTCCGGCTGGGTGCACCTCTCGAGCGGCGATCCGACCGGCGACGGCTCGCCCGCGACGGCCGCGCGCGTGCTTTACGAGGGCGAGCTCGTGCCGCTCGGCGCGAACCAGGCGAACCCTGCGGCGGCACAGCGCGACCAGGGTGCTCTCGTCGGCAGCGACAAGCGCGCGCTGGAAGCGACGCTCGCCGGGGAATTCGATCGCTTGCATGCCGCGCTGCGCGAGTACACGCAAGCGGCACGCTGACCGGCCTGCCGCGCCGCCGCACCGGGCGGCGCGGCTGCTTCGCTCACGGCCAGCAGCGCACGACGCGAAGGCCGGCGTCCAGCTCGACGAGTTGCGCGCGCCGGCCGGCTGCGATGCGGCCGTGTTCGCCTTCCACGCCGAGGAACTCCGCGGGCCAGGTCGATGCCATGCGCAGCGCATCCTCCAGCGGCACCCCGAGCGTCGCGACCGTATTGCGCACCGCGCTCGCCATGTCGAGCGCGGAGCCCGCGAGCACGCCGTCGGGCGTTTCGCAGCGGCCGTCGCGGCAGCGGATCGTCACGCCGGCGAGTTCGTAGCTGTCCGAGTCCGCGCCGACCGGCGGCATCGCGTCGGTCACGAGCAGCAGCTTGCCGCGCGGCTTCGCCGCAAGCGCGACGCGCAGCGACGCGGGGTGCACGTGATGGCCGTCGACGATGAGCCCGCACCAGCTCGCGCGATCTTCGAGCGCGGCGCCGACCACGCCCGGCTCGCGCCCCTGCAGCGGCGACATCGCGTTGAAAAGGTGCGTGAAACCGCGCGCGCCCGCGTCGAGCGCCGCGCGTGCCTGCGCATAGCTCGCCGCGGTATGCCCGATGCAGACGATCACTCCGCGCGCGGCGAGTTCGCGCACGCGCTCGGACGGCACCTGGTCGGGGGCGAGCGTGAGCACGGTGACGCCCCGACGCAGGGAACAGACCAGCTCGAGTTCGGCGTCGCCGAGCGCGCGGAACTTCGTCGCATCGTGGGCGCCGCGGCGCGCGGGGGCGATGTAAGGCCCCTCCAGGTGGATGCCGATCACGCCGGGCACGCCCTGGGCGATCGCGTCGTCGACGGCGTCGATCGCTGCGCGCATCGTCGACGCGTCGTCGCTGATCAGGGTCGGCAGGAAGGCGGTCGTGCCGAAGCGCCGGTGCGCGGTTCCGATGCGCCGGATCGTGTCGATCGTCGGCGCGTCGTTGAAGAGCACGCCGCCGCCGCCGTTGACCTGCACGTCGACGAAGCCGGGTACGAGCCAGTGGCCGCCGAGGTCGAGGCGTTCGCGTGCCGTTCCGCGCGCATCGCGCGCGTCCTCGACGGCGACGACGGCGCCGTCTTCGACGACCACCGCGAGATCGTCGCGGAAGCCGTCGTCGACGAGCACGCGCGCATTGACGAGGGCGGTTCGCATCAGCGCGTCTCGGTCACCTTGCGCAGGTGCGGCGGCGCATCGGGATTGCGTCCGCGCCGCAGCGCGAGCGCATTGATCGCGCCGTAGCAGCGGTGCACCGCGAGCAGCGGCGCGCAGGCGGGGTCCGCGGCTTGCGCGAACGGCAGGTCGGCAGCGCCGGGGGCGGCGACCCAGACCCGCGCGCCGCGTTCGCGGAACCGCTCGGCGACCGCGAGGGTGCCGTCGAAACTGTCGTCGTGCTGGGCGAAGAACAGCACCGGAAAACCGCGCTCGACCAACGTCATCGGCCCGTGCTGCACTTCGGCCGCGCTGAACGCCTCGGCGTGCAGGCCGCAGGTCTCCTTGAACTTGAGCGCGACTTCCTGCGCCGCGGAGAGACCGAAGCCGCGACCGACGACGAACAGGTTGCGCGCGTCGACGAGACCGTCGACGAGCGTGGACCAGTCCGCGCTCCAGCCGTGCTCGAGCGCTTCGGGGACCTGCGCGAGCGCATCGCTCAGGCGTGCATCCTCGCCCCACTCGGCCACGAGCTGGAGCAGCGCGGACAGCGAGCAGAGGTAGCTCTTCGTCGCCGCGACGCTGAGCTCGGGGCCGGCATGCAGCGGCACGACGAC
>DASTSE010000358.1:0-6525 GCA_035760865.1 Dokdonella sp.
TCGCCGGCAAGACCTACATGATGACCGCGACGCGCACCCTGACCTGCGGCGCGCTCGACGCCGGCGAGAAGCCGGCCGTGCTGTCGGCGATCGCCAAGGCCTACCTGACCGACGGCATGCGCGAGGTCGTGACCGACGCGATGGACATCCGCGCCGGCAGCGCGATCCAGCGCGGCCCGCGCAACGCGCTCGCGCGCGCGTGGGACGCGGTGCCGATCGGCATCACGGTCGAGGGCGCGAACATCCTCACGCGCTCGATGATCGTCTACGGCCAGGGCGCGATCCGCTGCCATCCGTTCGTGCAGAAGGAGATCGACGCGGTCGCGAATAACGACCTCGCCGCATTCGACCGTGCGATCTTCGGCCACGTCAACCTGTTCGTCACGCGCGCCGTGCGCGCGAAACTGCTCGCTTGGAGCGGCTCGCGCCTCGCCGGCGTCCCGCGCACCGAGGACACGCATCGCTACTTCCAGCACCTGTCGCGGTTCTCGGCGGCGTTCACGATCGTATCGGACACCGCGATGGGCACGCTCGGCGGGTCGCTCAAGCGACGCGAGAAGCTGTCGGGCCGGCTCGCCGACGCGCTTGCGTACCTCTACCTCGCGAGCGCCGCGCTCAAGCGCTACCACGACGAACCGAAGACGCGGCCGAACTACGCGCTCGCATGCTGGTCGGCCGAGCTCTGCCTGTACCGCATCCAGGAGGCCCTGCTCGGCGTGCTCGACAACCTGCCCGTGCGCTGGGCCGCGGTGCTGCTCAAGCTCGCGATCTTCCCGCTCGGTGCGCGCTTCCGGCCGCCGTCGGACCGGCTCGGCAGCGAAGTCGCGCGCGACATCCTCGAGAACCGCGAGGCGCGCACGACGCTGACCGCCGACGTGTTCGTGCCGCCGCCGGGCGAACCCGGCCTCGGCTCCCTCGAGGCGGCACTCGACAAGGCCGTGCGCGCGATCCCGATCGAGACCAAGCTGCGCGACGCCGTGCGCGCGGGCCGGCTCGACCGCGCGCCCGGCTACCTGCTCGACGATCTCGGCGTCGCCGCAGGCGTGATCAGCGGCGCCGAGTACGACCTCCTCAACGAAGCCCGCGACGCGCGCGACGAAGTGATCGCGGTCGACGCGTTCGACCCCGAGGTCTACAAGACGCTGCACTGAGGCGCGCCGGCGGTACGCCGCATCGCGCGTCGCCGCTGCGGGCCGACCGACCGGCGCGCAGGCGTTCACGCTGCGCGATGGATCGAAGGCTTCGCGGCGCGGCAGGCCTGCAGCGATCGGCAAGGAGGCCGCGAAAGCGCGCTATGCTCGCCAAGGTTCGATGGAGATTCCGGCGATGATGCACGCGCGGTGGTATTTCGATTTCATCTCGCCGTTCGCGTACCTGCAACTGCCGGCGATGCAGGCGCTGCGCGAGCGGATCGCGATCGAGCCGGTGCCGATCGTGTTCGGCGCCGTGCTCGCGAACCACGGCCAGCTCGGTCCGGCCGAGATTGCGGGCAAACGCGAATTCACCTACCGCTTCGTGCAGTGGCAGGCCGGTCGCGCGGGCATCCCGCTGCGTTTTCCGCCTGCGCATCCGTTCAACTCGCTCGCCGCGCTGCGGCTGTGCGTCGCCGCGGGCGCCGGCTGGCCCGCGGTGACCGCGATCTTCGAGCACGTATGGCGCGACGGTCGCGCGGGCACGAGTGCGACCGAACTCGCCGATGTCGCGCGCGACCTCGGCGTCGACGACGCGTCGCGCGCGATCGCGCGCGACGACGTCAAGGCGCGCCTGCGCGCGAATACCGAGGCCGCGCTCGCCGCGGGCGTGTTCGGCGTGCCGACGCTCGCGCTCGGTAGCGAGCTGTACTGGGGCAACGACGCAAGCGAGATGATCGCCGACCGCCTCGCCGATCCGGCCTCGTTCGACAGCGACGAATACCGCCGCATCGCGAGCCTGCCGGTCGGCGCGGAGCGTCCACGAGCGGGCCATCGCGGCGCGGGCCATTCCTCGTAGGGCGGGTCGAACCGCCGCAGCAACGGGTCCCGCCGGCTCCGATCCGTTGCGCGTGCGTCGCACCCGGCTCGCCCAAGCGGCGACACGCACGGCGCGCGCGCCGCCCTACGGCGTGGAAACGGCGCTCACTTGTTCGGCCGCGCTTCGCCGACGAATTCGCCGCCCGCTGAAAGCGGACCGCGGTGGGTGCTCACGAGATTGCGGCCGCCGCTCTTGGACAGGTACAGCGCCGCATCGGCGTGTTCGACGAGGTCCTCGGGCGTCGTCACGTCGGGCGCGAGGGTCGCGACGCCGATGCTCAGCGTGAGGCCGACGCGCGTGCCCGAAATCAGCATCGGCATCTCCTCGACGCGACGCCGGATGCGTTCGGCGACACCTTCGGCGTTGGCGACCGTCGCGCCGGGCAGCACGGCGAGGAATTCCTCGCCCCCGTAGCGGCCGAGCGCATCGCCCTGGCGCAGCTCGGTCGCAATCGGCGCGATCACCGCGCGCAGGCACTGGTCGCCGGCGCGATGACCGTAGCTGTCGTTGACGCGCTTGAAATGATCGAGGTCGAGGAACAGCACCGCGAGCGCTCGATCGTGTTCGCGCGCGGCAAGGAACGCCGAGCGCAGGCGCGCAAGGATCGCGCGTCGGTTGAGCACGCCGGTCAGCGTGTCGTACTCGGCGAGCTGGTGGGCGAGGTCGCGTTCGTGGCGGATCGACACGATGTGGTCGGCGAGGCCGAACGCAAGCACCATGCCCGCGTATGCGAACGCCGCCGGCAGCGCGAACTCGAGCCATGCCGGCTGCGGCCAATGCAGCCACAGCTGCAGCGCGCGCATGATGACGAGCAGCAGCCCTGGCACCCAGGCGCACAGGTAGTAGCCGCCTCGATGGCCGCCCTGCTGCCAGGTGACGAGGCCGGCCGCGAGCAGCATCGGCGCGACGAGCAGGAACGCGAGCAGGAGCGCGCCCTCGACCCAGCCGGAGTCGGCGGCCGGAACGGTGACGAGCAGCGCGATCGCGACGAGCGGCCAACGCGCGAGCGCGAGTACGCGATCGAGCCGTGGCGCGGCGTGCGCGAGATCGAGGAAGCGGCGCGTGAATCCGATCGACAGCACCGCGGCGAGCACCGACATGAGCCAGCTGGCGCGGATGCCGAGCGGAGCGAGCCGGTCCAGCGGGGCATACTCGAAGCCGATGCCGCAGTCGTAGAATTCGAACAGCACGATGAACAGCATCTGGCCGACGAAGTACGCGTACATGCGCTCGCGCAGCACGATGAAGAAGCTCAGCATCACGAGCAGGGTCGCAAGCTGGATCGCCGGGAACAGGACGTCGAGTCGCGCGTCGACGATATCGCGCGCGCGCGCTTGGGCCATGTCGATGATCGCGAGCCGCCGCGGCACGCTGCTGGCCGGATCGACCCAGAGGTACACGGGCTGGTCGGCACGAAGGTCGTCGGGCAACACGACCGAGATCGCATGGCGCGTGAACTCGTCGCCACCGTCGGCGCGGTAGACGCTGCGGTCGACGCCGGCATAGGCGGGCGGGCGATACACGGTCAGCGCGAGGCCTTGCGGGTTGGAGACCCGCAGCACCGGCGGACGCGAGTCGCTCCAGTCGCGCGCGAGGCGTACGCGGTACCAGACGCCGTGCTGCCGCGACGGGGTCAGCGCCGCGTACGGCTCGGCCTCGAAGCGATCCGTCTCGGCGGCGACGATGCGCGCGATCGCTTCGTGCGGCACGTCGTGCGCGAGGCGCGCGACGAAGATCGGCGCCTCGGCCGCGCCGACACGCGGGCCGATGCACAGCAGCGCGACCGCCGCCAAGCGGCCGATCCACGCCTGCCATCGTCGTGAGCGATCGTCCAACGCACGCCCCTTGTTCGCCCTCACTCCCTTGGTGAAAGCAAATCGCGCGCCAGCCGAAAGTCCTTTGTCATGACGCGTTTTGTCGCAATTCTTCGCAAAATGCTCGAACCAGCGCCGCAGCGCGGTCGACGGCCTCGGCGCGCGCGTCCAGATGGGTCACGGCGCGCACGCGCGTCGCGCCCATCGCGACCATGCGCACGCCGCGCGACTGCATCGCGGCGACGAAAGCGGACGCGCTGACCGCTGCGGCGGCGACGTCGAAATAGACGAGGTTCGTCTCGACCTCGGCCGGCGCGATCGCGATGCCCGGCGCGCCGGCGAGCGCCTCGGCGAAGCGTCGCGCATTCGCATGGTCCTCGGCGAGGCGCTCTACGTGATGGTCGAGCGCGTACTCGCACGCCGCCGCGATGATGCCGCTCTGGCGCATTGCGCCGCCCCAGCGCAGCTTGATCCGGAACGCCTCGTCGCAGAACGCTCGGCTGCCCGCGAGCACCGCGCCGCCGGGCGCGCCGAGGCCCTTGCTGAAATCGATCCAGACCGAGTCGTAGCCGCGCGCATGGTCGGCGGCCGCGACGCCACTCGCGATGCACGCGTTGAGCAGGCGCGCGCCGTCCATGTGGGTGGCGAGCCCAGCTTCGCGGGCGAGCGCAGCGACGCCGTCGAGCGCCTGCAGCGGCCACACCGCCCCGCCACCGAGGTTCGAGGTCTGTTCGACGACGACGAGCCGCTGGCGCGGCGCGTACGGCGCATCCGCGCGAATCGCCGCACGCAGCATCGGCGCGTCGAAGATGCCGCGCCGGCCGCCGAGCGGCTCGATCATCACGCCGGCGAGCGCCGCGGGCCCGCCGCCTTCGAAGCCGATGAGGTGCGAGGTCGCGTCGCAGATCACCGCGTCGCCGGGTCGGCAGTGCACGGCGAGTGCGATCTCGTTGGCCATCGTGCCTGAAGGCAGGAACACCGCGGCCTCCTTGCCGAGCAGGGCCGCGCAGCGTTCGAGCAGCCGGTTCACGCTCGGATCTTCGTGCGCGCGCTCGTCGCCGACGTCGGCGGCCGCCATCGCCGCGCGCATCGCAGCGGTCGGTCGCGTCTTCGTATCGCTGGCCAGGTCGATGAAATCGGCGGCGGACATCCGGACTCCGAGAGGTTTGCAGACGCGCATCCTAGTCCGTTTCGCGCGCACGCACGCGAGGATCGTCGCGCGCACGCGTTCGGTTTAGGATGGCGCGCATGGTGCGCGCGTTCCTCCTGCTTTCCTGCCTGCCGTGCGCCGCCGCGGCAACCGAGGTGTACCGCTGCGCGGGCCCCGATGGCGTGAGCTTCCAGGACAAGCCGTGCGCGAACGCTGCAAGCCAGTCCGTGATCCACCTCGCCGACCCGCCGGCTCCCGTGGACGTGCCGGCGCCGGCAGCCGCCGACGACGCCGCCGACCCGGGTGCGGCCGTCGCCGCACCATCGCCGATCCCACCGGCGCCACCGACCGCAGCGCCACCGTCGCTGTACCTGTGCACTGCGACCGACGGCAGCCGCTACATCAGCGAGGATGGCGTCGGCCGCCGCAGCTGGGTGCCGTACGCGATGATCGCCGGATCGGGCAAGAGTCTCGCCGAGGCGTACCGTCCGGGCGGCATCGGCGTCTCCGCGCCCGAACTGCAACCTTCACCGGCGGCGGCGCCACCCGCCGACCCGATCGGCGCGAACTACGTCTGGGTCGTCGACGAATGCCACCGCGCCGACGCCGTCGAGGCGTGCGCATTCCTGCGCAACGAACTCGACAAGGTCGCCGGCAAGCTGCGCCGCGCGTTCAGCGACACCGAGGCGCAGTTGAAACAGGAGCAGGCCCAACTGCGCGAACGCCTGCGCGGTTGCTGACGCTCGTCTTCCGAGGCAGAAGCCGAAACCTGAAACACGAAGGAAAGCCGAACGAAGAATTTCAGAAGCGTGAAACACGGAGCACACGGAGCACACGGAAAACGCAAAAGATGAAATGAAGAGCTTCTCCTCCGCGTGCTCCGTGTGCTCCGTGTTTCACGCTCTTCTTGCTGTTCTTCTTCCTGCTCTCCTTCGTGTCCTTCGTGTCCTTCGTGTTTCAGGCTTCGGCTTTCGCTTCGGCTTCGGCTTTCGCTTCGGCTTCGGCTTCGGTCCTGACTGGCTACGACAGCGCGAACGGCGCGCGCGGCGCGTGGCGACGTTCGTGTTCGAGCAGCCATCGCTTGACGGGAAGGCCGCCGCCGAAACCGGTGAGCTTGCCGTTCGCGCCGATCACGCGGTGGCACGGCACGATGATCGGCAGCGGATTCGCGCCGTTCGCGGCGCCGACCGCGCGGCTCGCAGACGGGTCGCCGATGCGCCGCGCGAGTTCGCCGTAGCTGATCGTCTCGCCGTACGGGATGCGCACGAGCGCGTCCCAGACCGTCTTGCGGAAGTCCGTGCCAGCGGCCGCGAGCGGCAGGTCGAACGCGTGCCGTTCGCCGGCGAAGTACGCCTCGAGCTGCTCGATGGCGGCACCGAGGTGGCGGCGCCCACGCCGCCACGACGGCGCGACGCGCTCGCCCTGGTCCGCGCGTTCGAACTCGACGTAGCGCAAGCCCTCATCGTCGGCCGCGAGCAGGAGGCGCCCGATGGGCGTGTCGAGATAGTCGTAACTGATGGCCATGGCCGGATTCCTGTAGAACCGATCGCG
>DASTSE010000359.1:0-10958 GCA_035760865.1 Dokdonella sp.
TCGCCGATCGGGTGGGTGTCGGCGACGAGGCGCGGATCGAGCGCGAAGCTCATGCGCGCCCCGCGAGCTCGCGCTCGAAGAACGCGAGCGTGCGCTCGAGCGCGAGCGAGGCGCTCGGTGCGTCATAGGCGCGAGGGTCGACGCTACGGTCGAACGCATGACCGGTCGGATAGGTGTGGATCAGCGCGTCGGGCCAGGCCGTGCGATGGCGTTCGATCGCCTCGGGCGGGATCGACGCATCGCGCTCGCCGAAGTGGAACATCGCCGGCGCACGCAGCGCCGCGCCGGCATAGTTGAGGTTGCGCGCGCCGTAGTAGCTCACCGCGGGCATCGCGAGTCGCTGCGCGGCGAGCAGTGCGACCGTGCCGCCCCAGCAATATCCGACGCAGCCGATCCGGCCCGCCGACGCGATCGCCTCGGCCGCGCTCGCGACGTCCTCGACGGCGAGATCGAGACCGACCTCGCCGACGAGCTCGCGGCCGCGGCGGAAGCCTTCCTCGTCGTAGCCGAGCTCGACGCCCGCTTCGACGTGGTCGAAGAAGGCGGGCGCGATCGCGACGAAGCCGTGCCCGGCGAAGCGGTCGACGACGGCCCGCACGTAGTCGTTGACGCCGAAGATCTCCTGCGCGACGACGAGCCCGCCCTTCGCCGGACCCGCCGGTCGCGCGAGGTAGGCGCCGATGCACTGCATGCGCGAGGTGTTGAGCTGGATCGACTGGCCCATGCGCGGACTCCGCCTGCGGAAAGGCGCTACGTTATTTCGATCCGCGCCGCGTGCACAACCGTTCGTGCCGGCGGCGTTCAGGCCGCGTAGCGGTGGACGCGGTTGCGGCCATCGTGCTTGGCCGCATAGAGCGCGCGGTCGGCGGCTTCGAGCAGTCCGGCGACGTCGCTGTCGCGACCGGCGTCCGACAGCACGGCGATGCCGATGCTCACCGTCGCGATCGCGCGCAGCTCGGGCATCAGCCATGCGAGCTGGCCGGCGACGTGCGCGCGCATGCGCTCGGCCGCGGCCACGACGTCCGCCGGCGCGCGAGCGCGGATTGCGGCGATGAATTCCTCGCCGCCGAAGCGGCCGAGCAGGTCGCCCTCGTCGAGGCAGTCGCGCATCGCGTGCGCGCCGATCGTGAGCGCGCGATCGCCGAGCAGGTGCCCGCGCAGGTCGTTGATCTGCTTGAAGTGGTCGAAGTCGACCAGCAGCACCGCGAATTCGTCGCCGGCCTCGCGCGCCTCGCGCAGCGCACGCTCCATCCGTTCGAGCACGTCGCGGCGGTTCGATACGCCGGTGAGCCAGTCGGTCGTCGCCGCCTGGTAGAGCTCGGCGGCCTGCCGCTCGAGCCGCGCATTCGCCTCGCCGAGCGCGGCTCCCTGGCGCTCGATCTCGACGTTGCGTGCGGCCAGTGCGCGATTGAGCCGGCGCACGCCGCGATAGCGCCAGATCAGGGCGAGCAGCGCGAGCGCGAGCCCGGCGAGGGCGATCGCGCCGAAGCGGCGCTGCACGGCCTGCGCCTGCAGGCGGGCCGACTGCAGTTCGTTGTCCTTCGCGAGCATGGCGAGGCGCTGGTCGGCGTCCGATCGCGCGTGGCGCACCTCGAGTGCGGAGATCTGGCGACTGGCGCGGATGCCGATCAGCTCCTCGCGCGCGGCCGCGGCCTTGTGCGCGTAGCGCAGGGCCTCGGCGTCGTCGTGTTCGGCGCGCGCGAGCTGCTCGCGCAGGAGGTAGGCCTGCGCGAGCTGTGGGCGCAGGCGCGTCGCCTCCAGCCCGGCGATCGCCTCGTCGATGAGCCCGCGTGCGCGCAGGTAGTCGCGCTGGGCGAGCGCGATTTCGGTCTGGTGCAGGAGCGAGCGCGCGACGAGCTCGCGCTGGCCGAGTTCCCGGCCGATCGCGAGCGCACGGTCGAGATGGTCGATCGCGGCCGTGGTCTGCTTCTCGCCGAGCAGCGCACGTCCGAGTTCGAGGTGCTCGAAACCCTGGTGCGGGAGGTCGGCGAGCGCGGTGTCGATCGCGAGCGCTTCCTCGGCGGCCTTGCGCGCGCCGGCGAAGTCGTCGATGTCGTTGAGCAGGCTCGCGTACGCTCCGGTCGCCGAGGAATACATCGACGGCACGCCGCTCTGGATCGCCGCCTGCGTCGCGCGCTCGAAGTAGTCGCGCGATGCCGCAGTGTCCTCGATCTCGCGGTACAGCAGCGCAAGGTTGCGATACACGTTGGACAGGCGGTCGCCCGAGCGCTCGCGTTCGGCGACCGCCTCGAGCTGGGCGTCGAGCGCTTGCGCGAAATCGCCGCGATCGCGCCAGATCGTGCCGAGGTCGGACAGCGCGCGCATCGCACCGATGCCGTTGCCCACGGATTTGAACAGCTCGATCGCGCGCCGCTGGTGCTCGACTGCGCCGTCGAGGCGGCCGCGGCGGCGTTCGAGCACGCCGAGCGCATTCTCCGCCTGCGCTTCCGCGCTGACGTCGCCGTAGCGGTGCGCGAGCACGCGCAGGCGCTCCGCCAGCTCGCGCGAGCGCGCGTAGTCGCCGAGCGAGAGCGAGCTCTGCGCGACGAGCGTGGTGAGCAGGATCGTCGCCGCGGTGTCGCCGCGTTGCCCGGCGGCCGGCAACGCGCGCGTCCACAACCGGTTCGCGACGTCGGGACGGTCGAGCGCGGAGCAGATGTCGCCCGCCGTCGCGAGCAGTCGCTGGCGCGCCCAGGCCCCGCCGATCGCGTCGGCGAGCTGCACGATCGCCTCGTCGCCAAGCGTCGTCTCGACCGCGGCGGCGATCTGCCGGCTGCCCGTTACGAATCGCGCGAGCGGATGCGTCTCGACGGCCTGGGACGCGGTCGCGGGCGGCAGCGCGGACAGGGCGAGCGCGAGGAGCCAGATGCGGCCGCGCGAACACGCCCGCCGCCGTCGGCGGTCGGGTGGCAACAGGTTCCCCGGGTGCATCGCGCAGCGTTCTCCGGTCATCCGGTCCGGACCGGCGAAGGATCGCCTTCGCAGGCCGCGCGCGCATCTTAAGACCCGGCGCGGAAAAAATCCTGATCGCGGCTACGAAAACAGCGAAACATGTGTTTCGGGGTCGGTGCGGCCCTGCACGGCGTCTCGCCGGCCAGCGCCCGCCGCGGCAGGGGGCGCCGGCTGGTAGACTACGCGGCTGCCACCCGGTCGGGTTTCCCATGTCACGCCGCAATCCAAAGGTCGGCTTCGTCAGCCTCGGCTGCCCCAAGGCCCTGGTCGACTCCGAACGCATCCTCACCCAGTTGCGCGTCGAGGGTTACGAGATCGTGCCGAGCTACGGCGCGGCCGACGTCGTCGTCGTCAACACCTGCGGCTTCATCGACGCCGCGGTGAACGAATCGCTCGAGGCGATCGGCGAGGCGCTCGAGGAGAACGGCAAGGTCATCGTCACGGGCTGCCTCGGCAAGCGCGCCGAGGTGATCCGCGAAGCGCATCCCGACGTGCTGTCGATCTCCGGCCCGCAGGACTACGCGAGCGTGATGAATGCGGTGCATGCGGCGCTGCCGCCCAAGCACGACCCGTTCCTCGACCTCGTGCCGACCTCCCGTCGCCTTGGCGCCGGGGTCATCGATGGCGTCGGCGTCAAACTCACGCCGAAGCATTACGCGTACTTGAAGATTTCCGAAGGCTGCAACCACCGCTGCACGTTCTGCATCATTCCGTCGATGCGCGGCGACCTCGTGTCGCGACCGGTCGACGACGTGCTCGTCGAGGCGGAAAAGCTCGTCAAGGGCGGCGTCAAGGAACTGCTCGTCGTGTCGCAGGACACGAGTGCGTACGGCGTCGACCTGCGCTACGCCGAGCGCGAGTGGCGCGGCAAGCCGCGCGCGTCGCGCATGACCGGCCTTTGCGAAGGCCTCGCCGAACTCGGCGCGTGGACGCGCCTGCACTACGTCTATCCGTACCCGCACGTCGACGACGTCATTCCGCTGATGGCCGACGGCCGCATCCTGCCGTACCTCGACATCCCGTTCCAGCACGCGAGCCCGCGCATCCTCAAGCTCATGAAGCGCCCGGGTGCGGTCGACAAGGTGCTCGCGCGCGTGCAGGCGTGGCGCGCCGCGTGCCCCGAGCTGACCCTGCGCAGCACCTTCATCGTCGGCTTCCCCGGCGAGACGGAGGCGGAGTTCGAGGAGTTGCTCGACTTCCTGCGCGAAGCGCAGCTCGACCGGGTCGGTGCGTTCGCCTATTCGCCGGTCGATGGCGCGAAGGCGAATGAACTGCCCGATCCCGTGCCGGAGGAAGTCAAGGAGGAACGCCTCGAGCGTTTCATGGACGTGCAGGCGGAGATCTCGGCGATGCGCCTCGCACGCAAGGTCGGCACGCGCCAGCAGGTGATCGTCGACGAGGTCGACGAGGACGGCGCGATCGCGCGTTCCAAGGCGGACGCGCCCGAGATCGACGGCATCGTGCGCATCGACGACGGCCACGCGCTGAAGCCGGGCCAGTTCGTCGAAGTGGAGATCATCCACACCGACGAACACGACCTGATCGGTCGGCTGTCGGCCTGAGCGCGCGCCCCGCGCTCGGCGAGCGACCCGCGGCGTGACTCGCACCGGCAAGGCGGCCGACCGCGCGGCGTCGCTGCCGTCGCCGTCGCATGGCGCCGTCGATGCCGCGCACGCGTCCGAACCGCTGCGCCCGGCTCCCGCGGGCGCGATGGCGCGGCACCCGTTGCTGCACGCATGGCTCGATGCGGACTCGTCCTTGCCGGGGCTCGACGAGCTCGAGGCGCGCCGCACGCGCGCGCAGCGCGACGACGGCGTCGAGCGGCCCGCGTTCGTGGCGCAGACGCACGCGCTGCTCGAAGACGGCCTGCACTACGAGACGCGCATCGCCGAGCGGCGGGTGCTCGCGACGCGCGCCCACGACGCCCACGACGCGTTCAACGCGCTCGTCTGGCTGCGGCACCCGGAACTGAAGTGGGCGCTCAACGCGCGGCAGGCGGCCGACGTCGCGCGCGTCGGCGGCAAGCAGCGGACCCGCGGGCAGTACGCGCTGACCCATTTCGACGAAGCCGGTGCGATCGTCTGGCTCGCATCCTCGCAGTGGCGTGCGGCGTGGGATGCGCACGACTGGACGGCGTTGTTCGTCGACGCGCGCGAGGCGTGGGGGAACGAGCTGGGCGTCACCGTGTTCGGCCATGCGCTCGCCGAACACGCCTGGATTGGACGTGCGTGGCCGGTCGCGAAGTGCATCGCCGTCGAAGTCGGCCGCGAGGCGCTGCATGCGCGCACGAACGCCGCGGCGATCGTCCCGCGCTGGGCGTCGGCGGAGCGCGCGCTCGCCACCGCGATCCGCGCCGGCGACCTGCTCGCCGACCCGCAGGAACTGCGACCGCTGCCGCTCGCGGGCATCCGCGGCTGGCATGAGGACGGCGCGATCGCGCGCCTGCTCGCGCAGGCGCCGTGCTTCCGACCGCTGCGGCCGGGCAGGCGCTATCCCGCGCCGACGCGGCTTGCGTAGGGCGCGGGAACTTTCGCCGGCCTTTGCGGTATCTTTCCGCGCGCCCTGCGTCAGGGGTCGCTGCGATGCCGGCGGGCTTGCCCGCTCGCGACGTCGTCGGCCGACGCGGTGCGCCGAAACCATCTGGGGGTAGTCGCCCGCGCGGTTTTCGCGTGCGCGGGCTGCCATGTCCATCAACAGGTGCAGCCAAGACGATGATCGAAACCCGACAACTCACCAAGCGCTACGGCGATTTCACCGCTGTCGACGCGATCAGTTTCAAGGTGGAGCCCGGCCAGGTGCTCGGCTTCCTCGGTCCCAACGGCGCCGGCAAGTCGACCACGATGAAGATGGTCGCCGGCTTCCTCGCCCCGACGTCCGGCGGTGCCACCGTCGCCGGCTTCGACGTCGAGCGGCAGCCGCTCGAAGCCAAGCGCGTGCTCGGCTACCTGCCCGAGGGCGCGCCGAGCTACGGCGAGATGACCGTGCGCGAGTTCATCGAGTTCATCGCCGACGTGCGCGGCCTCGACGGCGAGCGGCGTTTCCAGCGCATCGACGACGCGATCGCGCGGCTGCACCTCGAGCGCGTGCTCGAGCAGCCGATCGACACGCTGTCGAAGGGCTTCAAGCGCCGCGTCGGCCTCGCCGGCGCGATCCTGCACGATCCGAAGGTGCTCATCCTCGATGAGCCGACCGATGGCCTCGACCCGAACCAGAAGCAGGAAGTGCGCACGCTGATCAACTCGATGGCGCGCGACAAGACCATCATCATCTCGACCCACCTGCTCGAGGAAGTGCACGCGGTGTGCACGCGCGCGATCATCATCGCCGGCGGTCGCGTGCTCGCGGACGCGACGCCGTCCGAACTCGAAGCCCGCTCGCGCTACCACCAGGCGGTGTCGCTGACCGCCGCGAACCTGCAGGAGGCGAAGGACGCGCTCGCGCGCGTCGCCGACGTCGCCGCGATCGAGGTCGACCCGCAGGACAACCGCATCACCGCATTCCCGAAGCCGGGCCGCTCGATCTTCGTCGCGGTCGGCGATGCGCTGAAGGCGCAGAACGTCGCCGTGCGCGAACTCGCGCTCGAAGCGGGGCGCCTCGACGAAGTGTTCCGCACCATCACCCAGGGCGCGGCGGGCAGGGAGGCACGCACATGAGCGGTACCGCCACGATCTTCAAGCGCGAACTGCGCAGCTATTTCTCGACCCCGGTCGCGTACGTCTTCATCGTGATCTTCCTGCTGCTGTCGGGCGCCTTCACGTTCTACCTCGGCAATTTCTACGAGCGCGGCCAGGCCGACCTGCAGGCGTTCTTCACGTTCCATCCGTGGCTGTATCTGTTCCTCGTGCCGGCGGTGTCGATGCGCCTGTGGGCGGAAGAGCGCAAGACGGGCACGATCGAGTTGCTGCTGACCTTGCCGATCACGATGTGGCAGGCGGTGTTCGGCAAGTTCCTCGCCGCGTGGGGCTTCATCGCGATCGCGCTCGCGCTCACGTTCCCGATCTGGCTCACGGTCAACTATCTCGGCAGTCCGGACAACGGCGTCATCTTCGCGAGCTACCTCGGTTCGCTGCTGATGGCCGGTGCGTTCCTCGCGATCGGTTCGTGCCTGTCGGCCTCGACGCGCAACCAGGTCGTCGCGTTCATCCTGACCGTCGTGATCTGCTTCCTGCTTCTGCTCGCGGGCTACCCGCTCGTGCTCGATGCGATCCGCACGATCGCCGGGCAGGGCGTGGCGGACGCGATCGCTGGCCTCAGCTTCCTGACCCACTTCGCGTCGATCAGCAAGGGCGTGATCGACCTGCGTGACCTCATCTATTTCGTCCTGATGATCGGCGTCTGGCTGTACGCGACCGCCGTGGTCATCGACATGAAGAAAGCGGCCTGAGGAGGGATCCGACGATGCAACTCAATCGCAAGGCCCTTTCGGGTACCGCACTGGCCGTACTCGCCGCGCTGTTCATCGCGGTGATGCTGCTCGTCAACGTCGTGTTCCGCGGCGCGCGCGTCGACCTCACGCAGAACCATCTCTACACGCTGTCCGACGGCACGAAGAACATCCTCAAGTCGATCGACGAACCGATCGACCTGTACCTGTTCTTCTCCGACAAGGCGAGCGAGGGCATCCCGCAGCTGCGCAGCTACTTCTCGACCGTGCGCGAAATGCTGCAGGAGATGGCCTCCCGTTCCGGCGGCAAGTTGCGCCTGCAGGTGATCGACCCGCTGCCGTTCTCGGAGGACGAGGACCGTGCCGCGAGCCTCGGCCTGCAGGCCGTGCCGGTGTCGGCGTCGGGCGACAAGGTGTTCCTCGGCATCGCGGGCACGAATTCGACCAACGGCCACGCGTCGATCCCGTTCCTGCAGCCGGACAAGGAAGCGTTCCTCGAGTACGACATCGCCAAGCTCATCCACGACCTCGAAACGCCGAAGAAGCCCGTCGTCGGCCTGCTGTCGGGCCTGCCGCTCGCGGCCGGCTTCGATCCGCAGACGCAGCAGATGCGCCAGCCGTGGGCGATCTACCAGCAGTGGACGCAGCTGTTCGACGTCAAGCCGGTCGATGCGGCGAGCCTCAAGACGGTCGACAAGGACATGGACGTGCTCATCGTCGTGCAGCCCAAGCGCCTGTCCGACGACGCCCAGTTCGCGATCGACCAGTTCGTGCTGCGCGGCGGCCACCTGCTCGTGTTCGTCGATCCGAGCGCCGAACTCGACGACAGCGGCGCCGATCCGTCGAACCCGATGGCGGGGATGATGGCCGACAAGTCGTCCGACCTGCCGAAACTGTTCAAGGCCTGGGGCGTCGAATACGACCCGCACAAGGTCGTGCTCGACCGCGCGCGCGGCCTGCCGATCAGCCTCGGCGAGGGCACCGCGCCGGTGCGCCATCCGGGCATCCTCGGGCTGACCGAGGCCGACCTCAACCACGACGACGTGCTGACCGCGAACCTCGACAGCATCAACGTGTCGACCGCGGGCTCGTTCGACCTCGCCAAGGACGCCAAGGACGAGAAGCTCGTACCGCTGCTGCAGACGACCTCCGATGCGATGAGCGTGGCGGCCGATCGCCTTCGCATGCTCGCCGACCCGTCCTCGCTGCTGCAGGGCTACAAGCCGGCCGGTTCGCCGTTCGTGATCGCGGCACGCCTGTCCGGCAAGTTCAGGACCGCGTTCCCGGATCGCAGCGACGCCGGTGCGCTGAAGGAGTCGAAGGACGCGAACGGACAGATCGTGCTCGTCGCAGACACCGACCTGCTCAGCGACCGCATGTGGGTGCAGGTGCGCCAGTTCCTCGGCCAGCAGATCATGAATCCGTTCGCCAACAATGGCGACTTCGCGGTCAACGCGCTCGACAACATGGCCGGTTCGAGCGATCTCATCTCGATCCGCGGCCGGGCGACATCGCAGCGCCCGTTCACGACGGTCGAGGCGATCAAGCGCAACGCGGACGAGCGCTTCCGCGCCAAGGAACAGGACCTGCAGCGCGAGCTGTCGGAGACCGAGCGCAAGCTCACCGATCTGCAGAGCGCCAAGAGCAAGGACCAGGCGCAGATCCTCTCCGCCGAACAGAAGGCCGAGCTCGAGAAGTTCCTCGATCGCAAGCTCGAGATCCGCAAGGAGCTGCGCCAGGTGCGGCGCCAGCTCGACGCCGAGATCGAGTCGCTCGGCACGCGCCTGAAGATCGTCAACATCGTGCTGATGCCGCTGCTCGTCACGCTCGCCGCGCTCGCGTTCGCGTGGTGGCGCCTGCAGCGTCGTCGCGCCGCACAGGGAGCCCGCGCATGAACCAGAAGACCCTGATCGGCCTCGGCGTGGCCGCGCTCGTCGCGATCGCCGCCGCGGTCGCGCTGAATCATTCGAACCGTCCGCAGAGCGGACAGGCCGAGGCGTCGGCCTATCTCGTGCCGGAGCTGCGCGATCACGTCAACGATGTTGCCAAGGTCGTCGTCACCGGCGCCGACAACACGACCGTCGCGACGCTCGAGCGCGGGGCGAGCGGCTGGACGCTCGCGCAGAAGGACGGCTATCCGGCCGATACCGGCAAGCTGCGCGCGTTCCTGCTCAAGCTCGCCGACGCCCGGCGCGTCGAGCAGAAGACCTCGAACAAGGACAAGTACGCACTGCTCGGCGTCGAGGACATCGCCGCGAAGGATGCGAAGGGCGTGCAGGTCGAACTCGACGGCCTCGCCAAGCCATTCGTGTTCGTCGTCGGCAACAGCGATCCGCGAGGCGGCACCTACGTGCGCGTCGCGGGCCAGCCGGAGAGCTGGCTCGTGTCGGCGTCGCTCGGCGTCGACAGGAACGCTGCGGACTGGCTGCGCAAGGACCTTGCCGACATCGCGGCGACGCGCGTCGCCTCGGTCGCGATCGCGCACGCCGACGGCAGCAAGGTGTCGATCGCGAAGAACGCCGAAGGCGATGCGAATTTCGTGCTCGCCGACGTGCCGAAGGGGCGCGAGGCGGGGTCGGAATTCACGATCAACGGCCTCGCTTCCGCGCTCGCCGGGTTGCGCTTCGACGACGTGCTTGCGGCGAAGGATGCGATGCCGCCGGAGCCGGCGCTGAAGGCGCATTACGCGACGTTCGACGGCGTGGTCGTCGATGTGACCGCGTGGGAGAAGGACGGCAAGGACTATGCGCAGTTCGTCGCTTCGCTCGACGCGGCGCAGGCGGACAAGGGGATCGCAGCGGCGCAGGCGAAGGCGAAGGCCGAGTACGACGCCGCCACCGCGGCGGCGGACGCCGCGAAGAAGGACGGCAAGACCGACGCGGCCGTGCCGCCGGCGAAGCCCGCCTCGGTCGAGGATCCGGCCAAGGACCGCGAGACGCGCCTCGCCGCGCTGAACAAGGAGGTTGCCGACCTCAACGCGCGTTTCTCGGGCTGGACCTACGTGCTGCCTGCGTACAAGTACGCGAACATCAACAAGTCGATGTCCGACCTGCTCAAGCCGGTCGAAGACAAGAAGGCCGCGTCTGCCGCCAAGCCGTCCGCGAAACCGGCGAAAGCCGGGTCGCCGCACTGAGCGCACGGCTCCGGCCACCGCCGGAGCCGTTTTCCGCAATGACGGACACGCTTGCACGCCAGACGACCGGCGCCGGCGCGATCGCCGGCGCCGTAGCGGTCGCGCTCGGCGCGTTCGGCGCGCACGCGTTGCGCGGCGTCCTCGATGCATCCGCGCTCGCGACGTGGCACACGGCGGTCGAATACCAGTTCTGGCACGCGCTCGCGTTGGTCGCCTGCGGCGCGCTCGCGCGCCATCGCGAAACTCGCGCGGTGCGCATCGCCGCGTGCGCATTCGTCGTGGGCATCGTGCTGTTCTGCGCGAGCCTCTACGCGCTTGCGCTCGGCGCGCCGCGCTGGCTCGGTGCGATCACGCCGCTCGGCGGCGTCGCCTTCATCGCCGGCTGGATCGCGCTCGCCGTGCACGCGCGCCGCGCGTAGGCCGGCCGAACCGCGTTCGGCCCGCCGCACGCGAACACGCACCGTGGTACGCGTCGTGCGCGTCCGGTCA
>DASTSE010000360.1:0-8709 GCA_035760865.1 Dokdonella sp.
CAAGGGACGCGGCATCCGCGGCGTCATCGGCATCCAGTGCTCCGAGCGCAACGGCAACCTCGTCGGCGCCGCGCTGCTCGACGACACGCACGAGGTCATGCTGATCTCGAACCAGGGCACGCTCGTGCGCACGCGCGCAGCGGAAATCGCGCGGGTCGGCCGCAACACGCAGGGCGTCACGCTGATCCGCCTGCCGGCCGACGAGTCGCTCGTCGGCGTCGTCAAGGTCGATTCGTTCGGCGAGGACGAGGACGACACCGGTCCGGGCAACGACGGGGCGTCAGGCGAGTCCTGACGCCGGTTCCGTCGGCGCGGCGCAGGCCGCGATGCCTTCTCGCGGATCGAGCGAAGGGCATCGCGCCTTCCGTCGCTCCCACGGAGGTCGTGCTTCGCAGGATCGTCTCGCCGTCAACCGATCGCGGCCAGCACCGCGTCCGCGCTCGATGCCTTGAACTCGCCCGGTGCTTCGACTGCGAGATGGCGCACGACGCCGTCTTCGGCGTACAGCGCGTAGCGCTTGCCGCGCATGCCCATGCCGAAGCGCGTCGCGTCCATCTCGAGGCCGATCGCGCGCGTGAAGTCGCCATTGCCGTCGGCGAGCATGAGCATGCCCTCGGGGACCGACTGCGCTTTCGCCCAGGCATCCATCACGAATGCGTCGTTGACCGCGATGCACGCGACATCGATGCCGCGCGCACGGAAGTCGGCGTAGCGTTCGATGAAGCCGGGCAGGTGGCGCTCGGAACAGGTCGGGGTGAACGCGCCCGGGACGCAGAAAAGCACGACCTTGCGGCCCCCGAAGATCTCCGCGGTGGTGATCGGCTGGACGCCGTCCTTGATCACGTTCAGGGTTGCCGCGGGAATGGAGTCGCCGACTTCGATCGTCATGCTGGAATGCCCTTCGTTCGTGGAGGTTCGCGGCGAATCGCCGCGTCCGGGGATGATACGTCGTGCGGCGTTGCCGCCGCAGCTCTTGAAACGTTCGGCGCGGCACCTATGTTTGCGCCATCGCGGCGCATCGAGCCGCCCCTGTTCTCGGAGAGCATCATGATCGTCACCCGTTACAACCCGTGGTTCGTGCGCGGCAACCTGCAAGCGAAGCAGGCGCTGGAGCGCTTCTTCCACGCCGACACGACGGCGCCGGATGCGCCGGCGGCCGAGGCGCACTGGACGCCGCGCGTCGACGTGCGCGAGGAGGCGCAGCGCTTCGTGATCCTCGCCGACCTGCCCGGCGTCGACCCGGCCACGATCGAAGTGCAGATGGACAAGAACGTGCTGTCGCTCAAGGGCGAACGCGCCGCCGAGACGCTTGCCGACGACGCCAAGGCGACGCGCGTGGAGCGCGCACACGGGCGCTTCGACCGTCGCTTCGTGCTGCCCGAGAGCGCCGATGCCGACGGCATCAGCGCGACCGGCAGGCACGGCGTGCTCGAGATCACGATCCCGAAGAAGGCGCAGTCGACGCCGCGTCGCATCGCGATCAACGGCTGAATGCGACGGGGCGCAATGGCGCCCCGAACGCGCGGCTTTGCTACGCTGGACCGCGCGGCGACGCCCGTGGTCATCGATCGGCCCGCGGACGTTCGCGGGCCGTTTGTTTTTTCGTGGCCGCACGGAATCGCGCGTGGAGGGCGGGGTTGGCGTACCTCGCCCGCAGGCCGTCGTCCCGGAGCGGCCGTCGAGGCGACCGCGCGGCGCATGTTCGACAGGTGGGGGACCGGATGGAGTTCAAGGACTACTACGACACACTCGGCGTGAAGCCCGATGCGAGCGAGACCGAGATCAAGTCGGCCTACCGCACGCTTGCGCGCAAGTACCACCCCGACGTGAGCAAGGAAGGCGGTGCCGAGGAGAAATTCAAGGCGGTCAACGAAGCCTACGAGGCGCTCAAGGATCCGCAGCGGCGGCGTGCCTACGACCAGTTGCGCGCAGGCGGCTACCGGAACGGGGACGAGTTTCGCGGCCCGCCGCCGAACTGGCAGCACGGCCCGGCGTTCGACGAGGAAGGCGCCGATTTCAGCGACTTCTTCGAGTCCGTGTTCGGCGGACGCGGTGGCGGCGGGCGCACCGCGCCGCGGCGCGGCCGCGACGTCCACGCGCAGGTCGCCGTCGATCTGCGTACCGCCTATCACGGCGGTCGCGAACGCATCGCGCTGCGCGACGGCCGGCGCGAGCGCACGCTCGAGGTGAAGATCCCGGCGGGCATCCTGCCAGGACAGCAGATCCGCCTCGCGGGGCAGGGCTCGGCGGGCGTGCACGGCGGTCCACCGGGCGACCTCATCCTCGAGGTCGGCCTGCGCGAAGACGACGCCTACGCGCTCGACGGCAATAACGTGCTGAGCACGCTTGCGATATCCCCGTGGGAAGCCGCGCTCGGCGCGACCGTGACCGTGCCCACGCTCGGTGGCGACGTCGAGCTGCGGGTCCCCGCGGGATCCGACAGCGGACGCAAGATGCGCCTGCGCGGTCGTGGCTGGCCGGGCAAGGTCGCCGGCGACCAGATCGTCACCCTCGTCGTGCATGCGCCGAAAGCGGAGACGGCCGAGCAGCGCGAGCTGTTCGAACAGCTCGCGCGTTCGTACCCCGGTTACGATCCACGCGCCTAGTTGGCTCGCTGGAGCGGCGGAAGCCGCGATGCTCCGGGTGTCCCGACCGGGAGAAGCATCGCGGCTTCCGCCGTTGCCACGGCGGCGCCACCCTCGGCGGCGCGCGCCTGATCAGCCGGCCGGCAGGTATTCCTTGATGACGCGCGTGAGTTCCGCGTCGTCGATCGGCTTGGTCACGTAGGCCTTCGCGCCCTGGCGCATGCCCCAGACGCGATCAGTGTCCTGGTCCTTGGTCGTGACGAGGACGATCGGAATGTGGCTCGTCTTCGGATCCTTCGAGATCGTGCGCGTCGCCTGGAACCCGTTCAGGTTCGGCATCACGACGTCCATCAGGATCAGGTCGGGCAGTTCGCGCTTGGCGACTTCGACGCCGGCGGCACCGTCTTCGGCGGTGATCACCTGATGGCCGAGCTTCTCGACCGTGCGTTTCATACCTACCAGTTGCGACGGCGAATCGTCGACGATCAATACTCTGGACATGCTGCAGTTTCCCCTGTTGAAGGGTTCATTCTAGACGCCGGCGGGTTGCCGGCAAAGACCACTCAGGCGATCTTCACGACCGTCCGGCCGAGCGACCCGCCGGCCAGCATCGTATCGAAAACCGGGGGCAGCTCCGAGAGGGCGACCTCGCGATCGGCGATGACGTCAAGATGCGCCGGTTTCCAGTCGCTCGCAAGATGCTCCCAGACCTGGTCGCGGATCGCCCGCGCCGTCCCCGCCGAAGCGATGCCGAGCAGGCTGACTCCGCGAATGATGAACGGCATGACCGTCGTCGCGAGCTCGGCAGAGGCCGCGAGGCCGCAGCTCGCGATGTTGCCGTATGGCCGGATCACGCGGGTCAGGCCGGCGAGCATGTCGCCGCCGACGTTGTCGATCGCACCCGCCCAGCGCGCGGTCTCGAGCGGGCGTTGGCCCCAGTACAGTCCCTCGCGGGCGATGCATTGGCGGGCGCCGAGACCGATCAGCCAGTCGAACTGCTCGACCTTGCCGGTGATCGCGTGCGCCTCGAATCCGGCGCGGGTGAGGATGTCGATCGCGAGCGAGCCGACGCCGCCGGTCGCGCCCGTGACGACGACCGGTCCCATCTCCGGCGCCTGGCCGTTGCGCACGAGCTGGAACAGCGACAGCGCAGCCGTGAAGCCGGCCGTACCGAGGGCCATCGACTCGCGCAGCGTGAGCCCCGCGGGCAGCGGGATCGTCCATCGCGATTCCAGCCGGGCGTATTCGGCGTAGCCGCCGTCGCGCGTCTCGGACAGGCCGCAACCGGTGCAGAGCACGGCATCGCCTTCCCTGAACGCGGGGTCGGTCGATGCGGCGACGTAGCCCGCGACGTCGATCCCGCCGTTGAGCGGAAAGCGGCGCAGGATCTTGCCCTTGCCGGTGCCCGCGAGCGCGTCCTTGTAATTGACCGACGAGTACGCGACCTTGACCAGCACCTCGCCGGGCGAAAGGTCGTCTTCGCGCATCGTTTCGATGCCGGCGCGGTAGCCGGACTGGTCGTCGCGGATGCGGAACGCACTGAAGGCTTGCCGTGTGCTCATGAGGTTACTCGCTGTCGATCGGTGTGCAGGAGGACGATGCCCGACATGCGGCGGTACGCGTCGCGCGTGCGGCGTGACTGCAATCGCGAGAGCAGTTGCAGGAACCACGCGCCGCGCGCGCTGCGCCCGAGGCGCAGCGATTCGTCCCAGCTCGAGCGGAATTCCTGCTCGTGCCAGCCGTGCGGCGCGAAGAAGGCGGTGCCTTCGGAAGGGCCGAACCGGAGTGCCGCGCCGGCGTCGCGCAGGGTCGGCGACCAGCGTCGTTCGAGGAATTTCAGCAGCAGCGGCGAAGCGAGGTCGAACAGCCACCAGCGCGCGCGGGCGACGTCGTGCAGGTCGCGCGAGAGCGCAGCGACGTCGTCGGCATCGAGGTAGATCAGCAGCCCCTCGCTGATCGCGAGCACGGGCCCGCACGCGGCGACGCGCGTGAACAGCTCGCGACGCACCGCGGCGTCGCGCAGGTCGGCCGCGACGAATTCGAGCGTGCAGCGCGGCGTTTCCGCAGCCATCTGTTCGCGGAAGCAGTCGACCATCGCGGGCATGTCGACGTGGATCCAGCGCAGCGTCGGCGGCAGGTCGAGCCGGTACGGCCGCGTGTCGAGGCCGGCGGCAAGATTGAGTACCGTTGCGGCACCCTCGCGGGCGCAGCGCAGGACGATCTCGTCCATGACGGCCGTGCGTACGACCAATGGCCAGCTCATCGAGCGCCCGCGCGGCAGTGCGTCGACGATCGCCTCTCCGCGTTCGCCGCCGAGGCGGCGCGCGTAAGGATCGCGGAACAGCGCGTCGCGGCGTTCGCTCTCCATCGCGCGATAGATCGCCACCCAGCGCGCGGTGTCGGATACGTCGCGGATCGGATTCGACTCGGCCATGAAAGGGCTCGGAGCGCGCGGCATGCGCGTCGACGCGCACCGCCGGCAGTGCCGGCGGTGCGGACGATGGATCAGTTGGCCTTGTGGATCGCGCGCTTGTCGACCGACATCGCGGCTTCGTGCACGGCTTCGGACAAGGTCGGGTGCGCGTGCACGATGCGCGCGAGGTCCTCGGCGGAGCCCTTGAACTCCATCGCGACGACGCATTCGGCGATCAGCTCGGAGGCGTTCGCGCCGACGATGTGGCAACCTAGGATGCGATCCGTCTCCGCGTGCGCGATCACCTTAACGAAGCCGGCCGGCTCGTTCATCGCCACCGCGCGCCCGACCGCCGCGAACGGGAAGCTGCCGGTCTTGTACGGGATGCCCTCGGCCTTGCACTGCGCTTCGGTCTTGCCGACCCAGGCGATCTCCGGCTCGGTGTAGATGACCCACGGGATCGTGTCGAGGTTGACGTGGCCGGCCTTCCCCGCGATGAGTTCCGCGACCGCGATGCCTTCCTCGAAGCCCTTGTGGGCGAGCATCGGGCCGCGCACGCAGTCGCCGACCGCCCACACGCCATCGACGCCGGTCCAGCAGTGCTCGTCGACGACGACGCGACCGCGCTCGTCCACGCGAACGCCGGTGCCGTCGCCGAGTACGCCGTCGGTGTACGCGCGGCGGCCGACCGCGACGAGCAGCTTGTCGACGACGAGCTGCTTCTCGCCGTCCTTGCCCGCATAGGTGAGATGCACTTCGTTGCCCTTGACCTCGGCCTTCGACAGCTTCGCGCCGAGTTCGATCTTGAGGCCCTGCTTGCCGAACTCGCGCGCGGCGGTCTTGGCGACGTCGGCGTCGGCGACGGCGAGGAAGCCCGGCAACGCCTCGAGCACGGTGACGTCGCTGCCGAGGCGCATCCATACGCTGCCGAGCTCGAGGCCGATCACGCCGGCGCCGATCACGCCGAGGCGCTTGGGCACGGCGTCGAACGCGAGCGCACCCGCGTTGTCGACGATCGACTTGCCGTCGAACTTCGCGAACGGCAGCTCGATCGGCACCGAGCCGGTCGCGATGATGACGTTGGTGCCGGCGACGACCTGCTTGCCGCCGTCGGGCGCGGTGATCTCGATCTGGCGATCCTTGAGCAGCTTGCCCTTGCCGAGGAACGAGGTGATCTTGTTCTGCTTGAACAACAGCGCGACGCCGCCGGTGAACTGCTTAACGATCTTGTCCTTGCGACCGATCATCGTCTTGACGTCGATCGCGGCGCCCTTGGTCGTGATGCCGTGCACGTCGAAGTGCCGCGTCATGTTCCAGAACTGCTTGGACGAGTCGAGCACCGCCTTCGACGGAATGCAGCCGACGTTGAGGCAGGTGCCGCCGAGCGCGGCCTTGCCGTCGGCGCCGGTCCAGTCGTCGATGCAGGCGGTCTTGAGGCCGAGCTGCGCGGCGCGGATCGCGGCGTGGTAGCCGGCGGGGCCGCCGCCGATGACGATGACGTCGAAGTTCTGTTCGCTCATTTCATTCGCTCGCAAAAGCCGGGATTGAGGATTCGGGATTCGGGATTCGGAAAGGCGGCGCGTCGACATCGGGGAAAACTCTCGCAAATCCCGAATCTCCCATCCCGATCCCGGTTCTTGGATGCCCAGGAGCCGGGATTGAGGATTCGGGACCCGGAAGGGCGGTGCGTCGACATCGGGAAAGCTCTCGCGGATCCCGAATCTCCAATCCCCGAGTCCCCGTTCTTAGATGCCCAACAGCATCTTGTGCGGATTCTCGAGCTGGTTCTTGATGTCGACGAGGAACAGCACCGCGTCCTTGCCGTCGATGATGCGGTGGTCGTAGCTGATCGCGACGTACATCATGGGCGCGGCGACGACCTGGCCGTTCTCGACGATCGCGCGTTCCTTGATCGCGTGCATGCCGAGGATCGCGCTCTGCGGCGGGTTGACGATCGGCGTCGAGAACAGCGAGCCGAACGTGCCGCCGTTGGTGATCGTGAACGTGCCGCCCTGCAGGTCGTCGAGCGTGAGGCCGCCTTCGCGCGCCTTCTTCGCGTACGTCGCGATCGCCTTCTCGATCTCGGCGAAGCTCATGTTCTGCGCATCGCGCAGCACCGGCGTGACGAGGCCCTTGTCGGTCGACACCGCGACCGAGATGTCCTGGTAGCCGTGGTAGATGATGTCGTTGCCGTCGACGGAGCTGTTGATGATCGGATGGCGCTTCAGCGCTTCGCAAGCAGCCTTGACGAAGAAGCTCATGAAGCCGAGCTTGATGCCGTTCGCCTTCTCGAACTGCTCGCCGAGCTCCTTGCGCATCGCGCTGACCTTGGCGAGGTTGATCTCGTTGAACGAGGTCAGCATCGCGATCGAGTTCTTCGACTGCATGAGGCGCTCGGCGATCTTCGCGCGCATGCGCGTCATCGCCACGCGCTCTTCCGGTCGCGCGCCCGGCGTGGGCCTCGCTGCGGCGGGCGCGGTCGTCGCCGCCGGCGATCCCGAGCGCATGAAGTTGACGAGGTCTTCCTTCGTGACGCGGCCGTCGCGACCGGTGCCGGCGACCTGCGACGGGTCGAGCTTGTTCTCGGTCGCGACGCGCTGGCCGGCCGGCGACAGGTCGGCCGACTTCGCCGGAGCTGCTGCGGGCGCCGCGGGCGCGGCCGCTTTCGGGGCTTCCGCCTTCGCGGGTTCCGCGGCCTTCGCGGCCGGGACGGCCGCGCCTTCCTCGAGGATCGCGAGCACCTGCTGGCTGGTCACCGTCGCGCCGCTGTCGAACTTGATCTCCTTCAGCACGCCGTCCGCGGGCGCGGGCACTTCGAGCACGACCTTGTCGGTCTCGAGGTCGACGAGGTTCTCGTCGCGCTTGACCGCGTCGCCCGGCTTCTTGTGCCAGGTCGCGATCGTCGCGTCGGAGACGGACTCGGGCAGGACGGGGACTTTGACTTCGATGGCCATGATGCGATTGTCCTTGGAAAATTCTTCTCGAGCCCCTCCCACCGGGAGAGGGGTGGCATGGAGTTCCGCACGCGGCGGGGACTTTCATCCGGCCCTTCGGGCCACCTTCTCCCCGCAGGGAGAAGGACATTCAGCAAGTCTACTCCGCGACGCTATCGGTGCCGGCCGGCGCGACGAGCGCCTGCTCCAGCAGTGCCGCCTGTTCGGCGGCGTGCGTCGACAGATGGCCCGCGGCCGGGGCGGGCGAGCGCGCGCGACCCGCGTACAGCAGGTGCTGCTTCGGCCCGACGACCTTCAGCAGGTGGTGCTGGATCTGGTACCAGGCGCCCTGGTTCATCGGCTCTTCCTGGCACCAGACCACGTCCTGAGCGGCCGGGTACTTCGCGAGTTCCGCGGCGACCTCGGTACGCGGGAACGGATACAGCTGCTCGACGAGCACGATCGCGACGTCGTCGATCTTGCGCTTGCCCGCGTCCTCGACGAGGTCGTAGTACACCTTGCCCGAGCAGAGCACGACGCGGCGCACCTTGGCGCCCTTGTGCGCAGTCGTGTCGCCGATCGCGAGCGGGAAGCCGCCGTTGGCGAGCTCGTCGAGCGAGGACACCGCGAGCTTGTGGCGCAGCAGCGACTTCGGCGTCATCACGATCAGCGGCTTGCGCAGGTTGCGCACCATCTGCCGGCGGATCAGGTGGAACCACTGCGCCGGCGTCGTGGGCGCGACGACCTGCATGTTGTTGAGCGCGCAGAGCTGCAGGAA
>DASTSE010000361.1:0-5964 GCA_035760865.1 Dokdonella sp.
ATGCGCGACGAGATCACGGTCGGTTTTCCCGACACGCGCGCGTTCGCGACCGAAGGCGAACTGTTCGGCGGCGTCGGCGGCTCGGCGCGTTCGGTCGCGATCCACCTGCAGAGCGACGATGCGGAGACGCTCAATCGCGTCGCCGAGGAAGGACGCAAGCTGCTCGAGCAGAAGTTCCCCGGCGCGAACGTGCAGGCGAACCCGGCGACCGACCAGACCACGCTCGAGCTGCATGCGATTCCCGACGATCGCCGCATCGCCGAGGCAGGCTGGGACCGCGCCTCGCTCGGCACGATCGTGCGCGCGCTCGGCGACGGCGCCTGGCTCGGCGAATACTTCGACGGCCAGACCCGCCTGCCGATCATCCTGCGCGCCGATCGGCGCGAGACGCCCGAATCGCTCGCGGAGGCGCCGCTGGTCACGCCGAACGGCCAGGTCGTCCCGCTCGGCGACGTGATCAAGCTCGAGACCGCGCTCGGGCCGAACCAGATCCGCCGCCTCGACCATCGCCGCACCGTCACCCTGACGATGGATCCGCCGCAGACGCTGTCGCTCGAGGACGCGCTGAAGACGATCCAGAACGACGTCGTCCCCGCGCTGCGCGCGAAGCTGCCCGCCGACGCGAACATCCGCCTCGCCGGCAGCGCCGATCGGCTCGAGGCGACCGTGTCGACGATGGCCAAGAACTTCGTGCTCGCACTGCTCGTGCTGTTCCTGCTGATGGCGGCGATGTTCCGCTCGCTGCGCGACGCGCTCGTGGTCGTGCTGACGGTGCCGGTCGCGCTCGTCGGCGGCGTACTCGGCCTGCGCGTGCTCGGTGCGGTCGCGTTCCAGCCGCTCGACCTGTTGACGATGATCGGCTTCATCATGATGGTCGGCGTCATCGTCAACCATGCGATCCTGCTCGTCGATCGCACGCGCGACGCGCAGAACCATGGCCACACGCTCGAGGAATCGATCCGCCTCGCGCTCAACCAGCGCCTGCGCGCGATCCTCGCGAGCACGCTCACCGGCGCGCTCGGCGCGCTGCCGATGGCGGTGAACCCCGGCCCGGGCAGCGTGATCTATCGCGGCCTCGCCGCGGTCAACGTCGGCGGCGTCGTCGTCGCGATGGTGTTCTCGCTGCTGCTGCTGCCGAGCCTGATGCGCCTGACCACGCGCGAACGCAGCAAGGACGCCCAGCCCGCGCCGACGCCGTCGGGCGAGCAGCACCCCGCGGTCGCGCGCGCCGCATGAGCTGCGCCGACCCCACCCGCAACCGCATACGACCGGAGGCCACCATGCACCGCCACCACCGAACGTGCTCCGTCCTGCTCGGGCTCGCGTTCGCGCTGCCCGCCCTCGCCGCGGCGCAGGCGCCGGCGGCGCCGCCAGCGATCGTGGAGGTCGCCAAGGCCGGCATGGCCGAAATCGCGCCGCGCCGGTGGGTGCCCGGCAGCGTCGTCAGTCGCGACGACGCCAAGCTCGCGACGAGCGCGGCCGGTCGACTCGAATATGTCGCCGAAGTCGGCACGCGCATCAAGGCCGGCGAACGCGTCGCCAAGCTCGAGGACGAAGCGATCCGCCTGCACCTCGAGGATGCCCGCAGCGAGGTCGAGCGCATCAAGGCGCAGCGTGCGCTGGCGATGCGCCAGAGCGAACGCTACGAACGCCTCGCCGAGAATCGCAGCATCGCCGCGAACCAGGTCGACGAGGCGCGCGCGCAGGTGCAGCAGTACAGCGCGCAGCTGCGGCAGGCCGAGGCGCGCGTGCGCACGGCGCAGTACGAACTCGAGCAGACCGAAGTGCGCGCGCCGTTCCCGGGCGTCGTCACCGAACGACTCGCGCAGCGCGGCGAGTTCGTCGCCACCGGCGCGGCGATCGCGCACCTCGTCGATACCGCGCGACTCGAAGCGCGCGTGCAGGCGCCGCTCGCCCTCGCCGAGATGCTCAAGGCCGACATGGAACTGCCCGTGCGCGTCGGCGAGAAGACGTCGAAGGCGCGCGTGCGCGCGGTCGTGCCGGTCGGCGAGGAGCGCTCGCGCCAGTTCGAGCTGCGCCTCGCGCTGCTCGACGCGCAGCCGCTGGTCGGCAGCGCGATCGAAGTCGCGCTGCCCGAGCGCACGCCCGTGCGCGCGATGGCGGTGCCGCGCGACGCGCTCGTCGTGCGCGCCGACGGCAGCTACGTGATGCGCATCGGCGCCGACGGCACGAGCGAGAAGGTCGCCGTACGCGCGGGGGCGAGCGACGGCGAACTCACCGAAGTCGATGGCGCACTCGCCGCGGGCGACCTCGTCGTCGTGCGCGGCGCCGAACGACTCGGCGAAGGCCGGAAAGTGCAGATCGCGTCGCGCAGCCAGGTCGTCGCCGGCGTCACCTCGACCGCCGCGAAGCCTCCCGGCTGACGGGCTCGTAAGGCTGAAAGATTGAACCACGAAAGACACGAAGAACACGAAGGAAAGCAGGAAGCAAGGGGCCAAGCTCCGAGCACGGAATGCATTGATGAAGAGCTACCTGTGCGATGGCTCCGTGTGCAAGCACCAAGTGCTCTCGCTCTTCGTGTCCTTCGTGTCCTTCGTGTTTCAGGCTCTAGTCGCTCGCCGGCGACGCCACCAAGTCAGTCGGTGAGGACGCGGTAGCACGGCACGTAGCGCGAGCCGGGCAGCTTCATGCGCTGCTGGACGACGAAGCTCGCGAGCAGTGCGTCGAGCGCCTGCATGATGTCGCGGTCGCCGTGGATCTCGAACGGGCCGTATTGCTCGATCGCGCGCATGCCGCCCTCCTTGACGTTTCCGGCGACGATGCCGGAGAACGCGCGGCGCAGGTCCGCGGCGAGTCGATGCGGCGGCTGGTCGCGGTGCAGGTTGAGGCCCGCCATCGCGGCGTGCGTCGGCTGGAACGGCACCTGGAACTCGCGCTCGATGTGCAACGCCCAGTTGAAGAAGAACGCGTCCTGGTTGTTGAGGCGGAACAGGCGCACGCGCTCGATGCCCTTGCGGATCTGGCGCGCGACTTCGGCCGGATCGTCGACGACGATCGAATAGTGTCGTGCGACGTCGTCGCCGAGGGACAGGCGCAGGAAGCGGTCGATCTGCTCGAAGTAGGCCGCCGACTCGGCCGGGCCGGTGAACACCAGCGGGAACGGCAGTTGCGCGTTGTCCGGGTGCAGCAGGATGCCGAGCAGGTAGAGGATTTCCTCCGCCGTGCCGACGCCGCCGGGGAACACGATGATCGCGTGGCCGACGCGCACGAACGCCTCGAGCCGCTTCTCGATGTCCGGCATGATCACGAGATTGTTGACGATCGGGTTCGGCGACTCGGCCGCGATGATGCCCGGCTCGGTGATGCCGATGTAGCGATTGCTGTGGCGGCGCTGCTTGGCGTGCGCGATCGTCGCGCCCTTCATCGGCCCCTTCATCGCGCCCGGGCCGCAGCCCGTGCAGATGTCGTACGCGCGCAGGCCGAGCTCGTAGCCGACCTTCTTGGTGTACAGGTATTCATTGCGCCCGATCGAATGGCCGCCCCAGCAGACGACGAGGTTCGGGTCGGTGTTCGGCCGCAGCACGCGCGCATTGCGCAGGATCTCGAACACCGCGTGCGTGATGCCCGGCGACGTTTCGAGATCAAATGCGCCCGCCTCGATCTGGTTGGCGACGTAGACGATGTCGCGCACGACCGCGAACAGGAGTTCGTTCACGCCGTGAATGAGATGGCCGTCGACGAACGCCTCCGCCGGCGCGTGGGCGAGCTCGAGCTTGACGCCGCGGTCCTGCTGCAGGATCTGCACGTCGAAGTCGGGATAACGGTCGAGCAGCGCGCGCGCATCGTCGCTCCCGCTGCCCTGGGTCAGCACGGCGAGCGCGCAGCGGCGCAGCAGCTCGTGCAGGCCGCCCGCGCCGGCGTCGCGCAGGCGCGCAACCTCATGACGGGACAGGACGTCGAGGCCGGCGACGGGCGAGATGCGTGCGCTGAACGTCGCGGACCGGTTCGGGACAGGCTCCATGCGTGCTGCTTCCTCGTTTCTCTTCATGAATCGCTAGCAATGCCACCACGCGCCGCCGCGGTCAAGCGACGGCCCGAAAAGCGAACGGCCGGCGCAAGGCGCCGGCCGTTCGATGCAGCGGTTGCAGCGTGGATCAGAACGTGTAGCGCAAGGTCACGAGCACCGACCAGCGCGACTGCGCGACCGAGTCTTCCTTGACGAATTGCGGCGCATTGAAGTGGCCGTCGCTCGTGGTCGGCAGCGAGTAGATGTACTGGCCCGTCGCCGGATCGATACCGCGGAAGTTCGCGATGCCGCGGGTGAAGCCGCCGGCGCTCGCGAACGGCACGTCGTAGATCTGGCCCCACTTCTTGTTCAGCATGTTGCCGAAGTTGAAGATGTCGAAGCGCAGCTCGCCCTTGTGGTCCTTGAAGATGCCCGGGACTTCCTGGCGGAAGCTCAGGTTGATCTGGTTGATCCACGGCGAGGTCGCGCCGTTCTGGCCGGTCACGCCGCCCTGGTGGTTGCGCAGGTAGTCGTTGCCCTTGATGAACGCGTAGAACTCGTCGATCGCGGCCTGCGAGGTGCCGTTGACGAACTGCACCTGGCCCGGCTCCGGCACGAACAGCAGGTCGTTGTTCGCGATGCCGTCGCCGTTGGCGTCGTTGCCGTAGACGAAGCTGTACGGCTGGCCGCTGTGGCCGTCGTAGAACGCGGACACGCTGGTGATGTAGTCGCCGAAGAACTTGTGCTGCCAGGTCAGCGTGCCGAGGATGCGCGCCTTGACATCGTAGTTCGAACGGTACGCGATCGCCTCGTTCGGGTTGTACGTCGCGCGGCCGCTGAAGTTGCTCGACGCCTGGCTCGACGTGCCCGGGTTGACTTCGGTCGCGCGGCCGATCGTGAGGCTCGTGCCGCCCGAGAAGCCCTCTTCCTTGAACGGCGTCTGCAACGACAGGGTCAGCGAGTTCGATTCGCCCTTGCCGGTGTTGGTGAGGAACGTCGACGCGCCGCCGAAGTCGCGGTTGTTGCCGAAGCGCTGCAGGCCCGAATAGCCGCTCGGCGTCGTGCCGCCCGCCCACGCCGCCGGATCGGTGCTGCGCCAGTAACTGATGCGGCCATCCGGCAAGGTGCCGTTACCCGGGCCGAGGTTGATTTCCTGGTACCACAGGCCGTGGCGCACGCCGACATGGGCGAACTCCGCGGTCGCGACGAGGCCCCACCACGGCAGTTCACGGTCGAACGCGAGGCTCGCCTTGAGCACGGTCGGCAGCTGGAAGTTCTTGTCGACGGTGTCGACGGTCTGCTGCGCGCCCGGCGCCGTGTTCGGCGGCACCTGGTGGTACGGGTCGGCGACGAAGCCCGACCCGTTCGTGCCGAAGAACGTCTCCACGCTGAGGCCGTTGTTCGAGTACGGGTTGCTCAGCCACACGCCCGGCGTCATGCCTTCGCTGATGCCCATGCCACCGCGCAGCTGGGTCTTGTACTCGGTGTCGAACGTGTAGTTGAACGATGCGCGCGGCTCGAACACGCTGTTGCCGTCGATCGTGCCCTGGTTCGAATAGCCGAACGCCTGCTGGAACGACGCGTTGTACGGCGGCTTGTCACCCGTCTTCGGGATGTCCCAGCGCAGGCCGTACTGCAACGACAGCTGCGGCGTGACCTGCCAGACGTCCTGCGCGAAAAAGCCCCACTGGTCGAGCTCCCAGTTCGCCGCGACGCTGTTGATATCGCCGTTGGTCGGGCGGTACAGGCTGTAGGTCGCCCAATTGCCGGCTTCGAAGTCGTCGATCGAGCTGAACTGGTACGCGCCGAACTCGGTGCGACCGAACAGGTTGAAGAACTTGTCGCGCTGGAAGTCGAAACCGGCCTTGACCGTGTGGTCGCCGAGGAACCAGTTGCCGGCGAAGAACGCGTTGTACGTCTTCACGCCGAGCACGTTGTAATGACGGAACTGGTCGGTACCGAGGTTGACCGCCGGCTTGTTCGACGCGCAGCCGTCG
>DASTSE010000362.1:0-4803 GCA_035760865.1 Dokdonella sp.
GGCCGCGAGCGCGAAAGAAAGTCCCGCCGGAAGATGATCGACGTGCAAGGCGATCGTTGCCGCCGTGGTGAGCGCGACACGCTCGAACTGCTGCCGGTCGAGCGTGTCAGTCATCGCCAGTGTCCGCGCCGCGCCCGGGCATGAGCGCGAGCGCCCGCAGGCAGGCGCGAAGATGGTCGGCACCCAGGCCGGGGCCGAGTGTCTCGTGCGGCAAGCGCAGGCTGTACGCGCGCTGGACGCGTTCGGCGGCCATCGCCCATGCGGCGAGCCGCCGTATGCGCGTCTCCTCGTCGAGGCCGCGCAGGCTCGCGTGATCGAGCGTCAGCGCCTCGCCCGACCGGTGCTCGACGTCGCGGACGAGCAGGCTGTCGTGTCGAACGGACGCCTTCCAGGCGATGAGCCGCGGCGGATCGCTCGGTCGATAGTCGCGCAGTCCGGCATGTTCCTCGCTCGCGCCGGCGTGCGATTGCTCGCCGATGCGTGCATCGCCCGAACTGGGCAATGGCGGCGCGGTCCGTTCCGGCGAGGGATACACGAGGATTTCGGCGTCGGGATTGATCCAGCTCCAGACCTGGAACAGCCCGAGCGGATAGTCGGTCCATACGCGGACGCGGCCCGGTCGGTACCATCCGCGGCGCGGTGTTTCGACGACCACGGATACGTCGGACAGCTGGTTCGCGTGCAGCGCGAACGCCGTCTCGAACGCGCCGTGGCGCAGGCGCAGCGACGCGCGGTCGCGAGCGGCGGGATCGAAGCGCAGGTGCACGGCGAACGGCTCGCCGGCGTAGGCCTCCGCCGCATGCACGCGCATCAGCACGAGGCCGCTCGCGATGCGGAAGCCCGCGAACAGGCTGGCGGCCGCGACGCTGCCGAGCAGGCACGTGAACAGCACGGCCGGGTTGTTGCCGTAGTTGAGCGCACCGATCAGCATCACGAACAACAACATGGCGAACACGAGCCCGAACGGCGTCGGCAGCACGTAGATGCGCCGGCGATCGAGCCGCACGGGCAGGGCTTCGGGGCGACGCAGGCGGGTCAGCGCGGGCAGTCGCCGCTCGGCCAGGGCGAGCGCACGCAGGCGCCAGGACGCGAAGGCGTTCGACATCGGTCAGCGCAGCGGAGTCGACTCGAGCAGCTGGGCGACCACCTTCGTCCGCTCGACGCGTGCATTGGCGCCGAGGCCGAGGCGATGCCCGGCGACGAACGGGAATACCGCCTGCACGTCCTCCGGAACGCAGTGGGGCCGTCCGGCGAGCAGCGCGTGCGCGCGCGCGGCGGCGAGCAGCGCGAGCCCCGCGCGCGGCGACAGGCCGACGCGGACGTCGGGATGATCGCGGCTCGCTGCGAGCAGCGCCTGGACGTACTCGATCAATGCGGGGCTCGCGAGCACGCCTGCGCAGGCGTGGCGCAGCGCGAGGATCTGGTCGGGCCCGAGGCACGGCGTGAGGGCCGCGATCACGTCGCGCCGATCGGTCGCGCCGAGCATCGCGCGTTCGGCATCGCGATCGGGATAACCGAGGCTCATGCGCAGCATGAAGCGGTCGAGCTGCGAATCGGGCAGCGGCCAGGTGCCCGCGAGGTCGAGCGGATTCTGCGTCGCGACGACGAAGAACGGCGGCGCGAGGCGGTGCGTCGTGCCGTCGACGGTGACCTGGCCTTCGGCCATCGCCTCCAGCAGCGCGCTCTGCGTCTTCGGCATCGCGCGATTGATCTCGTCGGCGAGCAGGAGCTGGGTGAACAGCGGCCCGGGGTGGAACTTGAATACGCCCGCCTCGCGTTCGTAGATGCCGACGCCGATGATGTCCGACGGCAGCAGGTCGGAGGTGAACTGCACGCGCTGGAAGCCGAGTCCGAGCGTCGCGGCGAGGGCGTGCGCGAGCGTGGTCTTGCCTACACCGGGCAGGTCCTCGATGAGCAGGTGGCCGCCCGCGAGCAGGCAGACGAAGGCGAGGCGCACTTCATGCTTCTTGCCGAGCACGACCGTGTTGACCTGGCGCACCGCGCGCGCGAGCGCGTCGCGCAACTCGGCCGGCAGGGGTTGCGTGATGGGGGCGGTCTCGTTCATGCGGCTCCGTCGTGTCGAGGAAATCGTACGCCGGCCGCCGTCGCCGACCGACTTGCCGCGCTCGCGGCCTTGCGGCACTCTGCACCGCCGTTGCGGTCGAACGCAACGGCGCGGCGAACATTCTCGCTGCGACGTCGCACGCACGCGCCTGCCGGCGCGTCGCTGCGGCGAACGACCCGAGGACCGCCCGCACGATGTTCCGTCCACTCGAAGTCTTCATCGGCCTGCGCTACACGCGCGCGAAGCGGCGCAATCATTTCATCTCGTTCATTTCGCTCGTGTCGATCCTCGGCATCGCGGTCGGCGTGACCGCGTTGATCACGGTGATCTCGGTCATGAACGGCTTCGACAAGGAACTCAAGGACCGCATCCTCGGCATGGTATCGCACGCGACCATCGAGGGCATCGGCGAAACCGTGCGCGACTGGCCCGAAGCGCTCGAGGTCGCGCGCGCCGACAAGCACGTGCTCGGTGCCGCGCCGTACGTCGAGCGCCAGGCGATGCTGCAGGGCGCACGCGTGAGCGGTGCGATCATCCGCGGCGTCGATCCCGCGCTCGAAGCGGGCGTGTCCGAGATCGGCGCGCGCATGGTCGAGGGCCGGCTCGACGAGCTCGTGCCCGGCAAGTTCGGCATCGTGCTCGGCAAGGAGCTCGCGATGACGCTCGGCGTCGGCGTCGGCGACCGCGTGACGGTGTTCGCGCCCGAGTTCAGCGCGACGCCGATCGGTGCGATACCGCGCATGAAGCGCTTCACCGTGGTCGGTGTGTTCGAGGCCGGCATGCAGGAGTACGACTCCGGGCTCGCGGTGGTGGCGCTGCAGGATGCGCAGACGCTCTATCGCCTCGACGGCCCGACCGGCATCCGCCTGCGCCTCGACGACATGTTCCAGGCGTTCCCGGTCGGGCGCGAGCTGTCGCAGCAGCTGGGCCAGTTCTACCGCGTGACCGACTGGATGCAGGGACACAGCAACTTCTTCAAGGCGATCGCGATGGAGAAGAAGGTGATGTTCCTGATCCTCTCGCTGATCGTCGCGGTCGCCGCGTTCAACCTCGTGTCCACGCTCGTCATGCTCGTACAGGACAAGCAGGCCGACATCGCGATCCTGCGCACGCTCGGCCAGAGTCCGGCCTCGGTCATGGGCACGTTCATGGTTCAGGGCGTGCTCGTCGGTACGCTCGGCATTGCGCTCGGCGTGCTGTTCGGCGTCGTGCTCTCGCTGAACCTCAGCGCGATCGTGCACTGGATCGAGCGCACGTTCCACGTGACCTTCCTGTCGCCCGACGTCTATTACATCAGCGAGCTGCCGAGCGACCTGCACGGCTCCGACGTCGTGTGGATCACCCTCACCGCGTTCCTGTTCTGCACCTTCGCGACGCTCTACCCCGCGCGGCGCGCGGCCAAGACCGACCCTGCGGCGGCGCTGCGCTATGAATAGCCCGTTGCCGGGGGCCGAGCGCCGGGGGCCGGGATCGGGCGCCGCGGTGCCGCGAGTGGGACACGCTCGATCGCCTGCTCCATCCCCATGGATTTCACGTTCTACCCGGCCTTTTCCGGCATCCAGGACGCGTACCCGATGACCACCGCTGCAACCGGCCCTCAGCCTTCGGCCCTGGACCCCGACGTCGTACTTTCGGCTGCGGGCGTCGCCAAGACCTATCAGGAAGGCACGTTGCGCACCGACGTGCTGCGTGGCGTCGACCTGTCGGTGCGGCGTGGCGAGACCGTCGCGATCGTCGGCGCGTCCGGTACGGGCAAGAGCACGCTGCTGCACGTTCTCGGCGGCCTCGACGCACCCAGTGCGGGCGAGGTCAGCGTTACCGGCAAGGCGATGTCGCGCCTGTCGGATCGCGCGCGCGGCGAGCTGCGCAATCGCGCGCTCGGCTTCGTCTACCAGTTCCATCACCTGTTGCCCGAGTTCACCGCGATCGAGAACGTCTGCATGCCGCTGTTGATCCGCGGCGGCGCCATCGGCGACGCGCGTGAGCGCGCGGTCGCGCTGTTGCGACGGGTCGGCCTCGGCGAGCGACTCGAACACAAGCCGGGCGAGCTCTCCGGCGGTGAACGCCAGCGCTGCGCGGTCGCGCGCGCGCTGGTCACGCGACCGGCCTGCGTGCTCGGCGACGAGCCGACCGGCAACCTCGACGAGCGCAATGCGGCGCAGGTGTACGACCTCATGCTCGAGCTCAATCGCGAGATCGGCACCGCACTCGTGCTCGTCACGCACGACCCCAAGCTCGCCGCGCGCGCCGACCGCGTGCTGGAGCTTTCGGGCGGTGCGTTGCACGCGCGCGCTGCGTAGCGCCGCGGCACGGAACGGGACCGCGACGGAGCGCGGTCGGGCGCACGCGGGGGCGGGGGCAGGATGCTCGAAACGCGAATTCCGATCGTCGGCGCAGGTGCCGCTGTCGCGATGCTGTGCGGCGCGCTCGCGGTACACGCGCTACCCGCATTGCCGCCGCGTGGGATCGATGTCGCGCTCGCGGTCGTCGGCGTGCTCGCGCTGCCGTGGCCGCGCCTGCGTGCGGCCGGCTGGCTGGCGTTCGGCATCGGCTGGTGTGCGTTGCATGCGGCCGTCGCACTCGATGCGCGCTTGCCCGTAGGGCTCGAAGGTCGCGACGTGCTCGTCACGGGCACGATCGAAGGGCTGCCGCAGCGCCGCGACGACGCGACGCGCTTCGTGCTCGGCGTCGAGGATGCACGGCTCGACGGCGTCGAGCTTCCGTTGCGCGGACGCGCG
>DASTSE010000363.1:0-14869 GCA_035760865.1 Dokdonella sp.
CCGAGCAGCGCCTTGATCGCCGCGGACGTGCGCGAGCGCGCGCGCAGCTCGAGCAGTTGGCCGAGCAGGGTCAACGAGACGATCGTCGCCGCGGCCTCGAAGTAGACGCCGACGCGGCCGTGTTCGCGGAACGACGCCGGAAAAAAGCCGGGCGCGAGCAGGGCGACGACGCTGTAGCCCCAGGCAGCCGCGACGCCGATGCCGATCAGGGTCCACATGTTCGGGCTGCGGTTTCGCAGCGATTGCGCGCAGCGCGCGAGCAGCGGCCAGCCGGCCCAGAGCACGACCGGCGCGGAGAGCGCGAACTCGAGCACGCTGCGCCACGTCGCGGAGGGCAGCAGCGCGTGGCCGGCGCCCATCGCGAGCACGAACGTCGCGAGCGACAGCGGCAGGCTGAGGAAGAACCGGCGCGAGAAGTCGCGCAGTTCCGGTGTGTCGCCTTCATCGAGGTGCGGCATTTCGGCTTCGAGCGCCATGCCGCAGAGGGGGCAGGCGCCGGCACCCGCCTGCCGCACGTCGGGATGCATCGGACAGGTGTAGATCGCGTCCGTCGACCGCGGCGGAGAAGGCGCACAGGAGCGAGGCGGGGAAAACGATGACGGGTCGGCTACGAACCGTTCGCGACAGCGTGCGGAGCAGAAGTGCCATGTCGCGCCGCCGTGCTCCGCATGGTGCGGCGTCGCCGCCGGGTCCACCGGCATGCCGCATACGGGATCGCGCACGTTCGCGGCGGCTGCGGGCTGCACGTGTCCGGCACAGCACGCGCGCGCGAGTGCGTCGGCGCCATGTACAGCTTGGCGTCCGGGGGACGTCGGCTTCATGGCGTCTCCTTGCCGCCGAGGGCGGCGAGAATCGGACAGGCCTCGAGCGGTCCATGGCCGGGGCAGGCTTCGACGAGCTTCCTCAGGCCGCGCTGCACGCGGCGCAGCTCGGCGATGCGGCGCTCGACGTCGGCCAGACGCGCCTCGGCGCGCTGGCGCATGCCCTGCGTGCCGTGGCGGCCGTCGGCCGAGAGGGCGAGCAGGTCGCGGATGTCGTCGAGGCTAAACCCGAGTTCGCGTGCGCGTCGGATGAAGCGCAGCCGTGTCGCGCTCGCGAGGTCGTAATGCCTGTAACCGCTTTCACTGCGCGCGGGCGCGGCCAGCAGCCCTTCGCGCTCGTAGTGGCGCACGGTGTCGATACTCACGCCGGCGAGCGCCGCGAGCCGGCCGATCGTCATGTCCAGCGGTCGAGTGTTCATGCGCTGCAGGGTAAACCCTGGACCCGAGTCCGGGGTCAAGGTGCCTTTCGGCGACGCGGGCAAGTGAGAACGGGTCGTCTTGTGCGGCTGCGGCATTGCGCGGACACTAAAGCCCTGTGCCATGCAAGTGGCATAGGGGGGAATCGACGGGGGGTCGATGGATATTCTTGGTTTTCTGAAGCGTCTTTTCGGCGCGGGTGGCGGCGAGCGTCCGCCGCAACGCCGCGCCGGTCCGCGCCTCAACGCGCGCGGCGGCATGCGCGTGCTCGTCGTCGACGATTCGACCACGGTCGTGACCCTGCTCGGCCGCATGCTGAGGCAGAACGGTTACGTCGTTCTCGAGGCGTTCGATGCCGAAAAAGGCATCGAACTCGCGCTCGCCGAACGCCCCGACCTCGTCTTCCTCGACATCGTGCTGCCGGGCATGAGCGGGTTCGCCGCGCTGCGCCAGCTGCGACGCCAGCCGGCGACGCGCGACATCCCGATCATCATGATGAGCGGCAACGAGCAGGCGACCGAACAGTTCTACGCACAGCGAATCGGCGCCGACGACTTCATGAAGAAGCCGTTCTCGCGCTCGGAAGTCTTCATGCGCATCGAGAACCTGCTCGACGTCTCGCTGCTGCCGCGCCGCCATTACATGCACGCGTCCGCGCAGAACGCGACGCCGGAGTCGTCGACGATCCCGTGACCGCCGCGCGCGCCGGCCGTCGTGGTGGCACCATGCGCGCGGCATGAATCGAGCAGACCAGCGCCCGCGCGCAATCTTCCTGATGGGTCCGACGGCGAGCGGCAAGACCGCACTCGCCTGCGCGCTCGCGGACCGTTTCGGCGTCGAACTCGTGAGCGTCGACTCCGCGCTCGTCTATCGCGGCCTCGACATCGGCGCGGCCAAGCCGGACGCGGCGACACTCGCGCATTATCCGCACCGGCTCGTCGACATCCGCGATCCGGCGCACCCGTATTCCGCGGCCGACTTCCGCACCGATGCACTCGCGGCGCTGGACGAGATCACGCGCGCGGGGCGCGTACCGCTGCTCGTCGGCGGCACCGGGTTGTATTTCCGCGCGCTCGAGCACGGACTTTCGGCATTGCCGGACGCGGATGCGGAAACGCGCGCCCAGCTCACGCGCGAAGCCGACGCGATCGGCTGGGCCGCGATGCACGCGCGACTGCGCCGACTCGATCCGCTGGCCGCCCTGCGGATCCGCGCTGGCGACGCGCAACGAATCCAGCGAGCGCTCGAAGTCATCGAGCTGAGCGGCCGGCCGCTGTCGGAGCAGCAGGCAGGGTGCTCGGGGCGACTGCCCTGGCGCGTGCTCAAGCTCGCGCTCGTCCCTCGCGCGCGCGCGCGGCTGCACGCGCGCATCGAGCAGCGGTTCGACGCGATGCTGCGCGACGGCTTCCTCGGCGAGGCGAGACGCCTGCGCGAAGCTTCGACCTGGAACGCGGACCTGCCGGCGATGCGTGCGGTCGGCTACCGCCAGGCTTGGCCCTACCTCGCCGGGGAGGTCGACGAGGCGACGTTTCGCGAGCGCGCCATTGCCGCGACGCGCCAGCTCGCCAAACGTCAGATCACCTGGTTGCGAAGCGAGCTCGATGCGCGCTGGTTCGACCCCGATGCTCGCACGTTGACCGAAGATGCGTGCGAAGCGTTGTCGATGTTCGGGCTCCGCGCCGGTCCTCGGACGTGATCTGTGCGCGCCGTCGTTTTCTTTGCGGGAACAAATCGTTAAGATGGTCGAAACTGAATGCGGGTTGAATCGGACGTGACACGCGGCTGGGGTAGCGGTCACACGGCCTTTTGCCGGTTCGGGGTTCTCGGTGCAGGAGAAGAAGACCATGTCCAAGGGGCAGTCCTTGCAGGATCCGTTTCTGAACGCGTTGCGCCGTGAGCGCATCCCCGTATCCATCTATCTGGTCAACGGCATCAAGCTGCAGGGTACGGTCGAGTCGTTCGACCAGTTCGTCGTGCTGCTGCGCAATACGGTCAGCCAGATGGTCTACAAACACGCGATCTCGACCGTCGTACCTTCGCGCAACGTGCGCGTCGGCGGCGCGGAGGGGCACGCCGCCCATGCGGCGCCTTCGCCCGAGCCGCACGAGGAAGGCGAGGGCGCGTGAGCGCCCGGGCTTGAAGCGCGCCGCGCCGGCCACATTCAGGAACTTCACCCGGCACGCCGCATCGGGGCCACCGCCGCTGTCGTGACCGGGCGGTTCCAGGTGACTATCGTCCGCGCGCGCTTTCCCGGCGCGCAGGCTGGTTCGCGTCGTCGGCGCGTGGATTCCATGCGCCGGGGGCGTGGCCGCACCCCCCATCCCTGTCTTCGAGGTCACTCCGCTGTTCGAACGATCCAGAAAAGGCGAGCGCGCGTTGCTGCTGCAACCGCAGGCGCCCGGTCGCGCCGATCCGCTCGCGCTCGATGAATTCGCCGAACTCGCCCGCTCCGCGGGCGCGACGGTCGTCGGCACCCTGACCGCGCGCGTCGAGCGGCCCAATCCGCGCTACTTCGTCGGTACCGGCAAGGCGCAGGAGCTGCGCGACCACAAGCTCGGGCTCGACGCCGATCTCATCCTCGTGAACCACGCGCTGAGTCCGGTGCAGGAGCGCAACCTCGAGAAGCTCACCGAGTGCCGCGTGGTCGACCGCACCGGCCTCATCCTCGACATCTTCGCGCAGCGCGCGCGCTCGCACGAAGGCAAGCTGCAGGTCGAACTCGCACAGCTCAAGCACATGTCGACGCGCCTCGTGCGCGGCTGGACCCACCTCGAACGCCAGCGCGGCGGTGCGATCGGCCTGCGCGGTCCCGGCGAAACGCAGCTGGAACTCGATCGCCGCCTGCTCGGCGAGCGCGTCAAGCAACTGCAGAAGCGCATGGAGAAGGTCGAGACGCAGCGGGCGACCGCGCGGCGCTCGCGCCAGCGCAACGAGCTGCCGGTGGTCGCCCTCGTCGGCTACACCAACGCCGGCAAGTCGACCCTGTTCAACGCGCTCACCGGCTCCGCCGTGTATGCCGCGAACCAGTTGTTCGCGACGCTCGACCCGACCCTGCGCCGCCTCGACGGACTCGCCTGCGGGCCGATCGTGCTCGCCGACACGGTCGGATTCATCCGCGACCTGCCGCACGACCTCGTCGCGGCGTTCCGTTCGACGCTCGCCGAAGCGCGCGACGCCGACCTGCTGCTGCACGTGGTTGATGCGTCCGATCCGGAACGCGACGATCGCATCCTCGACGTCGAGCGCGTGCTGAAGGAGATCGGCGCGGACGAACTGCCGCAGATCCTCGTCTACAACAAGATCGACCTGCTCGAGTCCGGCTCCGCCGTGGACGAGGCGGACGATGCGGCCGTCGAGTCTCGCGCTCCGAGGTCGCCGGCGGATGTGCCGGGCGCCGCCTCGTCCTTCTCAGCCGGGCGGGTCGATTACCTCGACGGCGGCGAGCTGCCGCGCGCATGGGTTTCGGCGGTCAGCGGCGCGGGCATCGACGGATTGCTGCATGCGATCGGCATGCGCCTCGGCGACGAGCGCGTGCGTGCGGAACTGCTGCTGCCGAGCGACGCCGGCCGCCTGCGCGCGCGGCTGCATGCGCAGGGCCTCGTCGCGGCCGAGCGCATCGACGAGAGCGGCTGGCACATCCGCATCGACGCGCCGCGCGCCCTGGTCGAACCGCTGTTCGGACTACCCGGTGGCGACGGCGACTGGCTGCGCGCGCGTTTGCTTGCCGCAGCGGATGCCCCTACCTACAATCAGACGACATGATCGGGCTTGCGCGATCGCTCGTGGCGCGTGCGTTCGATCGCCGCCCTCGCGATCGCCGGTGATCGCCGATTCGGGCCGGTTCGCATGCACTGCAGCTGCGTCGAACACGCGTCCTGGAAGCGGCCGTCGTCGGCCGCACCCTTCGACGAAGCACCGTATCGGCAAAGTGGCTGTCAGCGAGGTGTTGGGCAATGGCATGGAATGAACCCGGGAGCGGCAAGCAGCGGGATCCGTGGAAGGATGGCGGCGGCAGCGGTCCTTCGCCGGATTTCGACGCCTTCGCGCGCCGCGTGCGGGATTTCTTCAATCGCCTGTTCGGCGGCGGTGGCGGCGGCTTCGCGGTCGCGCTGATCGGCGCGCTCATCGCCTGGTGCGCCTGGGACAGCGTCGTGCGCGTCAATGCGAGCGATACCGGCGTCGTGCTGCGCTTCGGGCGCTTCTCGCGCCTCATGACGCCGGGCATCAACTTCAAGTATCCACGGCCGATCGAGAGCGTCGTGCCGGTGCCGGTCGGCAAGACGCTGCAGACGAACGATCAGGTGCGCATGCTGACCAAGGACGAGAACATCGTGCTCGTCGACTTCAACGTGCAGTACCGCATCAGCGATCCGCAGCTGTTCCTGTTCGGCGTGCGCGAGCCCGACGCCACCCTCAACCAGGCCGCCGAGAGCGCGGTGCGCACGGTGATCGGCGGCAGCGACATGGACACGATCCTGTCCGGCCAGCGCAGCGAGCTCATGGTGCAGGCGAAGCAGTTGCTGCAGGCGAACCTCGAGCAGTACAAGGCCGGCCTTTCGATCACCGACCTCAACTTCCAGAACGTGCGGCCGCCGCAGGACGTGAAGGACGCCTTCGACGACGCCAATCGCGCGTTGCAGGACAAGCAGCGCGCGGAAGAGGAGGCGAAAGCCGACGCGAGTCGCGTCGTGCCCGAGGCACGCGGCGACGCTGCCGCAGTGCGCGCGGAGGCCGAAGGCTACAAGAGCAAGGTCGTCGCGCGCGCCGAGGGCGACGCGCAGCGTTTCAACCTCGTCGAATCGCAGTACAAGGCGGCGCCCGAGGTCACGCGCAAGCGCCTCTACCTCGAGACCCTCGAACAGGTCGTCGGCAACACGCCGAAGGTGATCGATCTGTCCTCGGGCAAGAACATCCTCAACCTGCCCGGCGCACCCGATGCGCGCGTGCCCGCAGCGACCGTGATCACGCCCGACTCGGGCAAGGGAGGTCAATGATGCGTACCGGCCCGGTCGTCGCGTTGCTCGTGGCCCTGCTCGTCGCGGCGAATTCGATGTTCGTCGTCAGGGAAGGGCAGACCGCGATCCTGCTGCAGTTCGGGCGGATCGCGCGCACCGGCTACGAGCCCGGCCTGCATTTCCGCATTCCGCTCGTGCAGCAGGTGCAGAGGTTCGACAAGCGCGTGCTCTCGCTCGATTCGGCCCCCGAGCGTTACCTCACCTCCGAGAAGAAGGACGTCAACATCGACTTCTTCGTGAAGTGGCGCATCGCCGACCCGGCGAAGTTCTTCGTCGCCGTCGCCGGCGACGAAAACAACGCGCAGCGACTGGTCGTGCCGATCGTGAAGGAGGGCCTGCGCACCGCGGTCAACTCGCGCACGTTGCAGGAACTCGTCTCCGGCGGGCGCGCCGACGTGACCCAGCACCTCGTCGCGGACGCGAACGGCAAGACCCAAGGCCTCGGCATCGACGTGCTCGACCTGCGCATCAAGCGCATCGACCTGCCCGAGGACGGTACCGTGATCGGCTCGGTCTACGAACGCATGCGGTCCGAGCGCAAGAAGGTCGCGAGCCAGCTGCGCGCCGAAGGCGAGGAGGTCGCGCGCGGGATCAGGGCCGATGCCGCCCGCCAGGTCCAGGTGATCACGGCCGAGGCGTATCGCGACGCACAGAAGACGCGTGGCGAGGGTGATGCCGCCGCGGCGCAGATCTACGCGGCCGCGTACGGGCGCGATCCCGAGTTCTACGCGTTCTATCGCAGCCTGGAGGCCTACAAGAAGGCCCTTGGCGGTTCCGACGGTACGCTCGTGCTCGATTCGAAATCGGAGTTCCTGCGCTACCTGCAGGAGAGCAAGTAGCGCGTGGGCGACGCCCTCGCCAGTGCGCTCTGCCTCGTGCTCGTGATCGAGGGGCTGTTCCTGTTCGCGGCGCCGGACCTGTGGAAGCGCATGGCCGAGCAGTTGCAGCCGATCGAGCCGCGCCGCCTGCGCCTGTTCGGTGGCGGCCTGATCGTGATCGGCCTGATCCTCCTGCGCATCGTGCACTGATCGCGCCTCGAGGGGCGTGGCGCGCGCCGCTTCGACGGGTCTCGCGCGTGTCGTGCACGATATGCCCAGCGTCGTGGGGCCGACGGTCGGCCGGGGTGGTGTGATCGACGGCGAGTGCCACTACAATTCGCGCCTCCGCACGCGTGCGGCAGGGCTGCGTTCCTGCCGTCACCGTCGTTCGTCCCACCGCCGCCGCTGCGGCAAGACATTGGAAGCGAGCCAGCATGGGCAAGTCAGTCGTAATCCTCGGCGCGCAATGGGGCGACGAAGGCAAGGGCAAGATCGTCGACCTGCTCACGCAGGACATCGGCGCGGTCGTGCGCTTCCAGGGCGGCCACAACGCGGGCCACACGCTCGTCATCAACGGCAAGAAGACGGTGCTGCACCTGATCCCGTCCGGCATCCTGCGCGACGGCGCGCTGTGCCTGATCGGCAACGGCGTCGTGCTGTCGCCGGCCGCGCTGCAGAAGGAAATCGCCGAGCTCGAAGGCAACGGCGTCGAGGTACGCTCGCGCCTGAAGATCAGCCCTGCGACGCCGCTGATCATGCCTTACCACATCGCGCTCGATCAGGCGCGCGAGAAGGCCGCCGGCGGCAAGGCGATCGGCACCACCGGGCGCGGCATCGGCCCCGCCTACGAGGACAAGGTCGCGCGCCGCGGCATCCGCGTGGCCGACCTGCACTATCCGCAGCAGCTCGGCGAATTGCTCCGTACGGCGCTCGATTACCACAATTTCGTGCTCACGAAGTACCTCGGCGTGGACGCGGTCGACTACCAGAAGACGCTCGACGAGGCGCTCGCGTTCGGCGATTACGTCGAGCCGATGAAGTCCGACGTCGCCGGCGTGCTGCACGACCTGCGCAAGCAGGGCCGCAAGGTGCTGTTCGAAGGCGCACAGGGCGCGCTGCTCGACATCGACCACGGCACCTACCCGTACGTGACGTCGTCGAACACGACCATCGGCGGCGCCCTCGCCGGCGCAGGCGTCGGCGCCGACTACATCGACTACGTGCTCGGCATCGCCAAGGCGTATGCGACGCGCGTCGGCGGCGGTCCGTTCCCGACCGAGCTCGACGACGCGATCGGCCAGGGCATCCGCGACCGCGGCCAGGAATACGGCGCCTCGACCGGTCGCCCGCGTCGCTGCGGATGGATGGACATCGTCGCGCTCAAGCGCGCGGTCGCGATCAACGGCATCACCGGGCTGTGCATCACCAAGCTCGACATCCTCGACGGGATGGACAAGCTCAAGATCTGCATCGCCTACGAATACCGCGGCAAGCGCACCGAGTACGCGCCGCTCGATGCCGCCGGCTGGGAGGAATGCACGCCGGTCTACCTCGAATTCCCGGGCTGGCAGGAGTCGACCCACGGCATCACCGAATGGGACAGGCTGCCGCCGGCGGCGCGCGCGTACCTGCGCGCACTCGAGGAACTCGCGGGCTGCCCGCTCGCGATCGTCTCGACCGGCCCCGATCGCGACGCGAACATCGTCCTGCGCGATCCGTTCGCCTGATCCGGAACGCCGTGGCGTCGGATACCCGGTCGCGCGCAGGATGCACTCCTGCGACGTCGCATTGAACGACGCGGGTTCGAGATTCGAAGGAGTTCACCCTGTGCCGGACCGAAGATGCGTCGATGCGCGGCTGCGCGCATGCGCGCGCGTCGTCGGCATCCGGCAACGGCGCTCCGCGCGGCGCGTCAGGCGCTCTTCGATTCGCGCGTGCGGAAGCGCTCGAGGGCGGCCTTGAGCGCATCGGTGCGATCGCGCATGAGCTTGAGCTTCACACGCGCCTCGATGACCTTGAGCTTGAACTCGTCGCGTTCGACCGGACCCACCGCAGCTGTCGCCGACGGGCTCTTGAGGCGGGCCAGGGCCACGTTCCAGTCGCGCGAGTCGAACTTGGCGGCCATCGGATCGTTCCTCACTTGCAGTCACTGCGTTTCGCCGCGATGCTCCGTCGGCGCGGGTTCCAATCTGTCGCACATCGGCATGGCGGTCTGTGACGCCCGCCACGAGACGCGATTCAGGCAGGGTGGGCGGTAGCGCGCGGGCGGCGGACGGCGGGTCGGCGAGGGCGTGGAGGCAGCGCGAGAGCCGCCAGGTGCGTGCCAAGCGCCACACGGAGGACCGCAGGAGCGGGTGCGATGACGGACGCGAAGAATTCCCCGGCAGCGGGCGTCGACCGGGACGTCTACAGGACCCTGCTCGAATCGACGCGCGCAATCCCGTGGAAGATCGACTGGAACACGATGACGTTCGCGTACATCGGGCCGCAAATCGAGGCGCTGCTCGGCTGGGCGCCGGCGAGCTGGGTCTCCGTGCAGGACTGGGCCGAGCGCATCCACCCGGACGATCGCGATCGCGTGGTCCAGTACTGCGTGGCGCAGTCGCAGGCGGGGATCGACCACGAAGCCGACTACCGCGCGCTGACGCCGACCGGCGACTACGTCTGGATCCGCGACGTCGTGCACGTCGTCCGCGACGCGCAAGGTACCGTCGAAGCCCTCGTGGGCTTCATGTTCGATATCAGCGAACGCAAGCGCACCGAAGAGCGGTTGCTCGGGCTGCAGGCCGAGCTGCAGGACCTGTCGTTCAAGGACGCGCTCACCGGGCTCGCCAACCGGCGCCGCTTCGACGAGGTGGTCGAGCGCGAATGGGCAGGAGCGACATCGAACGGACGACCGCTCTCGCTGGTCATGGTCGACATCGACTATTTCAAGCAATACAACGACCGTTACGGCCATCTGCAGGGTGATGCGTGCCTCAAGCAGGTCGCGGACCTGCTGTTCGGTGCCGCACAGGGCGGTCGCAATTTCCTCGCGCGCTTCGGCGGCGAGGAGTTCGCATTGGTGCTGCCCGATACCGGGGCCGAATCCGCGCGCAAGGTCGCGGCGCGCTGCCGCGACGCGATCGTGCGAGCGCATATCGCCCACGCGGCGTCGGCGATCGGTCATTGCCTCACGATCAGCCTCGGCGTCGGCACGGCCGAGCCCGCCGAAGAGGGCGGACTCATGGCGTTCATCGAGGCCGTCGACCGGCGCCTCTACCTCGCCAAGCAGCAGGGGCGCGACCGCATCGTCGCCGAAGGCTGACCGCCTTCGGCTCGGCGATGCATCTGCGCGGGACGCTCGTCCTTTTCCGCCGACGAGTTGCAGTCGAGCGGGCGTGCAGGTCGCGCGACTGCACTGCGACCGTGCGGCGCGCCGCACGCAAAGGCATTCCTGTCGGCTTGCCGGCCACCGGAGCCCGGGACGCCGCATTCGATCGGCATGATCCTGCGCGCGCGGAGCCGTCGGCGACGGCGACCGCGTGTTTGGCCGTATCGCCGCACACTTGGCTGCCCAGCATGCGCCACCGGAGGCAGCACCGCTGGTCTGCGTGAACGCTTCGTCGCACGAACCGGACTGCCGGCCGGTCCGCCATCGCCGTCGTGCGCGAATGTTGCCGCAACGGATGACGCGGTGCCGCCTGCGCTGGCGATCGACGGCGTACGCCCTGACCGCGACCGGCGGGCTTTCGCGCGCGAGGCGGAACGCGCGCGCTCGCGCGTATCGCAGCATACAGACGCGGACCGCAAACGCACGCGGCGCCGGCGGCATCCGTTTCGCGCGGTGCGAAATAGTTGCGCACCGCGCTCGTCGCGAAGCACCCCACGGCGCCGCCGAACGGCTTGGCATGGTGCCTGCTTCGATGCTCGCCGCTTCCTGCGAGAAGGGCTGCCACGATGAGCGTCGAAGAAGTGAAGTTCCAGGCGACGGGTCGAGTAGAGGCCATTTTCCGCCATGAACAAGCTCGGGATGAAGGCAGCGAATGCCTCGCACATACGGCCGAGCGCATCGCCCGATTGCTGCAGTACGAGTGCGGCAGCGCGCCGCGCGACGATCGCCAGCGCATCTACTTCGTGCCCGATCACACCCTGACGCTCGCCGAAGCGGCCCGACTCGGCATCCGATCGGAGCTCGACCTCTACGGTGGCGTCGTGCCGCACGCTTTCGTCGCCACGCGCGCGGCGGCGCATGCGCCGATATCGGCGGATGCAGTGGTGCCGCAAAGCTGGTCGTACGCGCTCGCACGCATGCTCGCTTCGAACGTGTTGCGCGGCTATTCGGCGTTCACCGTCATGGATGCATGCATCGCCGCCAAGCGTCTGCTGCGCAGCGGTCCGGTGCGCATCCACTGCGGCGATGCCGAGCCCGCGCCCGCGGGCGAAGCGCTGCACGACCTCGACGATTGCATCGAAGCGATCGAGGCCATTCCCCTGGTCGACCTCGGCCTGCGCGGGGTCGTGGTCGAGCATGCGCTCGCCGAAGAGTCCGTGCACGTCGTCGGCAACGCGCGCATCGGTGCACAGTCGGTCAGCTACCTCGGCACGCGTCGGGCCGCGCGCACCGTGCATGGTGTCACCGTACACGCGGGATGCGACCTCGTCCTCGTGCAAGGCGACTTCACCGCGCTCGACCGCGTCGGGCTCGATGCCCACGAGCGCAAGGCCGTGCTCAAGGCGGCCTACTACGATGCGGCGTTCGCGCACGCGTACCGGCCCTCGTTCGCATCACGCCGCTGCTACGACGTCGTGATTGGGCGCAATGCACACGGCGAGGTACGCATGGGCGTGCGCGGCCCGCTCTGGCGCTGTTCGGCCGAGAGCCCGGCCGAAGTCGCGGCGATGCTCGCCTTCCGCGACCTGCCCGGGCTCGCTTGCGTGCGCGCTTCCACTTACGAGGCGATCGGCGCGGTGGATCTTCCCGGCGACGCGATGGTCTATCATCGGGCACGCTGCGATGCCGGCGGCACCGTGACGCGTTACTGCACGGTCGACATGCATGCGTCCTGAGGCCGCGATCGCGCCGCATCCGCCCGTCTTCGGATCCGTCGCCATGGCGGGGGTTCCGGCGGCGGCGACACCGTCCACCGCGAGGCACCCGATGGATTCCGCCGCACCGACGATGAGCGCGCCGCGCGCCGAAACACTGGGCCAGCTGCTCGGCCAGTTCGCGCACGACCTGAACAACCATCTCGCGATCGCGCTCGCGAGCGTCGAGCTCGCTGCGCGAGTCGACGATCGCGACAAGGCGCGGCAGCTGCTCGCACGCGCGATCGAGGCGATCGAGCGTCAGCGCGTTCTGTTGGAGGCGATGGCGAACGCATCGGCAGCGACCGCACGGCCGGAGGCCTGCGACGTGCATGCGCTGATCGACGAGGTGCGCACGCGCATGCCAGGGCGCCTCGTGCTCAAGGTGGCCGCCGCCGATGCGAGGGTGATGTGCGACCGCGCATTTCTCCATGACGCGCTCACCCACCTGTGCACGCATGCCGCGGACAGCAGTGCGCTCACGATCGAGACGAGCAATGGCGCGACGTCGCCGTCCGGCCACGGTGCGTCGCTCGTCGTCGTCGTCGCACCGGTGACACCACCGAACCACGCCGCGGAGCGCGCCTTCGCGCCGTTCGGCGACGCCGACGACGGCCGCGGTCTCGGTCTCGCGCAGATCCATGACACCGTGCGGCGCATCGGTGGCCGAGCCGACTTCGAGCCGCAGGCCGGCGGCGCTTTCGGCCTGCGCCTCGTGCTGCCGCTCGCCGCGGCGTCGCGGCCGACCTAGGCGCGCGCGCGGTTCAATCGGTCTTGTCGTCGTCGGGGCCGCTGCCGACGAGTTCGTCGCCGATCAGGCCCTGCTCGCGATAGCGCAGCAGGCGGTTGTAGATCGTCTTGGTGGTGATGCCGAGTGCGCGCGCGGCGCGGCGCTTGTTGTTGCTGTTCGCAGCGAGGGTCTTCAGCAGCATCTCGCGTTCGACGTCGTCGAAACTCATACCGACGGCGAAACGGACAGAGCCGTCGCTTTCGGTGATCGCACGCGGCGACGCGTCCTGGGCGATCGCGACCGTGTCATGGTCGGCGAGGATGTACGCGCGTTGCACGGCGTGGCGCAGCTCGCGCACGTTGCCCGGCCAGGTGCGTTCGGCAAGGCGGCGCAGGCCCTCGGCGTCGAACGTGCGCGCGGTGCCGTAACGCTGGTTGAGGCGGTCGAGGAAATGCCGCGCGAGCATCGGAATGTCGTCGCGCCGCGCGCGCAACGGCGGGATCGTCAGCGGGAATTCGCTGAGCCGATAGTACAGGTCGGCGCGCAGGTGGCCGTTCGCGACCGCCTGCTGTGGATCGCGGTTCGAGGCGGCGACGATGCGCACGTCGACGGGCAGCTCGCGCGCGCCGCCGACGCGCGTGAGCGAGCGCGTTTCGATCACGCGCAGCAGGTAGACCTGCAGCGCCAGCGGCATCTCGGTCACCTCGTCGAGGAATAGCGTTCCACCCTGGGCCTGCTCGAAGAAGCCGGTGTGCGCCTGCGCCGCGCCGGTGAAGGCGCCGCGCTCGTGTCCGAACAGCTGGCTGCTGAGCAGGTCCGGCGCGATCGCGCCGCAGTTCACGGCGATGAATCGGCCGTTGCGGCCGCTGAGTTCGTGCAGCGCGCGGGCGACGAGCTCCTTGCCGGTGCCGCTTTCGCCGTGCACGAACACGCCGACGTCGAGTGGCGCGACGCGCCGGATCTGGTCGAACAGCGCGCGCATCGGCGCGCTCTGCCCGACCATTCCGGCGACCGCGGCCGCCGCGCGCGACGGACGCGCTGCGGCACGTTCGCAGGCATCGCGCATGAGCTTCGCGAGCGCGTCGACCGGCACCGGCTTGACGAGGTATTCGACCACCGGTTTGCGCACGGCCCGCACCGCGCTCTCGATCGAAGGGAAGCCGGTGGCGATCGCGATGCGGCCATGTTCGGTCAGGTCGATCTCGTCGACGAGATCGAGACCGTTGCCGTCGGGCAACGAAAGGTCGACCAGCAACAGGTCGAAGCGGGCCTCGTCGACGCGGCAGCGAGCATCCGCGAGGGTCGCCGCGTTCGTGAGTTCGCAGCCCTCGAGTCGCGCGACCTCGGCGACGATGGCCCGAAACGCGTCGTTGTCGTCGACCACGAGGACGCGCGCGGCGTCGTTCAGGAGATCCATCGATGATCCTCTTCAGGCCGACGCCGCGCGTCGCGTTGCCCCTCGCGGCATCGAGCGAACATACCGCATTCTCCATCGTGGCGACGCGCTCCCGCACACGAGCGATTCATGTACCGTTCGCAAAAAAGAAGACTGCCCAAGGGGCAGTCTCGAAAGGACCGAGGCTCGGATGCGGGGCGCGCGCGGGAACGGCGGGCCGGGGCATCGGGGGAGGGAAGGGAACCTCGGGTGCTCCAAACGTGCGACCTCGCGGCTCACATGGCGGCAGCGAGGTGATGGTCCAAAGCGGCCGCGGGTCCCGGATGCGTCGCGCGCTCAGCGGAGCGGTTGATCGCGCACCAGCGTTCCACGGTCCAGGCCGGGTAGCGCCACCAACGGGTCGCGAACTCGCCGCGACGGTAGCGGCCGCGTAGCGGAACGCGACGCGAGCCGAGCGCGAATTGGACGGCTTCATCCTCGCGCGGCAACCCGTGAGCGGTCGCGATCCAGATCCCCATGTTCGTCTCTCTCCATTGGACGGATGAACCCGTCCCCTGCCTACCTGAAGCACGCGTCGTGCCAGCCGTAGATTTCGATGACCGCAG
>DASTSE010000364.1:0-4045 GCA_035760865.1 Dokdonella sp.
AGGCCGCGCGGGAAACCCGCGCGGCCGCATAGCTTACAACGTCGATCGATCTTAGAACTTGACCGTCACGCGACCCCAGTAGTAGCGGCCCATGAAGTCGAAGTCGGTCGGATCCGAGTTGCCGTTCAGCGTGTTGTTCGCGTACAGGAACGGCGGCTGCTTGTCGCCGACATTGTTCACGCCGATATCGAAGCGCGTGTTGAGCGATTCGAGATTGTAGCCGAACTGGATGTCGTGATAGACGGTCGAGCCGTAGTCGGTGTACAGGCCATCCAGCGTCGGGTTGCCCGAGCCGTACGGATGCGTGTCCTGCGACGGCGACGGCGAACCCATGCGGAAGCGATGGATGTAGCGCATCGCCCACGACGCATCGAACGGACCCATCTGCCAGCCGACCGAGCTCTGTGCACGCCAGCGCGGGAACAGGCAGACGCCGCCGCCCGCACCCGGGCACGCTGCCGCCTGGGCCGAACCGAAGTTCATGAAGTGGCCCGCGTAGTTGAACGTCGTGTTGCCTTCGAGGCCCGGCGACGTCTGCAGGTCGTAGTTCTTCAGGTAGGTCGCGTTCAGGCCGAGGTTGAAGCGGCCGAACGAGAACTCCGGCAGGCGGTAGTTGAGCGCGACGTCCACACCGCCGACGTCGACGCGGCCGAGGTTGCCGGTCGGTTCGTTGATGGTCTGGAACTGACCCTGGCTGGTACCGCTCGTGAAGCGGTGCAGCAGCGGGCAGAACTGGTTCTGGCCGGCCGCGCAGAGGTCGATGACCTGCTGTGCACCGATACCCGTGATGTTGTCGTTCAGGTAAACGCGCCAGACGTCGGCGCTGATCGACATGCCTTCGAGCCAATGCGGGTCATACACGACGCCGAAGTCGAACGACTTGCCCTTTTCCGGACCGATCGGGAAGCCGACGAACGCCGAACCCGACGCGATACCGTTCAGCTGCGAACCGGTCTGGACCGCTTCGTTCTGGAACGGACCGGTGGCCGGGACGCCCGCGCAGACCGGCAGGCCTGCATTCGGGTTAGGCGTGCCCGGGGCACCGCCGTATTCGCACGGATCGTGCGAGATACGCGGCGCATCGCTGGCGGCACCGCCGAAGATGTCGCTGACGTTCGGCGCACGGAACACCTTCGAGACCGTGCCGCGGAGCAGCAGGTCTTCGATCGGACGCCATTCGATCGCGAACTTCGTGTTGTTGGTGCTGCCGAACGTGTTGTACTTCGACCAGCGGTCGCCGACGGTCAGGTTCAACGCGTGCACGAACGGCAGATCCTTGAGGATCGGCACGAACAGTTCCGCGTACGCTTCCTTCACGTTGTAGCCACCCTGCAGGGCTGACGCGCACTGGCTGCCGAGCGCGCAGTTGCCGAAGAAGTCGATCAGCAGGCCCGTGTCGGCGTTGGAGTGCACGTACTCGGTGCGGTAGTTATAACCGACCGCGAGCTGCATCGTGCCGGCGGGCAGTTCGAACAGACCGCCGTTGAGGTCGAGGCGCTTGACCGTTTCCTTCTGGAAGGACTGGCTCACGCCCGGCTTCGCCGACGCACGCAGCACCGCAACGCTGTTCGGATCCTGCAGGTTGAACGGATTGAACGGCGTGCAGCCTTCGATGATGTTGTCCGGCGTACCGCAATGGACGATGCCGTCGTCGCCGAGGAAGGACGGGCCGGACGCCTGGTTCAGCGCGTCGAGGCCCGGCAGACCGTTGGTCAGCGTGCTCTGGTGCACATGGCCGTAGTCGAAGCCGACCTCCCAGTTCCACTGCTGGTCGTTCCAGACCGAGAACGAGCCCTTGAAACCGGTCGACAGCTGGTCGTTCGCGGTGCCGTTCTGGGCGCTGCGGTTGCCGAGCGATTCGAGGCGCGCGCGGAAGCCGTCACCGAGCGTCGGACCGAAGTCGATGCCGAACGGGTTGTAGTAGCTGTCCGCGGACACGGTCGCACCGTAGACCGCACCGTACACTGCCGGCGCGAGCTGGAACGATGCCGAGGTCTTGTTGTGCATGACCGACAAGTACGCTTCGACGTTGTCCGTCAGCTTGTAGTTGCCGTTCAGGAACAGGCCGGTGCGCTCCTGCGGGGTCATGATCAGGTTGACCGTCGCATAGTTGTAGAGATCGCTCGGGCCTTCCGCGGTCGGCGAAGTGCGGAAGCAATGGTAGTCGGTCGCGACGTTGAGGCCGCTCGCGCCCGGGTTGCGCGCAAGGCGACCGCAACCGGGGAACAGGTCGGCGAACGCGGCCGGAACCTTGATCCAGCCGTACGGCGCCGACGGCGAGCCGCCGACGAACGTCGAGATCGGGCTGCTCGTCGAGCCGAGGCGCGACACGGAGTTCTTCGAGAAGTCGCGGTGGCCGGCGAGGACGCCGTCGATCTTCTTGTAGTTGATGCCGGCCATGATCGAACCCTTGTCGGAGCTCTGGCCGAACGTGAAGGAGTAACCCTTCGACGTGCCGTCGTCATGATCGGAGATGCCGTAATCGGCCGAGAACTCCGCACCCTGGTAGTCGCTGCGCAGGATGAAGTTCACGACGCCCGCGATCGCGTCCGAGCCGTACACCGACGAAGCGCCGTCGGTCAGGACTTCGATGCGCTCGATCATGTTGGCCGGGATCGCGTTCGGATCGCCGGACAGGTAGCGGTGACCGTTGATCAGCACGAGGGTGCGGGTCGAGCCGAGGCCGCGCAGGCCGATGCTCGAGAAGCCGCTGCCGCCGGAGTTGTTGACCTGCGGGTTGGTGTTCGGGCCGGTGACGGCCGGGAGCTGCTGGACGAGGTCGCCCAGGGTCAGCTTGCCGGTCTTTTCGATCGCGGCGCGATCGATGGTGACGACCGGGTTGGACGTTTCGATATCGACGCGACGGATGTTCGAACCCGTCACCGTGATCGTTTCCAGCTTCTGGCTGCTGGTGTCATCCTGCGCAAGCACAGGCGCGGCCGACAAACCGACCACGGCCGTGGTGCCTGCGTACAACGCATAGCGCACGGCTTTGAAAAGCTCGTTGCTCGTATGATTCATTACACTCTCCAACGTCAGAGTTGTGTCACAGCTCGGGACATGTGCTCTCCCATCCATGGGAACGACCAAAACGGTCCACCAAAACCCTCGGCAGTGGGCGATACTAACAACATTCTTACGCCATGGGAATCCCTGAGCGCCGCCTTAACATCCGCCAAAAATCCTTTTGGATCATGGTGTTACGAGCGTCAAAAAATGCCGCAGCGCAGTGCGGGGACACTTGCGCCGGCACGCGCGACGTGCTTGGGCACGCAGTCGCAAGCCAACGCAAAACGCAATGCGAGCCTCCTGCGAACGCAGGATCGGCATCATCCGGGACGGGGGCGGGGCGCGACGCGAGGCTGTCGCGGAAGAGAGAGACGCGTCAGAGATCCTGACGGTACTGGATGTACGGGGTACGCGCCTGGTTCTCGTTGTCGCGCGGCGAATTCAGCGGCGCCGACCACAGGTTCTGCGCACCCACGCTGAGCTCGCCGCTCCACGGCGTACGCCACGACACGCCGAGGTCGAGCGTCGTCCAGCGCTTGCCCGCGAGCGCGGGGGCGTCGCTGCTGAGCACGTGGCCGACGATCGCGCCGCGCAGCGAGCCCGCATCGAGACCGAGGCTCAGCGACAACTGGTCGAGGTCGACCGCGGACGCGAGCGGAGAAGCGAGACCGTCGATCGCCGACAGTCGCCCATGGCCGTAACTCGCCGCGACATCGAGCGCCGTGCCGTGCTCGAAGCGCCAGCGGCCGCGCGCATACAGCGACGCCTCGTTGCCGAGCGAATACAGCGGCCCATCCGGCAGCGCAAGCGTCGGCAGCGCGGCGACGGCGAAGCCGCCGAGGCTCGGTCCGCCCGAAGGCGCCTGCAGCCACGACAGGCCGTAGGAAAGATCGAGCCCGCCATCCGCGCTCGACCACCCCATGCCGAGCGCGCCGGTCAGCGTGCCGCGCGAGGGCGCGACGCCGCACGCGGTTGCGCACAGCATCGGCGGCGTCGCAAGGTACTGGCCGAACATCGCGTCGAAACGCAGGCCGTC
>DASTSE010000365.1:0-9146 GCA_035760865.1 Dokdonella sp.
AATGGGCGCCGACTTCGAGCGTACGCGGCTGCCCGCGGCTGCGCGCTCGCCGCGCGGCGGCGGGATGCGTCACACTTCGCGACCGCGCGCGGTCGCCCGCGTGCTCGAGGCGTCGCGGACGCGCAACCGGAATCGCTCGCATGATCATCGACGCGGTCATCCCCTGGGTCGACGGCGGCGACCCGTCGCACCGGCAGCGGCTGGACGCGTATCTCGCCCGGCACGGCGGCGTGCGACCGCCGGCGGCGCACGCGACGCGCTTCCACGATGCGGGCGAACTCGACTGGTGCGTCGCCTCGATCCTGCGTTTCGCGCCGTGGTTCCGCCACATCCATGTCGTCACGGATCGGCAGCGGCCGCCGCTGCTCGCGCGCATCGCGGGCACGCCGCTCGAGCGGCGCGTGCGGCTCGTCGACCACGCCGAGATCTTCGCCGGCCACGAAGACTGCCTGCCGACCTTCAACAGTCGCACGATCTGCAGCATGCTCTGGCGCATCCGCGGGCTCGCCGAGCATTACGTCGTGTTCAACGACGACTTCTCGATCCTGCGGCCGCTCGGCCCGGATGCGTTCTTCCGCGACGGCCGCGTCGTGCTGCGCGGCGCCTGGCACGCGCAGTCGGACCGCGGCGCCGCCGGCGCACTGCGCCGCCTGCTGCGGCGGCCGCGTGCGGACCGCGCCGGCAACCGCGAGGCGCAGGAACTGAGCGCACGGCTCGCGGGCTTCGAGCGACGCTACTTCCGCCTGCCGCACGTGCCGTATCCGTATCGCCGCTCGACGCTCGAGGCGTTCTTCGCCGCGCGGCCCGAGCTGCTCGAACGCAACATCGTGCACCGCCTGCGATCGTCCGCGCAGTTCCTCGCCGAAAGCCTCGCCGCGCACCTCGAGATCGCGCGCGACGGCGCCGTGCTCGGCGACCGCCTGCGCGTGGTGCAGATCAAGCCGGGCGAGCAGCGCGAATGGCGGCTGCGCGCCAAACTGCGCGAAGCGGACCGCGACGCCGCGGTCGCGTTCGCGTGTGTGCAGAGCCTCGAGCGCGCACCGGAGCCGTTGCGCGCGCACATCGCCGCGTGGCTCGATCGCCGCATCGGCCCGCTCGTGCCCGCAGCGCCGCCCTGAATGCGCGGCGCGCCGTGCAGTGCCCGCATCGCGCCCCCGACTGCCCCCGAGTTGTCATCCGCGCGTCGTCGACGCGGCACCCGCGCGTGGTGCACTGGACACGGGTCGGATCAGAGGAGGTTGCCCGTGCGTGTGTTCTTCCCGATCGAGGAGGCCGACATCGACGACGATGCGGCCCTGCTCGTGCCCTACCGCTGCGGCCTCGCCTGCGCCGGCGCCTTGCGCGGGCAGCTCGTGCTGCATGACGGCGTCTGGTCCCTCGCGGCGCCGGAATCGCAACGCGCGGCCGCAGCGCCCGACGCGGGTGCCGAGCCGCGCACGGATGCCGCGGCGCGATCCGCGGCGTGAGGGTTCAGCGATGGATCTGCAACATGTCCCCGGGCGTCGCGCCGATCCTGCGCGCCTGGCCCGCATTGAGCTCGAGCACGTAGCGCGCCGGCGCGCCGCTCGAATAGGCCGGGCACGGGTCCGCAGTGCACGGCGGCACGTCGTGCTGCACGCTGACGAGGCGGCGATCGGCGTCGAAGAACAGCATGTCGAGCGGAATCTTCGTGTTCTTCATCCAGAACGCGCGCGGGATGTCGTCCTGGAACACGAACAGCATGCCGTGGTCGGCGGCCATCTCGGTGCGATCCATGAGGCCGTGCTCGCGCGACGCGTCGTCCTCGGCGACCTCGATCGAATAGCGCTGGCCGCCGAGCTCGACGTACGGCCCCTTGGCCGCGCAGGACTGGATCAGCGCAGCGAGCGCGAGGCCGGCGGCGAGGCGTGCGAACAGGGACGGGATGCTCATCGGAAGGACTCCTTGCGGTGGTCGCGGCGGATCAGCCGAGCGCGTAGCCGAACTGCTGGCGGAACTGGTCGGCGAACTCGGCATAGGTGAAGCGCTGGTTCTGCGTGCCGGGGTGCTCGATCTTGAGCGTGCCCATCAGCGAGGCGATGCGCCCCGTGGTCGGCCAGTCCATGTCGCGCATGAGGCCGAAGACGAGCCCGGCGCGGTAGGCATCGCCGCAGCCGGTCGGGTCGACCACGCGGCGTTCCTGCGCCGCCGGAATCGCATAGGTCTTGCCGCCGGCGTGGATCGTCGAACCCTTCGGGCCCTGCGTGACGATGTACGCCTTCACGCGCCGGGCGATCTCGGCCGCGCTCCAGCCCGTGCGCTGCTGCAGCAGCTGGGATTCGTAGTCGTTGACGATCGCGTAGTCGGCCTGCTCGATCATCGTGCGGAATTCCTCGCCCGAGAACAGCGGCATCGCCTGGCCCGGGTCGAAGATGAAGGGCACGCCGCATTCGGCGAACTCGCGCGAGTGCTGCAGCATGCCGTCTCGGCTGTCGGGTGCGACGACGCCGAGCGTCACGCCTTCGACGTCGCGCACGTGGTGTTCGTGCGAGTTGAGCATCGCGCCCGGGTGGAACGCGGTGATCTGGTTGTTGTCGAGGTCGGTCGTGATGAAGCACTGCGGCGTGAACAGGTCCTCGAACACGCTCACGTGGTCGAGGCGGATGCCGCACTGCTTCATGTGCTCGCGATACGGGCCGAAGTCCTGGCCGACCGCGGCGAACGGGATCGGGTCGTCGCCGAGCAGCTTGAGGTTGTAGGCGATGTTGCCCGCGCAGCCGCCGAATTCCCGCCGCATGCGCGGCACGAGGAACGAGACGTTCAGGATGTGCACCTGGTCGGGCAGGATGTGCTTCTTGAACTGGTCCTGGAACACCATGATGGTGTCGTAGGCGAGCGAACCGCAGATCAGTGCTGACATCGAGGGCGTCCGGAAAAGGGGGCGGGGCGAAGGCGACGCCCAAACCCGAGAAGCTTACCGGGCCTGTCGCCGCACGGGAATCCTCGGCGCGAAGCGCACCGCGCGGGCGACCCCACGTACGGCACCGAGCGACGCGGGAAAGCGGCTTCGCGCAAGGGTTTCTTAACTCGAAATTCCTTGCCCGCGCATCCGCGCGCGACTAAAATCGCGCGCTTTTCCCGCATTTGGAGCGCCCGCGGGGGCGTTCCGACGCACAGGAGTGCGGCCGCACCGGCCGAACCGGTACGGCGGGCCAGCCGCGGTTTCCGCGCCCCGACCATCGCAGGCGAACCGGACAGGACGTCCCGGCATCGTCCCACCCGAATTCCAGCAAGGCTCGCGCCGCACACATGTTCAAAGGTCTCCGCGGACTCTTCTCCAACGATCTCTCGATCGATCTCGGCACCGCCAACACGCTGATCTACGTACGCGGACAGGGCATCGTCCTCAACGAACCGTCGGTCGTCGCGATCCGCCAGGACCGCGGTCCGGGCGGCCCGCGCTCGATCGCCGCAGTCGGCGGCGACGCCAAGCTCATGCTCGGCCGCACGCCGGGCAACATCATCACCAAGCGGCCGATGAAGGACGGCGTCATCGCCGACTTCACGATGACCGAGGAGATGCTCAAGCAGTTCATCCGCAAGGTGCATCGCGCGCGCATGTTCCGCCCGAGCCCGCGCGTGCTCATCTGCGTGCCGTGCGGCTCGACCCAGGTCGAGCGCCGCGCGATCAAGGAGTCGGCCGAATCCGCCGGCGCGCGCGACGTCTACCTCATAGAGGAACCGATGGCCGCCGCGATCGGCGCCGGCATCCCCGTGCACGAGGCGCGCGGCTCGATGGTGCTCGACATCGGCGGCGGCACGTCCGAGGTCGCGGTGATCTCGCTCAACGGCATCGTCTACTCGGCGTCGGTGCGCATCGGCGGCGACCGCTTCGACGAGGCGATCATCAACTACGTGCGCCGCAACCACGGCACGCTGATCGGCGAGTCGACGGCCGAGAAGATCAAGGTCGAGATCGGTTGCGCGTTCCCGCAGTCCGAGGTCAAGGAGATCGAGGTCTCGGGCCGCAACCTCGCCGAGGGCGTGCCGCGCATGTTCACGGTCAATTCGAACGAGATCCTCGAGGCGCTGCACGAGCCGCTGTCGGGCATCGTCAGCTCGGTGCGCAGCGCGCTCGAGCAGACGCCGCCGGAACTGTGCTCCGACGTTGCCGAGCGCGGCATCGTGCTCACCGGCGGCGGCGCGCTGCTGCGCGACATCGATCGCCTCATCTCGGAGGAAACCGGCCTGCACGTGCACGTCGCCGACGACCCGCTCACCTGCGTCGCCCGTGGCGGCGGCCGTGCGCTCGAGCTGATCGACCTGCACGGCAGCGATTTCTTCGCGCCCGAATAGCCGGGAATCGGGAATGGAGAATCGGGAGCGATAGCAGCGCACCGGCGCGTTCGATCCCGCTCTTTCGATTCCCGACTCCCGATTCCCCATTCCCGGCTCCATGCGCACCGACAATGCCACCACGCTGTTCGCCGAGGGCGCGGTCAGCACGTTGCGGCTGATCGTCTATCTCGCCTGCGCGATCGGCCTCATGGTGTCAGACCATCGCGGCAACTACCTCGAATCGCTGCGACGCGCGGCGGGCCTGCTGATCGAGCCGGTGTACCGGATCGCGGCGCTGCCCGCGAATCTCGTGCGGGCGACGCGCACCGCGGTCGTCACCCAGGACCAGCTCGCGAGCGAGAATCGCGCGCTGCGCGAGCAGCTGCTGTTCGCGCAGGCTCGCCTCAATCGCCTCGATGCGCTCGTCGCGCAGAACGCGCGCCTCAAGGCGCTGCTCGACGCGCAGAAGAACCTCGGCCTCACCGTGCAGTTCGCGCGCCTCGTCGACGTCGACCTCGATCCGTACCGCCATCGCATCGTGCTCGACGTCGGCGCGAGCCAGGGCATCGAGGTGGGCCAGCCCGTGATCGACGCCCAGGGCGTGATGGGCCAGATCGTCGAGGTGCTGCCGAACAGCTCGATCGCGATGCTCATCACCGACGCGACGCACGCGATCCCGGTGGTGGTCGAGCGCACCGGCCTGCGCACGATCGCCTACGGCAGCGGCGCGATCGACGAGTTGCACCTGCCGACGATCCCGATCAGCGCCGACATCAAGGTCGGCGACCGCCTGCTCACGTCGGGCCTCGGCGGGCGCTTCCCGGCAGGGTTCCCGGTCGGCGAGGTGCGCCAGGTCGGGCAGGACCAGAGCGGCATGTTCATCGCCGCGGTCGCGCGCCCGGCGGCCGCGCTCGATCGGAGCAGTGAAGTGCTGCTGCTGCGCGACCAGCCGCAGCCGTACGGGCCGCCGGCACCGCAGGACGACGTCGGGCCGCCCGCCGAGCTCGCCGGCCCTGCGCCGACACTTCCGGGAGGGGCTGCGCAATGAGCCGATTGCGCGCGCGCGCGTGGCTGTTCGGCGGCAGCATCGCCTGCGCGCTCCTGCTGCAGTTGATGCCGCTGCCGCTGCTCTTGCAGCCGTTCAAGCCGTACTGGATCGGCCTCGTGCTCGTCTACTGGGCGATCGAGGCGCCCGAGCGCGTCGGTCTCGGTTTCGCGTTCGTGCTCGGCATCGCGGCCGACCTGCTCACCGGCGAGCTGCTCGGCGAGCAATCGCTGCGCCTGCTCGTGATCGCGTTCATCGTGCTGCGCTTCCGCGCGCGCCTGCGCTTCTTCCCGGTCTGGCAGCAGTCGCTCGCCGTGCTCGCGCTGCTGCTCAACGATCGCATCGTCATGCTGATGGCGCGCGGGTTCTCGGGCGAGCCGATGCCGCCAACGTCGTTCTGGCTCGCGCCGCTGACCGGCATGTTGGCGTGGCCGTTCGTGTTCCTGCTGCTCGACGACCTGCGCGCGCGCCTGCGCGCACACGAATGACGGTGCCGCGTCGATGCGCATGCGCCCGTTCCGCGTCCGCCAGGCCCGCTACAAGCCGCTGAAGGAAGCGCGCCACGAGGAGGCGCTGTTCCGTCGCCGCGCGCTCGCCGGTTTCCTCATCATCGTCCTCTGTCTCGCCGCGCTGGCGACGCGCTTCGCGTTCCTGCAGATCGAGCGGCACGAGGAGTTCAGCGCGCGCTCGGAAGCGAACCGCGTGCTCACGCGCCCGCTCGCGCCCGCGCGCGGGCTCATCTACGACCGCAACGGTGTGCTGCTCGCCGAGAACGTCGCCGCGTTCCGGCTCGAGATCACGCCGGAGCAGGTGCGCGACCTGCGGGCGACGATCGCCCGACTCGGCGAGGTCGTGCCGATCAGCGACGACGACGTCGAACGCTTCGACGCGCTGCGCAAGGGCAAGCGCTCGTACGAAGGCACGCCGATCCGCCTCAAGCTGTCGGAGGAGGAGATCGCGAAGTTCTCGATCAACCGCTGGGCGTTTCCGGGCGTCGACGTCGTGCCGTACCTCACGCGCTCGTACCCGCTCGGCGAGGAATTCGCACACACGGTCGGCTACGTCGGCCGCATCGACGAGGCCGATCTCGCCAAGCTCGACAAGGGCGACTACGCGGGCACCACGCATGTCGGCAAGACCGGCATCGAGCGCTACTACGAGGAGCGCCTGCACGGCGAAGTCGGCTACGAGAAGATCGAAGTCAACGCCGACCATCGGCCGATCGGCGAGCCGCTCGGGCGGGTCGCACCGACGCCCGGAGAGAACCTCTACCTCAGCATCGACGCGCGCCTGCAGGAAGCGGCCGAGGCCGCGTTCGAAGGCCGCGCCGGCGCAGCGGTCGCGATCGACCCGCGCAACGGCGAAGTGCTCGCGATGGTGAGCGTGCCGAGCTTCGATCCGAACCTGTTCGTCAACGGCATCGCGAGCGCCGACTATGCGGCGCTGCTCGCGGCCGACGACAAGCCGCTGCTGAACCGCATCCTGCGCGGCAACTACGCGCCGGGCTCGACGATCAAGCCGTTCGTCGGCCTCGGTGGCCTCGAGCTCGGGCTGCGCCGACCCGAGGACACCGTGCTCTCGACCGGCGAGTTCTTCATCCCGGGCCAGTCGCGCGCGTACCGCGACGACATCCGCGGCGGTTTCGGCCGCGTCGACCTCGTGCAGGCGATCGCGCGGTCGGTCAATACGTATTTCTATTCGGTCTCGCTCGACATGGGCATCGACCGCTTCAGCGGATTCATGGCGCGCTTCGGCTTCGGCCAGCCGACCGGCATCGACCTCATGGGCGAAGGCAGCGGCGTGCTGCCGTCGCGCGATTGGAAGCGCGCGCGGTTCAACCAGGCCTGGTATCCGGGCGAAACGGTGATCGCGGGCATCGGCCAGGGGTACTGGGTCGTCACGCCGTTGCAGCTCGCCAACGCGGTGGCGACGCTCGCCGCGCGCGGCGTGCCGCATACGCCGCACCTGCTGCGCGCGGTGCAGCACGGCGTCGATGCGAAGGTCGAGCCGCTGCCGCCGCCGGCGCCGCACGCCAACGTGATCCAGCGACCGGCGAACTGGGCTGCGGTGCAGCAGGGCATGCTCGAAGTCGTGCGCAGCGGCACCGCGCGCGGCATCGACGCGGACTTCCCCTATCCGATCGCGGGCAAGACCGGTACCGCCGAGCGGTACTCGCGCACCGGCACCGAGTGGACGAGCATCAGTGCGAGCCCGATCGAGCGTCACCAGGTGCTGTTCGAAGCGTTCACGCCGGCCGACGAGCCGCGCATCGCGGTGATCGTCGCGCTCGAGGCCGGTCGCAGCGGCGCCCACGATGCCGCGCCGATCGCGCGCAGGATCCTCGATGCGTGGCTGCCCGGCGATGAACAGCGCCAGAGCGACCTCGCGGCCGCAGGCGGCGAAGGAGCGGCACGGTGATCGACGAACTCTTCCACGCCTGGAAGCACCGGCTGCTATCGACCTGGCGCAAGCCGCGCCTCGACCTGCCCCTGCTCGGCGCGCTGCTGCTGCTGATGGGCATCGGGCTCGCGACGCTGTACAGCGCGAGCGACCTCGATCGAGGCCAGGTCGTCTCGCAGGCGCTGCGCTTCGTGCTCGGGCTGCTGCTGATGACGGCGATCGCGCGCGTGCCGCCGCTGACCCTGCGCAACTGGACGCCGTGGCTGTACGCGGCGAGCGTCGTGCTGCTCGTGATCGTCGTGATCCACGGCGAGGGCCGTGGCGCGAACCGCTGGCTCGACCTGCGCATCGTGCGCTTCCAGCCGTCGGAGCTGCTCAAGCTCACCATGCCGATGATGATCGCGTGGTACCTCAACGGCCGTCCGCTGCCGCCGGGCTGGACCACGCTCGGCGTCGCGGGTGCGCTGATCGCGGTGCCGGCGGCATTGATCGCCAAGCAACCCGACCTCGGCACCGCGCTGCTGATCGTCGCCAGCGGCGCGTTCGGCATCTTCCTGTCGGGCCTCGCCTGGTGGCGCATCGGTGCGCTGCTCGCCGCACTCGCGGGCACGGTGCCGGTGGCGTGGCATTTCCTGCACGACTACCAGAAGAACCGCGTCCTCACCTTGCTCGACCCCGAGGCCGATCCGCTCGGCAACGGCTGGCACATCATCCAGTCGAAGATCGCGGTCGGCTCGGGCGGGCTGTGGGGCAAGGGCTGGCACCACGGCACGCAGTCGCGCCTCGAGTTCCTGCCCGAGCACACGACCGATTTCATCTTCTCGGTGTTCGCCGAGGAATGGGGACTCGTCGGCGTGCTGCTGCTGCTCGCGCTGTACATCTTCATCATCGCGCGCTGCCTTTGGATCGCCGCCGAGGCGAAGGACACCTACGCGCGCCTGCTCGCGGGCGCGATCAGCATGTCGCTGTTCGTCTACGTGATGGTCAACGGCGGCATGATCACGGGTATGCTGCCCGTGGTCGGCGTGCCTCTGCCGCTCGTGAGCTACGGCGGCACGTCCGCGGTCTCGCTGCTCGCGGGATTCGGCGTGCTGATGTCGATCCACGCCCACCGCAAGGTGCTCGCGACGCAGTAGCATGCGAACGCACCGGCGCGGCGTGCCGGCGCGTCCCGTGACGCCGGCCCGTGCTGGCGGCGGCGCGGCGCGCACCGTGCCGCCGCCGTCCGGTATCAGAGGCAGTGGAGCAGGCCGTCGTAGACCGTGAGCGGCGTGCCCGGCAGCGGCGTGTGCAGCGGATCGTCGCCCGCGAGCGCGTCCATCAGCGCATCGATCGTCGTGTGTGCCGAAACCGGGATCGGGCATTGCCAGCTCGGCTGCTGCACTTCCATGCCGCCGGTCGCGGG
>DASTSE010000366.1:0-4582 GCA_035760865.1 Dokdonella sp.
AGGTGCCGCGACCGGCCTGCTTGGCTTCGTAGAGCATCGCATCGGCGCGCGCGACGAGTTGCGCGGGCGGCAGCGGGCACGCCTGGCACGCGGCGACGCCGATGCTGGTGCCGATCGCGAGGGTCAGGCCCTCGCTGCGCAGCTCGAACGGACGCGACATCGCCATCACGAGCTTGGTCGCGATCGTGCGCACGCGCTTGACGTCGGGGATGCCCTCCATCACGACGATGAACTCGTCGCCGCCGAGGCGCGCGACCGCATCGGACGCACGCACGTTTTCGCCGAGCCGGGTCGCGAACGCGCGGATCAGCGCGTCGCCGACCGCATGGCCGTGCGTGTCGTTGACCTGCTTGAAGCGATCGATGTCGAGGTAGAACACCGACAGCAGCCATTCCTTCTCGCGCGAGCGCGCGATCGCCGCATCGAGCCGTTCGTGGAAGCCGGCGCGGTTCATGAGGCCGGTCAGCGGATCGATGCGCGCGAGGTGGATCAGGCGCCGCTCCTCGCGCTTCTTCGAGGTGATGTCCTGCACCATCGCGTGCACGCCGATCACGCTGCCGTCCTTCTCGGCCGTCTCGGGGATGAACGTGATCTCGACGCACTGGTAGTCGTCGCCGTCGCCTTCCTCGTCCTCGAACGTCACGCGTTCGCCGGCGAGCGCGCGGCCGAGATAGGGTTCGCGCCGCGCGTAGCGTGCTTCCCCGAGCACGCCGCGCACGTCCAGGCCGACGATCGTGTCGGCATCCGCCGCGTACGCGCGGCGGAACGCCTGGTTCGCGAACACGAAGCGCAGTTGCGCGTCGACGTAGGCGATCTTCACCGGCAACGTATCGGCGACCGTGCGCAGGCGCTGTTCGCTGAGCTGCAGTGCCTGCTCGACCGCGCGCATCGCGGTGATGTCCTGCGCATAGCCCATCACGTAGGCCGAGCCGTCGGCGTCGGTGTACAGGCGGTTGCGGTACTGCCAGACGAGTTCGGCGCCGTCGCGGTTCTGCACGCGCAGGAAGCCGGCGTCCTCGCCCGTGCGCGCGATCCGTTGCTGGTACTGGTCGATGAGGAAGCGCAGGTGCGGCGGCGCGAGGTCGCGCAGCGGCGTGCCGAGCAGTTCGGCGACGCTGCGGCCGAGCGCGTTCGCCGCAGCCGGATTCACCGACAGCAGGGTGCCGTCGAGTTCGTGGATCCAGATGAAACCGGTGCTGTGCTGGAAGAAATCGCGGAAGCGCCGCTCGCTCGCCTCGAGCGCGCGCATCGCGCGCCGCTCGGCGGTGACGTCGCGCGCGCGCAGCAGCAGCACCTCGCGCCCCGAAAGCACGGCGCGCTCGGCGAAGGACTCGACCTCGAGTTCGCGCCCGTCGCGAGTCCGGTGACGGCCGACCGCGGTGCGACCCGCGGGCGGCAGGTCCGGGCCGTTGCCGCCGTCGCGCGGCCGCAGGTCGGGCACGCTCAGCTCGGCGAACTCGGCCTCCGAATAGCCGTAGGTCTCCACCGCCGCGCGGTTCGCGCCGAGGAACCGCAGCGTGTTCGGGTCGCAGATCCAGACCGGATGCGCGTCGAGGTCGAACACGGTGCGCAGGCCGAGATCCTGGGTGCGCTGCTCGCGCTCGCGCAGCATCCGCTGCACCGCGAGGCGCAGCGCATATTGCAGCACGAGCGGCTGCAGGCCCGGCCATGCGAGCGCGTCGTTCGCGCCGCGGGCGACCGCGAGTTCGCACAGCGTGCGGTCCTGCCGCCCGACCAGGGCGACCATCGCGACCTCGGGCGCGCGCGCGCGCAGCTTCGCCACCGATTCGAGCTGGCGCGCGCCGGCGACGTACAGCACGATGGCGTCGAACGTCTTGTGCACGAGGCGCGCGACCGCTTCGTGCGTTCCCGGGCAGGTCGTGATCGCGACGCCGGCATCGGCGAGCAGCGCGCGCAGGCCCGCTTCGTCGGCGCTGCCGACGACGACGAGGACCTCGAGTGCGGCATTCGCCCCGCGTTGTGCGCTCATGCCGCCTTCCTACACTGCCGCGACCTCTTCCACAACTGGCGCGTTGCCCCCATGGTCGTTCCCCCATCCGCGATCCGCGCTAACATCCCCGGTTTGGATCATCGTCCCGACATCATGTCCACGAAAATGCTCAAGGTCGCCCTGTTGCAGGAGACCGATCGCGGCAGCCGCGAGGCGAACCTCGACGCGATCGAAGCCGGCCTGCGCGAAGCCGCCGCGGCCGGTGCGCGGCTGGTCCTGCTGCAGGAGCTGCACAACGGCCCGTACTTCTGCCAGCACGAGCACGTCGGCGAATTCGATCGCGCCGAATCGATCCCGGGTCCGAGCACGGAGCGGATCGGCGGGCTCGCCGCGGACCTCGGCCTCGTCGTCGTCGCCTCCCTCTTCGAACGTCGTGCCGCGGGCCTCTACCACAACACCGCCGTGGTGTTCGACCGCTCGCGCGCGATCGCCGGCAAGTATCGCAAGATGCACATTCCGGACGATCCGGCATTCTACGAGAAGTTCTACTTCACGCCCGGCGACCTCGGTTTCGAACCGGTTTCGACCTCGGTCGGCCGGCTCGGCGTGCTCGTCTGCTGGGACCAGTGGTATCCGGAAGGCGCGCGCCTGATGGCGCTCGCCGGCGCGGACCTCCTGCTCTACCCGACCGCGATCGGCTGGGACCCGGCCGACACGCAGGACGAGAAGGACCGCCAGCGCGACGCATGGATCACCGTGCAGCGCGGACATGCGGTCGCCAACGGCCTGCCCCTGCTCGCGTGCAACCGCACCGGCTTCGAGCCCGCGCCGGACGGTGCGCGCGGAATCCAGTTCTGGGGCTCGAGCTTCGTCGCCGGGCCGCAGGGCGAGTTCCTCGCCCAGGCGCGCGGCGACGGTCGCGAACTGCTGTTCGCCGACATCGACCTCGAGCGCAGCGAACACGTGCGCCGCATCTGGCCCTTCCTGCGCGATCGCCGCATCGACGCCTACGCCGACCTCACGCGACGGTACCGCGATTGAACGCCGCCAGCGAAGGCCACGACACGATGAACGCCGCCCCCACCGACGCCCTCGCCGGGCAACCCGTGGCCCGCGTGCGCCGCGGCGACGTCGAATACGTGCTGCTCGGCACGGCGCACGTATCGCGCGTGAGCGCCGACGCGGTCCGCGAAATCCTGCAGCGCGAAGCGTTCGACGCGGTCGCGGTCGAGCTGTGCGAGCCGCGCTACCAGTCGATCCGCGACCCCGAAGCGTTCCGCCGCCTCGACCTGTTCCAGGTGATCCGCCAGGGCAAGGTCGGGCTCGTCGCCGCGAACCTCGCATTGTCGGCGTTCCAGCGCCGCCTTGCCGAGCAGTTCGGCATCGAGCCCGGCGCGGAGATGAAGGCCGCGATCGACGGCGCCGACGAGCGCGGGTTGCCGATCTGGCTCGTCGATCGCGAGATCGGCGTCACGCTCAAGCGCGCCTACCACAGCGTCGGCTTCCTCGATCGCCTGTCGATCGTGGGCGGACTCGGCGCGAGCGTGCTCACGCGCGAAGACGTCAGCGAGGACGAGATCGAGAAGCTCAAGCGCGGCGACCTGCTCGGCAGCATGTTCAGCGAGTTCGCGCGCGAATCGCCGCCGCTGTTCGATGCGCTGATCGGCGAACGCGACCGCTACATGACCGCACGCCTGCGCGAGCAGGCCGCTGCGGGCGAGGCCCGCCGCGTGCTCGTCGTGATCGGCGCGGGCCATCTCGCCGGCATCCAGCGCGAGCTGTCGAACCAGACCGAGGTGCCGCGCCCGCTGGTGGAGAAGTTGTCGCAGGTTCCGCCGCCGTCGCGATGGCCCAAGTGGCTCGCGTTCGGCGTGTTCCTCGTGATCGCCGGCGCGATCGGCTTCGCGTTCACGCGCGGCACGCGCGCAGGTACCGAAGCGCTGCTCGCCTGGACGCTGTTCACGGGCGGCGCGGCCGCGCTCGGCGCGATCGTCGCGGCGGCGCATCCGCTCAGCGTGATCGCGGCGTTCGTCGCCGCGCCACTGAAACCGTTCCGCCCCGGCGTGCCCGCGTCCGCGTTCAGCGCCGGCGTCGAGGCGTGGCTGCGCAAACCCCGCGTCGCCGACTTCGACAGCCTGCGCGACGACGTCGCCCATTGGACCGGCTGGTGGAAGAATCGCATCGCGCGCACGCTGCTGAACTTCATGTTCGTCACGCTCGGCACCATCGTCGGCGAGTACGTCGCCGGTTTCCACATCATCAAGAACCTCCTGTGATCCACAGCCGATGAAATTGCCCGCATTCCTCAGCAAACCGCGCTGGCAGTCGAAGGACGCCGCGCAGCGGCGCAGCGCGATCGCGCACGACAACGACGCCGGACTCGTCGCCAGCCTCGGTCGCCTCGCGCGCGAGGATGCCGACGCCGGCGTGCGCATCGCCGCCGCGCGGCGCCTGGCCGATCCCGGCATCGCGCAGGCGCTCTCGCGCGACGACGCCGATGCGGGCGTGCGCAGCGAAGCGCGCGCGCTCTGGCTCGACCTGCTCACGGGCACGCACGCGGCCGCTCCGCCGCTCGCTGAGCGCCTGCGTCTCCTCAAGGCCCAGGAGGACGCCGAACTCGCCGAACGGATC